>NZ_CP088923.1:2717176-3034353 GCF_021545845.1 Rhodanobacter thiooxydans
ATTATTCAGGCTCCGCCCGCCTTCGTCAACCCTTTTCGTGAAATTTCTTCACCGAATTTTTCATGCCCGGCGAACGACTGCCCGTGGCACGCCTCCCTTAACGCGCGCCCGCATGCGGCACCAGGACGAGTCCACCCGGACACGAAGAAGGCGACCAGTGGTCGCCTTCTTTTGTTGCGTCGGTATGGCCTTCCAGACCGCGATCAGCCATCCAGGCCGGACCGGCTCTGCGGCGCCGGGTCGCCGACCTTGCCGACGGTCGAGCCGGCACCGCCCTTCGGCGGCGGAGGTGGCGGGGTGGCGCCAGTCGAGGTGTCCTTGTTCCAGTCAGCGGGCGGCCCGGGCACGCGCCCAGCCATGATGTCGTCGATCTGGTGCGCGTCGATCGTTTCGTATTGCAGCAGCGCATCGGCCATGGCGTGCAGCTTGTCGAGGTTCGCGGTCAACAACTCCTTGCTGCGCGCATAGGCACGGTCGAGGATGCCGCGCACCACTTCGTCGATCTTGCTGGCGGTCTCGTTGGAAATACTCTTGTGCTGGGTCACCGAGCGGCCCAGGAACACCTCGTCCTCGTCCTCGCCGTAGGTGATCGGACCCAGCTCGTCGGAGAGGCCCCACTTGGTCGCCATGTTGCGCGCCATCTTGGTGGCCCGTTCGATGTCGTTGGAAGCACCGGTGGTGACCTTGTCATTGCCGAAGATCAGTTCCTCGGCCACGCGCCCGCCGTACAGGGAGCACAGCTGCGACTGGATCGCCACGCGGTTGATGCTGTACTTGTCGCCCTCGGGCAGGTACATGGTGACGCCCAGCGCGCGCCCGCGCGGGATGATCGTCACCTTGTAGACCGGGTCGTGCTCGGGCACCAGCCGGCCGACGATGGCATGGCCGGCCTCGTGATAGGCGGTCAGCCTCTTCTCGTCCTCGCTCATCGCCATCGAGCGGCGCTCGGTACCCATCAGGATCTTGTCGCGCGCCTTGTCCAGGTGGCTCATGCGCACTTCACGGGCGTTCTCGCGCGCGGCGAACAGCGCCGCCTCGTTGACCAGGTTGGCCAGGTCGGCACCGGAGAAGCCGGGCGTGCCGCGCGCGATGGTCATCGCGTCGACGTCGCTGGCGATCGGCACCTTGCGCATGTGCACCTTGAGGATCTGCTCGCGGCCGCGTACATCGGGCAGGCCCACCACCACCTGGCGGTCGAAGCGGCCCGGGCGCAGCAGTGCCGGGTCCAGCACGTCGGGACGGTTGGTCGCGGCGATCACGATGACGCCTTCGGTGCCCTCGAAGCCGTCCATTTCGACCAGCAGCTGGTTCAGCGTCTGCTCGCGCTCGTCATGGCCGCCGCCCAGGCCAGCGCCGCGATGGCGGCCGACCGCATCGATCTCGTCGATGAAGATGATGCACGGCGCGTGTTTCTTGGCCTGCTCGAACATGTCGCGCACGCGGCTGGCGCCCACGCCGACGAACATCTCGACGAAGTCGGAACCGGAGATCGAGAAGAACGGCACCTTCGCCTCGCCGGCGATCGCCTTGGCCAGCAGGGTCTTGCCGGTACCCGGCGGCCCCACCATCAGCACGCCGCGCGGAATCTTGCCGCCGAGCTTCTGAAAGCGGCCCGGATCGCGCAGGAACTCGACCAGTTCGCCGACCTCCTCCTTCGCCTCGTCGCAACCGGCGACGTCGCTGAAGTTGACCTTGATCTGGTCCTCGCCCTGCAGCTTGGCGCGCGAACGACCGAAGCTCATCGCGCCGCGCCCGCCGCCGCCAGACTGCATCTGGCGCATGAACCAGATGAACACGCCCACGATCAGCAGCACCGGCAGCCAGCTGATCAGCAGGCCGATCAGCGAGAAGCCCTCCGACGGGTCCTGGCGGACCTCGACGCCCTTGTCCTGCATCTGCTTGACCACCGCGTTGGTGGAGAAGCCGAGCATCGGCGCGACCGTGCGGAACGGGCTGCCGTCCTTCAGCTTGCCGCTGATGGTGGCCGGCTGGTCGGCGCTGATCGTGGCGGTGGCGACGTTGCCGTTGTCCACGCTTTGCACGAACGAGCTGTAAGGCAGGTCGGACGAAGCCGCGTCGCGCGGGTTGAAGCTCTGGAACACGGTGAACAGGACCACCGCGATGATCACCCAGAGCAACACGTTTTTCGCTGTTTCATTCATGCACGGTTCTCGCCGGATGCGCGGCGGCTGGCTTGAAGCCGGTCGCCAGCGCGTATACCTCACGCGAACGCGCACGCGAGGCCTTGGGTTTACGCATGGTTACGCGGGTAAAGTCCGCACGCAAGCTGCGCAAGTAATCGTCGAAGCCGACTCCCTGGAACAATTTGATCAGGAACGAGCCGCCCGGCTTGAGCCACTGCCGGCTGAAATCCAGCGCCAGTTCAGCCAGATCCATGGCCCGGATCTGGTCGGCCAGCGCCACCCCACTCATATTGGGGGCCATATCGCACAGCACAAGATCCACCTTGAGCCCCTCCAGGCGGGATTCCAGCTCGTGCAGCACGGTTTCCTCGCGGAAATCGCCCTGCAGGAAATCCACCCCGGCGATGCTCTGCATCGGCAGGATGTCCAGCGCGAACACCTTGCCGCTGTCGCCCAGCCGGTTGCGCACCAGTTGCGACCAGCTGCCAGGCGCCGCACCGAGGTCGACCACGTTGATGCCGGGCTTCAGCAGGCGGTCGCGCTCGATCAATTCCTCCAGCTTGTACACCGCACGCGAACGCAAACCCTCGGCCTGGGCCTTCTTCACGTATTCGTCGTTGAAGTGTTCACGCAGCCAGACTGCGCTGCTCTTGCTGCGGGCCATGTCGTCACAGTCGCCGATTGGGGGAACGGGTGGGCGCATGATACCCTTTGCCGTTCATTGACCGCGAATCGAGCACCGCCGCATGGCCCTTTCCCCCTCGCAGATCCGCTACCTGCGCAGCCTTGCCCATGAGCTGAGCCCGGTCGTCCTGCTCGGCAACAAGGGCGCCAGCGAAGCCGTGGTGAAGGAGCTGGGCCTGGCGCTGGACATCCACGAACTGGTCAAGGTGAAACTGTCCGGCGGCGACAAGGAGGATCGGCAAGCCCAGATCGACACGCTGACCCGGGGCACCGAGGCCGAGCAGATCCACCAGATCGGCCATGTCGTGGTGCTGTTCCGTCGCAATACCGACGAACCGAAGATCGCCTTGCCACGCTGATGGACCTGTCACTCGAACGCCCCGAGGGCTTTCTCTACGTGCGCCGCGTCGGCGCGCGCGGCGTCACCTTGATCGACCGCGAACTCACCTGCAGTTTCCTGCTGGCGCCCGACCGCGCCGTCGAAAACTGGCCGGTTACCGCGGCCGATGCGCTGGATGCCAGCCATGTCGAGGCTCTGCTGGCGCTGCAGCCCGAGCTGGTATTACTGGGCACCGGCGAGCGCCAGGCGTTTCCGGCCGCCGCGTTCTTGGCCGGTTTCCTGCGCAAGGGCATCGGCATCGAGGTGATGGACAACGCCGCTGCCGCTCGCACCTACAACCTGCTGGCCGGTGAAGGGCGACGGGTGATTGCGGGGTTCATCCTGCCGGCGGCCTGACCGCCGCCACCGCGATCAACGCGGCGGCAGGTAGCCCAGCGGATCGACCGGATTGCCGTCCTTGCGGATCTGGAATCCCAGCTCGTCGCGGGTGGTGCCGGTCGAACCCATTTCGGCAATCTGCTGGCCCATGCTGACCCGCTGACCTTCCTTGACCAGGCGTCTGCGGTTATGGCCGTAGGCGGACAGGAAGCTGTCGTTGTGCTTGATGATCACCAGCTCGCCGTAGCCGACCAGGCCGTTGCCGCTGTACACCACCACGCCATCAGCGGCGGCGCGCACCACGTCGCCGGGCTTGCCGGCGATCTCGATGCCGGGAATCGCATCGCTGCTCTGGAAGCGGCCCACCAGACCGCCATCCGCGGGCCAGCGCCACTGTACGCCGCTGGTCACGCGTGAAACGCCCGCTGCCGCAGGCGCCGGCGGCGGCAAGGTCGTCGGCGCAGCCACCGGCACGCCAGCCACCGGCACCACCGACGTCGCCGCCGCTGCGGCGGGCACGGCCGGCTTTGCCGACGGCGGCACGCTCGCCGTGGTGGCGACCGGCGCGCTCACCGATGTGGATGAATGGACGGGCGGTGCACCCGGCGCGATCGGCGCGAACACCGGCGTCGAGTTCGACCGCGCCGACACCGTGGGTGCAGCACCGGCATGGCCGCGCGTGACCGCTACCGGTGCAGCGGCCGCCCTGGCTGGCGGCGAAAGCGTCAGCCGCTGGCCGGGCCAGATCGTATACGGCGCAGCGATGCCGTTCCATTGCGCCAGATCGCGGAAGTCCACGCCCTGGCGGAACGCGATCGAATACAGGGTGTCGCCCTTCATGACCGCATAGCTGCCGCCGGGAACCGGCGTGCGGGCAGGCGTCGCGGCAACAACGGCGGGGCGGTGCACACTGTAGGCGCCGGCCGTCGGTTCCACCACGACCGAGCTGCGCATGGTGCCGCAACCGGCAAACAGCAGAGTCGCAGCGAGGATGGCACAGCACGGAAGATATCGGTCCATGCGCACCAGCATACCGAGGCAGGCAGCCTTTTTCATGCGACGGCGCTGTGTGCCACGCGGGCTCAGTGCAACCAGAACCACCACCCCAGCAGCAAGGCCAGCAGCACCAGGGCGGCCCAGCCGATCCGCTCGATGTTTTCGTGCAGGATCCGTTCGGCACGCTCGCCCACCAGGCGAATCAGCAATGCCAGCAGCCACACACGCTTGCCGCGGCCCAGGCCGATGCAGAGCAGGAACGGCAGGATCGGCACACCGATGATGCCGCAGGCCCAGGTAACGAACTTCATCGGCACCACCGGCTGCAACGCCGCCAGGATCAGCACGCCGTACAAGCCCCAGCGATGCTCGACCATCTGCCGGCTCAAGGTCGCCACGCCCTGCTCGATCGGTGCCAGCAGGTGCAGCGTATCCAGCACCGGGCGCAGGGCATGGAACGCCCAATGGCCCAGCACATAACCCACCAGTGCGCCGAGCAGCGAGAACAGCAGGCTGACATTGGCGAAGAAGAACGCCCTGTGCCGCTTGCCCAGCATCATCGGCGCCAGCATCACTTCCGGCGGAATCGGAAAGATGAACGATTCGACGAAGCTCAACCCGGACAGGTAGTACAGCGCTCTCGGCTCGCGTGCCCAGCTCAGCGCACGCGCATAAAGTGCTCCGAACAGGCGCATCAGCCGATCCCGCCCAGCAGCGGTACGAAACTGACCGCGCCCAGTTCCTCCTGGATGAAATCGCCCTGCCCGTCGCTGCGCATACGGATCAGGGTCTGCCGGCTCGGCGAGCCGACCGGCGCCACCAGCACCCCGGTCGGGCTGAGCTGGTCGAGGATGCGGGTGGGAATGGTGTCGCTGGCGGCAGTGAGGATGATCGCGTCGAACGGCGCCTCGCCCGGCCAGCCCAGCTTGCCGTCGTCGTAGCGCGAACGCAGGTTGGTCAGGCCGAGCTGGCGGAAGCGCCGGCGCGCCTGGCGCAACAGGGCCTCGATCCGCTCCACCGTGAACACCTGCGGCACCAGCGCCGCCAGCACCGCCGCCTGGTAGCCGGAGCCGGTGCCGATCTCCAGCACCTTCTGCGGCACGCCGAACTCCAGCAGCGCCTCGGTCATGCGCGCCACCACCCACGGCTGCGAGATGGTCTGGCCGTGGCCGATCGGCAGCGCGTCGTTCTCGTAGGCGTGCGCATGCAGCGCCTGGTCGATGAAGTGATGGCGCGGCAGGTTGCGGATCACCTCGATCACCCGCGGATCGCGGATGCCGCTGTCCTTCAGCACCGCCACCAGGCGATCGCGTGCGCGTTGCGAGGTCATCCCCTCGCCCTTCAGGTCCGCGGCGGACAATGGATACGTGGTCATGGCTCAGGCCGCCTCATCGTCGCTGGCGCGGCCTGCCGCCATGGCGGCGCCCAGCGGCTGCATCCAGCTGCTGACTTTTTCCAGCGCCTGGAAGCGGGTCAGGTCGACATGGATCGGCGTGACGGAAACGAAGCCGCGCCGCACCGCATTGAAATCGGTGCCGGGGCCGGCATCGTCCACCTCGCCGGCCGGACCGATCCACCAGATCGGTCGCCCGCGCGGATCGGTCTGCGCGATGCACGGCGCCGCACGATGGCGGCGGCCGAGCCGGGTCACCTCGAAGCCTTTGATTTCCGCCCACGGCCGGTCCGGCACGTTGACGTTGAGGATGGTGTCGGCCGGCAGCGGATCGACCAGCAGCCGCTGCATCAGCAGCAACACCGCCTTCGCCGCCGAGTCGTAGTGCTCGCCCTTGTGGTCATGGCTGACCAGCGACACCGCAATCGCCGGCAGGCCCAGGAAGCGTCCTTCCATCGCCGCCGATACCGTGCCGGAATAGATCACGTCGTCGCCCAGGTTGGCCGAATTGTTGATGCCGGAGACGACCATGTCGGGCTCTTCGTCCAGCAGGCCGGACAACGCCAGGTGCACGCAATCGGTCGGCGTGCCGGCCACCCGGTAGTAGCCGTTGGCCATCGGCAGCACGCGCAGCGGCGCATCGAGGGTCAGCGAATTGCTGGCGCCGGAGCGGTCGCGGTCGGGCGCCACCACCGTCACCTGGGCCACTTCGCCGAGGCGCTCGGCAAGCACGCGGATGCCAGTTGCATCCACGCCATCGTCGTTGCTGACCAAAACTCGCATGATGCTCCGTCGAAAGCTGATTGCGGACACGCTTCCATGACCCCACAGTGCGCGCCACAATTGTCGAGTTTACCGGAGCGCGGCGCGGGTTTCACATCGCGCGTATCCGCTTTCCCGCCACGCACGCACTTTGACTTAGCATGCAGGCATGAAGCGCCGCACACCTGCGCCAGTCAACGACGACGACAGCCGCCTGTTCCGCGAGGCGATCGGCGACGTGCGCCCGCTGGTCTCGGCGCCAGCGCCTCCGGCGGCCCCGAAGCCCGCGCCGCATCCGCGCATGCTGGAGGCGGACGAAGCGGCAGTGCCGGGAGAACTGCTGGACATGGCGTTCGACCCGGCCCTGCTCGAAGTGGGCGAGGAACTGGCCTACCTGCGCGATGGCTATCCGCCGAAACTGCTGCGCCAACTCAAGCGCGGCCAGTTCAGCGTGCAGGACGACCTCGACCTGCACCAGATGAACGCCGCCGCCGCGCAGGCCAGCATCGCCGCCTTCCTGGCGGAGGCGAAACAACACGGCCTGCGCTGCGTGCGCATCGTGCACGGCAAGGGCCTGCGCTCGAAAGCCGCCGGACCGGTACTGAAAGGCCTCACCGACCGCCTGCTGCGCCGGCGCGACGACGTGATCGCCTTCGCTTCCGCGCGGCCGGCGCAGGGCGGCACCGGCGCGGTCATCGTCCTGCTCAAGAGCTAGCTGGAAGCCTCGGATAACCCGTCATTCCTGCGTAAGCAGGGTTTTCAACAGACGAACGTCTGGTCATCCAATGCCTTTCAAACCCTTCGAAAGCAATGGCGCTGGATCCCGGCTTGCGCCGGGATGACGAACAAAAGAGGGTTTTCAAGGTTCCTACAGTGTCGAGGCCAGCTCGCGCACCACCACCGTGGCGTACGTGCCGGCTGGCAGCTCGAACGACAGTTCCAGCGCGTCGTCGTCCAGCCAGCGCCAGTGCAGGTCTTTCGGCAGCAGACGCAGCGGGCGGCGCTCCTGCTCCATCCGCGCCGCAGCGAGACCGGCGGCCAGGTCGTCGTTCGCCGCAGCGACTTCGCGCTCGAGCGCGCCGGCCTCGCCGGTGGCGGGCGGCTCGCCCTGCCCCCACAACGGGCCGGACGGATGGATGTCGGCGCGCGCCAGCCGTTCGGCCAGCACGTCGGTGAACGGTTCCGGGCCGAACCAGGAGCGCGAGCCGGCCAGCGACCAGATCTCGCCATCCAGTGGCGTGTCCCAGGCGACACGCCCGACCCGCGCCGCCAGCACGGCGTTGAAGATGTGCGAACGGGCGGCCGACAGCAGAAACGAACGCTGGTCGCGGTCCACCCGGCGCCCCCCGAACATCGCCCGCGCCTGCGCCACGTTACCGCCCTCGCGGCCAAAGCGCTGCTCGCCGAAATAGTTGGGCACGCCGCGCGCGGCGATCTGCGTCAGCACCTGTTCCGCTGCGGCGCGGTCGCCGGCCACTTCGCGCAGCACCAGCACGAAGCGATTGCCGCGCAAGGCGCCGCGCTTCAGCTTGCGTGCATGCCGCGTCGCCGCCAGCACCTTCACGTCGGCATGCGGGAAAGCCGACCAGTCCGGATCGGGCTTGCCCGCCAGCTGCACCGAGAACATCTGGCGGGTGACCGCGTGGCGGTCCTTCAGCCCCGCGTAGCCCACCGCGACCGGCGGCACGCCAGCGAACTTCGCCAGCTCGCGCGCCACCCAGTCGGTGTTCGCGCCGCGCTTCTCCACCCACAGCAGGGCGTGTTCACCGCTGCCGTCGGCGTCGTAGCCAAGGATCTCCTCGACCTGAAAATCCTCCGGCATGCTGCGCAGCCGGGCGGCAAGAGGCGGAGTGCCGTGGGCGTAGGGAAGTTCTTGCATGAGGAAAATAGTTTCTTAGGGCGTCATTCCCGCGCAAGCGGGAATCCATTTTGACGCGTGACTGAAGAGCAGGATGGATTCCCGCTTGACCAGCCCTTCGGCTGTTGAGCGCCGCGGGAATGACGCCCCGCCAGCTTGGGGTTCGACAACCTGGAACCAGGTCCGGCAGGTAGTGGTTACATCAGGAACACCGTCGCCAGCCCCAGGAAAATGAAGAAGCCGCCGCTGTCGGTCATCGCGGTGATCAGCACACTGGAACCCAGCGCCGGGTCACGGCCGAACTTCGTCATCAGCACCGGGATACCGACGCCGACGAACGCCGCCAGCAGCAAGTTCAGCGTCATCGCCGCGGTCATCACCAGGCCCAGCGAGACACTGTCGTACAGCAGCCACGCGACAACACCGATCACCCCGCCCCAGACCAGCCCGTTCAGCAGCGACACGGTCAGCTCCTTGCGCCACAGCCGCTTGGCGCTTTCGGCGGTGATCTGGTTCAGTGCCAGCGCGCGCACGATCATGGTGGTGGTCTGGTTGCCGGAGTTGCCGCCAATGCCGGCCACGATCGGCATCAGCGCGGCCAGCGCCACCAGCCGCTCGATCGAGCCCTCGAACAAGCCGATCACGCGCGAGGCGATGAAGGCGGTGACCAGGTTGATCGCCAGCCAGGCCCAGCGGTTCTTCAGCGAAGCCCACACCGAGGCGAAGATGTCCTCCTCCTCGCGCAGGCCGCCGCGGCTGAGTGCCTCGCTCTCGCCTTCCTCGCGGATCACGTCGACCATCGCGTCGATGGTGATGCGGCCAATCAGGTGGCCACGCTCGTCGACCACCGGCGCGGTCACCAGGTCGTAGCGTTCGAACGCCTGCGCCACGTCGTAGGCGTCGTCGGTGGGGTGGAAGGTGTTGACGTCCGGCGCCATCACCGCGCTGACCATCTTCTCCGGCGGATTGACCAGCAGCCAGTGCAGCGGCAGCACGCCGGTGAGCAGGTTGCCGTGGTTGATCACGAACAGCTTGTCGGTCTGCGCGGGCAGCTCGTCGAAGCGGCGCAGGTAGCGCAGCACCACCTCCAGGCTGACGTCCTCGCGGATGGTGACCATCTCGAAATCCATCAGTGCGCCGACCTGGTCCTCCTCGTAGGACAGCGCCGACTGCACCTGCTCGCGCTGCTGCGTGTCCAGGCTGGCCATCAGCTCAGGCAGCACCGCGGTGGGCAGGTCCTCGACCAGGTCGGCCAGCTCGTCCGCGTCCAGCGGCTCGACCGCGGCGAGGATCTCATGGCGGTCCATGTCCGCGATCAGCGATTCGCGCACCGCGTCGGAGACTTCCAGCAGGATCTCGCCGTCGCGGTCGGCCTTGACCAGCTGCCAGACCGCCAGGCGATCGTCCAGCGGCAGCGATTCGAGGATGAAGGCGATGTCGGCCGGGTGCAGCTCGTCCAGCTGCTGGCGTAGATCCGCCAGCACCTCGGCCGGCAGGCGGCCGTCCTCCTCATGCCGGTGCAGCAGGTCGACGATGGTTTCGAGCTGGTCGTGCAGCCGGCTTGCGGCGCTGCGGGCTTCCAGCTCGATCACGAGCGCTCCAACAGGACGCATGCCTGCGCGGCAATACCCTCGCCGCGGCCGCAGAAGCCGAGATTTTCCGTGGTGGTGGCTTTCACGCTGATGCGACCGACTTCGCAGCCCAGGTCGGCGGCGAGGTTCCCGCGCATCGCCTGCGCGTGCGGCCCGACCTTCGGCGCTTCGCCGATCACGGTGACATCGGCGTTGCCCAGCGTGTAGCCGTGCTGCGCCATCAGCATCGCCGCGTGGCGCAGGAACTGGCGGCTGTCGGCATCGCGCCAGCGCTCGTCGGTGGGCGGGAAGTGCTGGCCGATGTCGCCCAGCGCGAGCGCGCCGAAAATCGCGTCGCACAGCGCGTGGATCACCACGTCGCCGTCCGAGTGCGCCACCACGCCGCGGCGATACGGCACGCGCACGCCGCCGAGGGTGACGTGGTCGCCCTCGCCGAATGCATGTACGTCGAAACCCTGTCCTATACGCATTACGTCGTCCTGGAAAGCATGAACTCGGCCAGCGCGAAATCCGCCGCCGTGGTCACCTTGATGTTGTCCTCAGCGCCTTCGACCAGCCGCGGCGCGAAGCCGGCCTGCTCCATCGCCATCGCCTCGTCGCTGACGTTCACGCCGCGCCGTGCCGCCTCGCGCAACGCCGTCGCCAGTTGACCACGGCGGAACATCTGCGGCGTGAAGGCACGCCAACGCAGCTCGCGCGGCTCGGTCAGCGCGCTGCGCCCGGCCGCATCCGCCCGCTTCAGCGTGTCGCGCAGCGGCGCACCGAGCAGTCCGCCGTCACCGGCGCCGGCCAGCTCGATCAGCTTGCCGATGTCGGCCAGCCGCACGCAGGGCCGCGCGGCATCGTGCACCAGCACGAAGTCGTCCGCGCCCACCGACACCGGCAGCGCGTCGATCCCGGCCAGTACCGAATCGCTGCGCTCGACGCCGCCGACCGCGGTCAGCACCGGCTTGCCGTTGAGGCAATCGACGCCGGGCCACCGTGCATCACTGGCGGCCAGCGTCACCAGCAGGCCGCCGATCCACGGATGCGCGGCGAGCCGTTCCAGCGTGTGCGCGATCAGCGGCCGCCCAGCCAGCGGCAGGTATTGCTTCGGGCAGTCACCGCCGACCCGTGTGCCACGCCCCGCGGCGGGCACCACGCACCACAGCGTCGGCGCGCTCATGGCGACCCGGCAGGCTTGGCGGGCGGCGGTGGCGGCAACGCACTGCCGGCGCGGGCCGGCTGCTCGACCACCTGGTAGAACACCTCGCCCGGCTTGATCAGACCCAGCTCGGTGCGTGCACGCGCCTCGACCGCCTGGTCGCCGTGCTTCAGGTCCAGCACGTCGGCACCGACCGCCTGGTTGCGCTGCAGCAGCTTCGTGTTCTCGTCGGCCTGCTTCTTCACCGCCACGCGCAAGGCGTCCACCTCATGCATGCTGCCACTGCCGGTCCACAGCTTCAGCTGCAGGCCGATCAGCAGCAGGAGCAGAACCAGGGCGACCCAGCGCAGCATGGGCGGCCGTTCAGCCGGGCAGTCGGGTCAGGTTCGGGAACGCCTCGCGACCGGCGTAGCGCGCGGCCGAGCCCAGCGCCTCCTCGATGCGCAACAGCTGGTTGTACTTCGCCACGCGGTCGCTGCGGCACAGCGAGCCGGTCTTGATCTGGGTCGCGGTGGTGGCCACCGCGATGTCGGCGATGGTGGTGTCCTCGGTTTCGCCGGAGCGGTGCGAGATCACCGCCGCGTACTTCGCCGCATCGGCCATCGCGATCGCTTCCAGCGTCTCGGACAGCGTGCCGATCTGGTTCACCTTGATCAGGATCGCGTTGGCGATCTTCTTCTCGATGCCTTCGCGGAAGATCACCGGGTTGGTCACGAACAGGTCGTCGCCGACCACCTGCACGCGGTCGCCGATCGCATCGGTGAGCAGCTTCCAGCCGTCCCAGTCGCCTTCGGCCATGCCGTCTTCGATGGTGACGATGGGGTACTGCTTCGCCCAGCCGGCCAGCAGGTCGACGAACTCGGCCGAGCTGTACTGCTTGCCTTCGCCGGCGAGGTCGTACTTGCCGTTCCTGTAGAACTCCGAGCTGGCCGCGTCGAGGCCGAGCAGGATCTCGCTGCCGACCTTGTAGCCGGTCTTGTGGATGGCTTCGAGAATGGTGTCGATCGCCTCGACGTTGGAACGCAGGTTCGGCGCGAAGCCGCCTTCGTCGCCCACCGCGGTGGCAAGGCCGCGGCCGTGCAGCACGCTCTTCAGTGCATGGAAGATCTCCGCGCCGGCACGCAGCGCCTCGGCGAAGCTCGGCATGCCCACCGGCAGCACCATGAACTCCTGCACGTCGACGTTGTTGTCGGCGTGCGCGCCGCCATTGATGATGTTCATCATCGGCACCGGCAGCGCGCCGGGCTTGCCGGTGGTGCCGTTGATCTCCGCCAGGTACTGCCACAGCGCCTGCTTGCGCTGGGCGGCCACCGCATGGGCGGCCGCCATCGACACGCCGAGCAGCGCATTGGCGCCCAGCTTGCCCTTGTTCGGCGTGCCGTCGAGGTTGATCAGCGTGGCGTCCAGGCCGCCCTGGTTGGCCGCATCGAAACCCTTCAGCGCGCTGGCGATGGCGCCGTTGACGTTGGCCACCGCCTTCTTCACGCCCTTGCCGCCGTAGCGCGACTTGTCGCCGTCGCGCAGCTCGACCGCCTCGCGCGACCCGGTAGAGGCGCCGCTGGGCACCGCGGCGCGGCCGAAGCCGCCGCCGGCCAGGGTGATTTCGGCCTCCAGCGTGGGGTTGCCGCGCGAGTCGAGGATTTCACGGGCGTGGATGCGGGTGATCGTGGTGGTCATGTCGGTCCAGTGCGTGGGAATGTTCAACGAAATCGTGTTGTTGTAGGAGCGCACCTTGTGCGCGAGCTTTTCGTCACGCGACGAAGAGCATCGCGCACAGGGTGCGCTTGTATGTTTGGTCCCGGCAAGCGAGAAAGAGCTTGCCGGGGTGGAGGGACCAGGTTCGCATCTGGCCAAAGGCACAGACGGTAGGAGACTTCGTCCCGCCCCTCACCACCAGCGCCAATAAGGAATCTATCGGCCTTTGGGACCGACGATTTGTGGCAAGCCAGCGCAGGTGAGTTCCCGGCAAGCGCCCTGAAAGCTACCCGGGAGAACCCCTCATGGCAATGCATGTTGAAGCTCGATTGATTGGCGCCGATGTGGCCAAGGCGGAGCTGGTGATTCGCCAGTCCTGGTCGTCGGATGTGGTGAAGTTGAGCAATGAACGCAAGGCGATCGACCGCTACCTCAAGACGCTGGCCGGCCCCGTGTGCCTGGCGGTGGAAGCGACCAACGTCTTTCACGTCCTGCTGGTCGAGCGGGCTCACGCGTTGGGGCATTCGATCTACGTGATTGATGGCCTGCGGCTGAAGCGCTACCGCGAAAGCATCGGCGGACGAGCCAAGACCGATGCGTCGGACGCCGCCTTGCTATTGCGCTACCTCACGCATGAAAAGAGCGATCTGCGGGCGTGGACCCCGCCGCCAGCGGGCTATGCCACGGTCCAGCGTCTACTGCGCCGTCGCGCCGTGCTGGTTCAGGCACAAACGACCTTGCGTCAGAGCCTGCAATGCCTGCCGGAGCTAAAGACCTCCACGCGCGCCATGCTGGCCAAGATGGCCCACCTGCAGCACCTCATCGACCAACGCGTGCAGAAGGCACTGCTGCATCAAGGCTGGAACGCCGACGCACGACGCTGTGAGGGGATCGAGGGGATCGGCCCCGTCACCGCCGCCGCCCTGACCCTGATCTTCCACCGCGGCGCCTTCAAGAGCGCCGATGCCTACATCGCCTTCATCGGCATGGACGTCCGTGTCCGCGAGTCAGGCACCTTCAGCGGACGACGCAAGCTGACCAAGAAAGGGGACCCGGAACTGCGCCGGTTGCTTTACATGGCCGCCATGACCGCTTGTCGATCGTCCACCTGGAAACCCTTCTACGAGCGTGCCATGGCACGTGGCTTGACCCGCATCCAGGCGCTGGTCGCGCTCGGACGCAAACTCGCACGTATCGCCTTCGCGCTGCTCAAAAACCAGTCCAACTACCGCGCCAAGGCGCATCAGATGGCTTGACTAACAACATAGAATCTCCTACACGTCTTGTTCGAGGAAGCGGTGCCGCTTGGTCACGGCGTCCAGCTCCAGCAGGGTCTCCAGCAGCGCCTCCATTTTGTCCAGCGGCCACGCGTTCGGGCCGTCGGACAATGCCTTGCTGGGATCGGGATGGGTCTCGGCGAACAGGCCGGCCACGCCGACCGCGACCGCCGCACGCGCCAGTACCGGCACGAACTCGCGCTGGCCGCCGGAGCTGGCACCCTGGCCGCCCGGCAGCTGCACCGAGTGGGTGGCGTCGAACACCACTGGGCAGCCGGTTTCGCGCATCACGCTGAGCGAGCGCATGTCCGAGACGAGATTGTTGTAGCCGAAGCTGGCGCCGCGTTCGCAGACCATGATGTGGTCGTTGCCGACGGCCTTGGCCTTGGCCACCACGTGCCTCATGTCCCACGGCGCCAGGAACTGGCCCTTCTTGATGTTCACCGGCTTGCCGGCGCGCGCCACCTTCTGGATGAAGTCGGTCTGCCGGCACAGGAAGGCCGGCGTCTGCAGCACGTCGACCACCGATGCCACTTCGTCCATCGGGGTGTACTCGTGCACGTCGGTGAGCACCGGCACGCCGATCTGCCGCTTCACCTCGCCCAGGATGCGCAGGCCCTCCTCCATACCCGGACCACGGAAGCTGTCGCCGGAGGAACGGTTGGCCTTGTCGAAGCTCGACTTGAAGATGAAGTTCACGCCGAGTCGCGCGGTGATTTCCTTCAGCGTGCCGGCGGTGTCCAGCTGCAACTGCTCGGACTCCACCACGCAGGGGCCGGCAATCAGGAACAGCGGCTGGTCCAGGCCAACCTCGAAGTTGCAAAGTTTCATCGCTGCAGCCCTCGTGGCTGCAGCGACGTCGTCGGCCCGTCATCCCGGCCATGGATTGGCCGGGACCCAGTTACAGGGAGGTGAATAGCCTTCATGCCACGTGCTCTCTGGCCAGCTTCTCGCCCTCGCGCACGGCCTTGTATTCGCGCGCGGCACGCACGAAGCCGATGAACAAGGGGTGGCCGTCGCGCGGGGTGGAGGTGAACTCCGGGTGCGCCTGGCAGCCGAGGAACCACGGGTGCTGCTGTTGCGGCAACTCGACGATCTCCACCAGCAGGTCGTCCATCGACTTGCCGGAGATCACCAGGCCCAGGTCCTCGAAGCTCTGGCGATAGCGGTTGTTGAACTCGTAGCGGTGGCGATGGCGCTCGCGCACCACGTCCTGGCCGTACAGCTCGCGCGCCAGCGTGCCGGCCTTGAGGCGGCATTCCTGCGCGCCCAGGCGCATGGTGCCGCCGAGGTCGGAACGGTCGCTGCGCTGCTCGACTTCGCCGCTCGCGGTGGTCCATTCGGTGATCAGCGCGATCACCGGGTTCGACGTGTTGCGGTCGTTCTCGCTGGAGTCGGCGTCTTCCAGACCGGCGACGTGGCGGGCGAAATCCACCACCGCCGCGTGCATGCCGTAGCAGATGCCGAAGTACGGCACGCCGCGCTCACGGGCGTACTTTGCCGCCAGCACCTTGCCCTCGAAGCCGCGCTTGCCGAAACCACCGGGCACCAGGATCGCATCGGCCTTGCCGAGCACCTTCGCGGCGCCTTCGGCCTCCACCTGCTCGGAGTCGACCCAGTCCAGGTTCACCCGCGTCAGCTGCTTGATGCCGCCGTGGCGCAGCGCCTCGCCCAGCGACTTGTAGGCGTCCTTGTGCTCGACGTACTTGCCGACAATGGCGATGGTGACCTCGCTCTTCGGATGCTCCACCGCATCGACCGTGCGCTGCCATTCGGACAGGTCCGCCGGCTTGGCGTCCAGGCCGAGCCTCTTCACCACGATGTCGTCCAGCCCCTGCTGGTGCAGGTACAACGGCTGCTTGTAGATGATGTCCACGTCGGTGGCGCTGATCACCGCGTTTTCCGGCACGTTGGTGAACAGCGCGATCTTGCGCCGCTCGCTCTCGGGCAGCGGCTGCTCGCAGCGGCACAGCAGGACGTCCGGCTGGATGCCGATCGAGCGCAGTTCCTTCACCGAGTGCTGGGTGGGCTTGGTCTTGATCTCGCCGGCGGCCTTGATGTACGGCACCAGGGTGAGGTGCATGAACACCACCTTCTCCGGGCCATGCTCGATGCGCAGCTGGCGGATCGCCTCCAGGAACGGCAGCGACTCGATATCGCCCACCGTGCCGCCGATCTCCACCAGCGCCACGTCGAAGCCGCGGGTGGCCTCGTGGATGCAGTGCTTGATCTCGTCGGTGATATGCGGGATCACCTGCACGGTGGCGCCGAGATAGTCGCCGCGGCGCTCCTTGCGGATCACGCTCTCGTAAATCTTGCCGGTGGTGATCGAGTTCTTGCCGGTCAGGCGGGTGCGCACGAAGCGCTCGTAGTGGCCGAGGTCGAGGTCGGTCTCGGCGCCGTCGTCGGTCACGTAGACCTCGCCGTGCTGGAACGGACTCATCGTGCCCGGATCCACGTTGATGTAGGGATCGAGCTTCATCATGGTGACCGAAAGGCCGCGTGCTTCGAGAATGGAAGCGAGCGACGCCGCAGCAATGCCCTTGCCAAGCGAGGACACCACACCGCCGGTGACGAAAATCAGGGGGGTCATGGAAAGCAGCCGTGCTGGAAATTGGCATTTTAGCCGCAGAAGCGTCGCACTGCGAGATGGCGCAACGGAATTCGTCGCGATCGGTTCATTTCCGACGCCCTTGCAATGGATGAAACGGCCGCACAGCGCCTGCTAGCATGGCCGGATGAACAACCCCGTCCCCGCCCGCCTCGCCGCCCTGCGCGCGGCCATGCAGCAGCACGGCATCGCCGCCGTACTCGTTCCCAGCGCCGATCCGCACCTGTCCGAATACCTGCCCGCCCACTGGGCCGCGCGCGAATGGCTGTCCGGTTTCACCGGTTCGGCCGGCACCCTGGTCGTCGGCCGCGAGCAGGCCTGGTTGTGGACCGACTCGCGCTATTTCTCGCAGGCCGAGCAGCAACTGGCCGGCAGCGGCATCAGCTTGATGAAGCTGCGCGTGCCGCACACGCCTGAACACCTCGAATGGCTGCAGCAGCATCTGCACGACGGCGACGTGCTGGCCGTGGCCGGCGACAGCGTGGCGGTGGCTACCCGCAACCAGATCGAACGCCGGTTGGCCGACACCGGCGCCTCGGTGCGCACCGACCTGGACCTGCCCGGCACGGTCTGGACGGACCGCCCGGCGCTGCCGCAGGCGCCGGTGGTCGAGCACGAGCTGGTCTGGGCCTGCATCCCGCGCGCCGACAAGCTCGCCCGCCTGCGCAAGGCGATGCACAAGCTCGGCGCCACCCACCACCTGCTGTCCAGCCTGGACGACATCGCCTGGCTGACCAACCTGCGCGGCAGCGACGTCGAGTGCAATCCGGTGTTCCTGGCCCACCTGCTGGTGCAGGTCGATGGCCGCGCCACGCTGTTCGTGAGCCGCGCCAAGCTCGGCGACGCGCTGGTGGCGAAGCTGGCCGCTGACGGCATCGCCATCGCCGACTACGCCTCGATCACCTCGACGCTTGAGGAACTGGGTGTGGACAACCGCCTGCTGCTGGACGACGGCCGGGTGGTCAGCGCGATCGCCGCGGCAATCCCGCCAGAAGTGACCCGGATCGAGGCGGCCAACCCGAGCACCGCGTTCAAGGCGGTCAAGAGCGCCGCCGAGCTGGAGCACATCCGCGACGTGATGCGCCGCGACGGCGCCGCCCTGGTGCGCGCGTTCCGCCGGCTGGAGCAGCGCCTCGCCGCCGGCATGACGGTGACCGAGCTGGACGTCGACACCCTGCTCCACGAGGAACGCTCGGCCCAGCCCGGCTGGGTCGGCGAGAGTTTCGCCACCATCGCCGGCTACCAGGCCAACGGCGCGCTGCCGCACTACCGCGCCACGCCCGAATCACACGCCACGCTGCAGGCCAGGGGTCTGCTGCTGGTCGACTCCGGCGGCCAGTACCTGGGCGGCACCACCGACATCACGCGCGTGCTGGCGCTGGGCGAGACCACGCCGGAACAGCGCCGCGACGCCACCCTGGTGCTGAAGGGCATGATCGGGTTGTCGCGCGCGCGCTTCCCCAGGGGCGCCAGCGGCCCGCAGCTGGATGCACTGGCGCGCGCGCCGCTGTGGGCCTCGGGCATGGATTACGGCCATGGCACCGGCCACGGCGTGGGCTACTTCCTCAACGTGCACGAAGGGCCGCAGTCGATCCGCCCGCCGGTCGCCGGCGGCGCGCTGGTGGCGCTGGAGCCGGGCATGATCAACTCGATCGAGCCGGGTCTGTACAAGCCCGGCCGGCACGGCATCCGCCACGAGAACCTGGCGGTGGTGGTCGAGGCCGACCGCACCGAATTCGGCGAATTCCTCGCCTTCGAGACGCTGACCATGTGTCCGTTCGACCGCCGCGCGCTGGAACCGAGCCTGCTCAACCCGGAGGAACGCGCCTGGCTGGACGACTACCACGCCAGCGTGCGCGCCGCACTCAGCCCGCTGCTGGACGACGCCGACCTGGAATGGCTGAACCGCCACTGCGCGCCGCTGTAGGCATGTTGTAGGAGCGCACCCTGTGCGCGATGCTCTTCGTCACGGTGGGGAAAAGCATCGCGCACAGGGTGCGCTCCTCCGTCGCTTCAGCGGAAGTGCGTGGCGTCCACGTCGACGGCGACCGGCTGCATGAAGTACTCGTGCAGGTATTTCTCGCCTTCGTCGCAGAACACCGTCACCACGGTCTTGAGCTCCGGGAAGTTCTGCCGGATGCGCTTGGCCGCCAGCAGGTGCGCGCCGGAACTCGGACCGCAGAACAGTCCGTAGCTGCGCGCCAGCCGCTTCATCTCGCTCACCGCATCGGCGCTGAACACGCTCAGCACCTCGTTCACCAGTCCGGCATGGCGCTGGAAGATGCCCGGCACGAAGCCGTCGGAAATACCCTCGATGGTATGCGCGGCGATCTCGCCGCACAGGATCGTGCAGGATTCGGACGGCTCCATCGCAAACAGCCGCACGGCCGGGTTGGCCGCGCGGAATGCCTGGCCCACGCCGATCAGCGTGCCGCCGGTGCCCACGCCCAGCACCAGCGCGTCGGGCACGCGACCTGCCGGCAGCTGGGCGAGGATTTCCGGACCGAGGATCAGCCGGTTCTCCTCCACGTTCCACTCCGACTCGAACTGGCTCGGCGCGAAGTAGCCGGGCTGCTGGCCGAGTTCACGCGCGCGCACCAGCGCCTCGTTGACATGGAAGTTGCCGCAGAACAGCACGTCGGCGCCGTACGCCCGCGAGATCGCCACGCGCTCGCTGGACATGCCCTCGGGCATCACCACCAGCATGCGGTAGCCCTTCACCGCCGCCACCATCGACAGCGCGTTGCCGGTGTTGCCGCTGGTCGCCTCGACGATGGTGTCGCCGGGCTTGAGCAAACCTTCCCGCTCCGCCCGCTCGACCATGTACTTGGCGATGCGCGCCTTGATCGAGCCCGAGGGATTGAGGAACTCGATCTTGGCGTAGACGCCCTCGATCTCCAGCAGCGGCGTGTCGCCCACCGCATCGAGGATGTTGTCCGATACCGTGCTGAACCGCGCGGCCATTTCAGCCCGCCCCATGCGCGTCGTGCGCATGCTGCATCACGTCCAGCGCCAGCGTCGAGTGCGCGTAGGCGCCACCGGCGCGCATCTCGGCGGCCACCCAGATGGCCTCCATGATCTGCTGTTCGCTGGCGCCCTGCTTCAAGGCTCCGGCCGTATGTCCCTTGATGCAGTAGGGGCACTGGGTGACATGCGCCACCGCCACCGCGATCAGCTGCTTGGTGACGGCCGGCAGCGCGCCGTCGGCGAACACCGCGGCGCTGAACGCCTTGAACGCGTCCAGCGGCGCGGGTGCCAGTTCGCGCCGCTTGCGCGCCAGTTCTGCGGTCGACTGCGGGTACATCGTCGTGTCCATGCCATCCTCCTCGATGAATCAGGTGAAAACTCAATGCCGCGTCGACACCGTGCCCAGCACCCAGCTCGGCGGGTCGCTGGCCGGGAAGCTCTGGGCGAGCTCGTCGTCGATGCGCCGCTCCCACGCCAGCGCCGATTCATCGGCTTCCAGTGTGGGCGGCCTGCGGCCAGACGCAGCCACGGCGCCGGCGGAATCCGGCCCGACCAGCGAGCGGCGGGGGAGACGATGTGCAATGGAAGGAAACATGAGTACCTCCTGATGTCGGTGGACATCGAAGCATTGGACCGGCCCGTCGCGCCCAGGTCACAGTCCCAGGTTGTTGTGCTCCAGTACGCGTTCGGCGCGATAACTCGAACGAACCAGCGGTCCGGCGACCGCCTCCACGAAACCCTTGCCGAGCGCCAGTTCCCGGTAATGGCGGAATTCGTCCGGCGTGACGAAACGCTGCACTGGCAGGTGGTGCGGGCTGGGCCGCATGTACTGACCCAGCGTAACCAGGTCGACGTTGGCGCCGCGTATATCGTCCAGCGTGCGCTCGATCTCCGCGTCGGTCTCGCCCAGGCCCAGCATCAGGCTGGTCTTGGTCAACGTCTGCGGCGCGTGCCGCTTGGCGAAGGCCAGCACGCCGAGCGTCTGCGCGTAGCCGGCGCGCGGGTCGCGCACGGCATGGGTCAGCCGCTCCACCGTCTCGATGTTCTGCGCATAGGTGACCAGGCCGGCGTCGAGCACGGTCACCACGGCGGCGTGGTTGCCGGCGAAGTCCGGGGTCAGCGCCTCCACCGCCGCCTGCGGCGCGCGCTGGTGGATCGCCCGCACGCAGGCGGCGTAGTGCGCTGCACCGCCGTCGGCGAGGTCGTCGCGATCGACCGAGGTCAGCACCACGTACTTCAGCCCCATCAGCGCCACCGCGTCGGCCACCTGCAGCGGCTCCAGCGGATCGAGCCAGCCCTGCGGGTTGCCGGTGCTGACCGAGCAGAACTTGCACGCGCGCGTGCACACCGAGCCCATCAGCATCAGCGTGGCCGTGCCGCGGCCCCAGCACTCGGCGATATTGGGGCACTTGGATTCGGCGCACACGGTGTTGAGCTGGTGCGTGCGCACGATGTCGGCCACTTCTTCGTAGTGCGCGCCGCTGGGCAGCTTCACGCGCAGCCACGGCGGCTTGCGGCCGACGTCGGGCTCATGGCTGTGCGTATTGGGCTTCTGCCCGCCCTTTACCGCGCGGGTGCCCTGCGGGCTGGTGAATTTGCTGCCGTCGGGGACTGAATGACTGCTGGACATGAAGGAAGATGCGTGGCTGGCGGGACTGCAGCCAGTGTCCTGCGCCGCGCCGCCGCCTGCCCTGATGCACATCAAGGCAGCCGGGCCGGCGCCATGCAGGGGCACCGATCAACTGCGCTTGGGCGGCACCAGCTTCAGCCGCGTCGGCACCGGTGGCTGGCTCGGGCACAGCAGGTGCTGCACCTCCTCGGGCGGCAGCGGGTAGGAGTACAGGTAACCCTGCCCCTCGATGCAGCCGCTGCGCAGCAGGAAATCATGCTGCGCCTCGGTCTCGATGCCCTCGGCGATGGTGGTCAGGCCGAGGCTCTTCGCCATCGCCAGGATCGCCCCGGCGATCGCCGCGTCATTGCTGTTGCCGGGCAACCCGATGATGAAGGAGCGGTCGATCTTCAGACAGGTCACCGCCGGCAGCTTGAGGTAGGCCATCGAGGAATAGCCGGTGCCGAAATCGTCGATGGCCACCGCGATGCCAAGCGTGTCCAGGGTCTGCATGGTGCGCTCGATGTCGTCGCCCAGGCGCAGCATCGCGCTCTCGGTGATCTCCAGCAGCAGGCGCCGGGGCGCCAGCCGCCGCGACTGCAGGTTGCGGCTGATCCCGTCGACGAAGGCCGGGTGGCCGAACCAACGCGCCGAAATGTTCACCGCCACGCGGATCGGCGGTACGCCGGCCAGGTCCCAGGCCTGGATCTGCGCACAGGTGGTCTGCATCACCCATTCGTCGATGCGGCGGATCAGGCCCAGGCTCTCTGCCACCGGGATGAACTCGGCCGGCAGCACCTCACCGCGCTCCGGATGCTGCCAGCGCAGCAGCGCCTCCACCGCCACGATGCGGCCGCTGCGCAGCTCGACGCTGGGCTGGAACACCAGCTGGAACTCGTTGCGCGCCAGCGCCTGACGCAACTCGGCGGCCAGCTGCAGGCGCCGGCGGGTGTCGGCGTGCATCATCGGCGTGTAGAAGCGGAACGCATTGCGTTCCTCGGTTTTCGCCGCGTACATCGCCGCGTCGGCGTTCGCGATCAGCGCCAGCGCATTGTCGCCGTCCAGCGGATAGCCGGCCACGCCGATGCTGGCGCTCAGCACGATCTCGTAGTCGTCCACCAGGAACGGCTCGGACAAGGTGGCGAGCAGCCGGCTGACGATGGTCCTGCCGTCTTCGCGCAGGATCAGCCGCGGGATCAGCACGGTGAACTCGTCGCCGCCGATGCGCCCGGCCACGTCGCCTTCGGACAGCTGCCGGCGGATCCGTTCGGCCACCTTGACCAGCAGGCGGTCGCCGATCGCATGGCTGTAGCTGTCGTTGACGATCTTGAACGCATCCAGGTCGATGAACAGCACCACCACCGCCAGCCGCTCGCGTTCGGCCACCGCGATCGCCTCGGCGCAGTGCCGCTCGAACTCCGCGCGGTTGGCCAGGCCGGTCAGCGGATCGTGCCGCGCCATCTGTTCCAGCCGGCGCTGGTTCGCCTTCGCCTCGTGGATGTCGGTGAGTACGGCGACGTAGTAGACCACCTGGTCATTGGCATCGCGGATCGCGCTGAGGCTGAGGTGCTCGGGATAGCTGCTGCCGTCGCTGCGCGTGCTCAGTACCTCGCCCATCCAGTTGTGGCCGGCCGCCACGCTGTCCCAGATCGACGGCGGCAGCGGCTGGCCGCCGGGCAGGCGGCGGGTGTCGTCGAGGCGCTTGCCGTGCAGCGCCTGGGCGGTAAAACCGGTCAGCTCGGCATGCGCCGCATTGGCCGAAATCACCTGCCGCGCGGCATCGGCGATGAGCACGCCTTCGGCGATGCTGGCCAGTGCCTCAGCGGCGATGCGCCGATCACGCTCCAGCGCCACCCGCTCGGAGATGTCGCGGATGATCGCCTGGCGCACCGGCTGGCTGCCCCAGTTGACCAGGCTGGTCTGCGTTTCCACCGGACGGGTGCGGCCCTTGGCCCCGAGCAGCACGTTGGCAGCGGCCTGCCCGGTTTTCTGCCCCGCCATGGATTGCATGAACAGGTGCACGAAGCGGTCACCGACCAGTTCGCCCGCGCTGCGTCCGGTCCACGCCGAAGCGGTGCGGTTGACGTCCAGGATCCGCCCGCTGGCCTCGTCGACCATCACGATCGCATCGGCGGCGCTGTCGAACAGCAGGCGGTAGCGCTCCTCGCTGCCGCGAATGCTGGCCAGAGTGCGGTGCGCCATATCCAGCCATAGCAGGACGGCAATGCAGGCGGCGCTCAATACGCCAATGAACAGCATGTGACCCATCCACGTCGTGCCATGGGCCACTTCGAGTGAAAATCGGTTGGCCTTCGGCTCGATCGAATCGTTCAGGGCATGAATGCGGCCACGCTGGATGGCTGCCTGTTGAACCGAAATGGCCCCGGCGGCATATGTGCGCTCCAGCTCCTTGGCAATGGCGGCAAGTTGGGCAATCTCCACGTCGCTGGAGCGCCATGCCGCCAGTGCATCACGCAAATAAGGCGCTCTGGAAAAATGCTCCAGCACGAAAATCATGCCAGGCTTCGCCGTCGGCATGACGTTGCCATGGACAAACGCCCTGTCCACCACTGCCTGGTCGAAATACCCCGACGCAATCTCGTCTCGCG
The DNA here is from genome assembly GCF_021545845.1 of Rhodanobacter thiooxydans. Classification (NCBI taxonomy): domain Bacteria; kingdom Pseudomonadati; phylum Pseudomonadota; class Gammaproteobacteria; order Lysobacterales; family Rhodanobacteraceae; genus Rhodanobacter; species Rhodanobacter thiooxydans. The sequence continues at coordinate 2,741,236 of NZ_CP088923.1, forward strand.
CCAGCCGATCGGAGTCGAGGGTGGAGTAATTCCGCCAGAACCCGGCAAGATCGGCGGAATTGCCGGTGACCGCATAGCCATCCAGGGCAATGACCGCCTGCTTCTGCGCTTTGGACCAGACACTCTCGCTGTTGAGAAACCCAGCGAGAGTGACCTGGGTCTGCAGGGCAAACCACGTCAGCCCGAGGATCATGGCCAACATCACCACCAGCGCATAGGCCAGCGGCAGCATGCGTCGTGACAAAGGTTGCTGCAACATGGGGGATGCCTTGCGCATGCGCAAAGTTATCTCATGCCTGACCCGTCAATGGAACGCCTTGCCCCATGTCCCGATGACCGTCAGGCAGCCACTTCCTTCATCAAGGTGGATGGGCTGCGTGCCTGCATGCAGAGATCGCCAACGATCCGCATACTCGTATAGCTTCTGCGGACGCACTCGCCCAGATGAGTCACCTCGTCAATCTTCGGCGTCCTGCCCAGCAGTGTGCAGACTATCTCCAGTGCCTCCCACGGGTGGATGTCGTCGTAGGCCGCGTGCAGTTGAAGCCAACGCAGGCTGCCGGTCCTGGTTCTGGGGGGAAAGCTCTCGGCGTAAGCGGTGCTTTCATAGATGGGCCGCGACCATTCACCGGTCACTCCTTCGATCGCATAGTTGGTGGCGATCATTCCCGCTGCCAGCGTCCCGATGGTGCTGATTTCCTCACACCAGTTGGCCAGAGTCTGCGTGCCATGCGGGGGCCGTGCACTCAGCACCTCCTCGCGAGGCACGCCGGAGCCTTCTGCCCAGGCAAGCCAGTATTCCGCATGATTCTGTTCGACCCGGATATTGCGCACCAGCCAGCGGCGTGCCATGTCGTCGCCAAGGCTGCGTCCGTATCGGGTCTTCAGCAGATTCAACGCCATGAAACTCGGAAAGCGCTCAATGAACGGCCAGACCCCCACCATGAAACTGGCGGTGGAGGTCTGGCCAAGCCGAACTTCCCGCATCATCGCCCACAACTCATGATCCAACACGCTCTGCTTGGTGCTTTCGCAGTCGGCCACCATGTCCTGTGCCCACTGCGGGTAGCTGCCCAGTTCGGTCAACGGGCCGGTGCGCTCAAAAGGGGTATGCATGTGATTTTTCCTCGGTCGTCAATGGTGCTGCAGTGGACTGCAGCGTCGATGGCCGGCCCGGAAGGCAGAAGCTCCGATACCGACCGCCATCCGGCATCGCGGTGATGCCGAAACTCTCTGGTGCATGACCCTGGTGGCGGCGCCCCTTGCGTACGCGGTCGGAGCCGTGGCCGCCGCCGGCGCCGTGCAAGGCCATGGCGGCGCTTCACACCCGGCTCCATCCCCCGATCGATGCCAGTGCGGCACAGCCTTCACACGTCCTGCACGGAAAGAAGAAAAAGCTTGCCGCGGCCATCCTGAGTGAATCCACAGCAGACACGATCCGGTTCCAGCACGGGCGGCGACTGCGTCCCCGATACCGCCCGATACTCGCCCACACATCGCGGAAGAGGAAGCACCATGAGCATCGCCGCCCAGCCATTGACTGCGGAAGATCCGGAACTCTCCCCCTGGTGGCTGCGAACGGTGCTGATCGTGATGGTGCTGGGCTTCGCCGGGCTGCTCGCGATCACCACGCTGGCCTACCGCAATGCTCCACCGATTCCTGCCCATGTGGTGGACGTGCAGGGCAACCAGTTGTTCAGCGGCGACGACATTCGCGACGGCCAGGCGGTTTTCCTGAAATACGGCCTGATGGACAACGGCAGCATCTGGGGCCACGGGGCCTATCTCGGTCCGGACTACTCGGCCGCGGCGCTGCACCGCATCGGCGAGGACGCTACCGATGCCATCGCGCAGCAGCAGTATCACCAACCGCTGGCCGAACTGGCGCCGGCCCGGCAGGCGGCGGTGCGCGCGGAGACCGCGGTGGAACTGAAGACCAATCGCTACGATCCGGCCAGCGACACGCTGCAGCTGACCGCACCGGAGGTGACGGCGTACCATCAGCAGGTTCCCCACTGGACCGACTACTTCCTGCACCCGGAACGCAACGGCGGGCTCAAGGCCGGGCTGATCACCGACCCGACCGAACTGCACCAGTTCACCGCGTTCGTGACCTGGGCGGCCTGGGCCTCGGTGGCGAACCGCCCCGGCGAGAACTACTCCTACACCAACAACTTCCCCTACGACCCCGCCGTCGGCAACACACCGGTGCCAGGGGCGCTGCTGTGGAGCGCGCTCAGCCTGATCGTGCTGCTGGCCGGCATCGCCGTGGTGCTGCTGATGTTCGGCAAGTTCGACTACCTCGGCTGGATCAGCCGCGGCCAGCACATCCACCCCCACCTGCTGCCGGGCGTGGCCGGTCCCGGCCAGCGCGCACTGGTGAAGTTCTTCATGGTGGTGGCGCTGCTGTTCCTGATGCAGACCCTGGTCGGCGGCGCGGCGGCGCATTACCGCGCCGACCCGGGCAGCTTCTACGGCTTCCAGCTGGAAACGATCTTCCCCAGCAACCTGATGCGTACCTGGCACCTGCAGACGGCGATCTTCTGGATCGCCACCGCCTACGTGGCCGCTGCGCTGTTCCTCGGCCGCACGCTGCGCAGCGACGAGCCGCGCTGGTTCGCGCCGTGGGTGCACCTGCTGTTCGGCGCATTCGTGGTGGTGATCGGCGGCAGCCTGCTCGGCGAGTGGCTGGGCATTTCGCAGGTGCTCGGCAAGTGGTGGTTCTGGCTGGGCAACCAGGGCTGGGAGTTCCTGGAGCTGGGCCGCCTCTGGCAGTTGCTGCTGGTGGTCGGCCTGCTGGTCTGGTTCGCCATGGTGTGGCTGCTGGTGCGCACGCGTTCGCTGGCCAATCCGGAGTCGAAGCCGCTGGTGAAGATGTTCCTGTTCGCCACGGTGGCGATCCCGGTGTTCTACATCCCCGCGCTGTTCTTCGGCGCCAAGACGAACTACACCGTGGTCGACACCTGGCGTTTCTGGATCATCCACCTGTGGGTCGAGGGCTTCTTCGAGTTCTTCGCCACCACCGTAGTGGCGCTGACCTTCTACCAACTGGGGCTGACTCGCCGCAACGTGGCGCTGCGGGTGATCTACCTGGACGGCATCCTGTACTTCCTCGGCGGCCTGATCGGCACCGGCCACCACTGGTATTTCACCGGGCAGACCAGCGTCAACATGGCGATGTCGGCGATGATCTCGGTGCTGGAGGTGGTGCCGCTGACCCTGCTCACGCTGGACGCCTGGGACTTCGTGCGCACCACCCGCGGCCAGTGCGACATCTGCGGCAAGTCGGTGGCGGTGCCGCACCGCTGGACGTTCTACTTCCTGATCGCGGTGGGCGTGTGGAACTTCATCGGCGCCGGTATCTTCGGCTTCCTGATCAACCTGCCGATCGTCAGCTACTACGAAGTCGGCACGCAGCTCACGCCGAACCACGGCCACGCCGCGATGATGGGCGTGTTCGGCATGCTGGCGCTGGCGCTGATGGTGTTCACGCTGCGCCAGACCAGCAGCGACGAGCGCTGGGCCGGCATGGAGAAATACGTGCGGACCGGCTTCTGGGGCACCAACATCGGCCTGGCCATGATGGTGGTGTTCAGCCTGTTCCCCAGCGGCGTGCTGCAGGTGTGGGACGTGATCCAGCACGGCTACTGGCACGCCCGCGCGTTCGACTACATCGGCAGCCCGCGCTCGCACCTGATCGAATGGATGCGCCTGCCTGGCGACCTGGTGTTCATCATCTTCGGCGCGATCCCGCTGACCATCGCCGCGATCAAGGGTTGGCTGGGCGTACGCGCGACGCCGTCATCCGGCTGAACCGGCACCGGCGGGCCGGATCGGCCGCGGCGCACTTCGCAGTACGCCGCGCCCGGCCCTCGGGGGCTCACTTGTGAAGAAAACCACATCCTGTGGTTTTCTTCAGTCGCGAGTCCGGTACACGCCCGGACTCGCGCACATGAAACAGTCACTGGCGTGATTGTTTCATGTCCGGCCATCGGGCAACCGCTCCCTGCGTTGCCTCAACTCGGGCATCGGGCAACTGCTCCTGCGTTGCCTCAACTCGGGCATCCATGCCCTCGCCGTGGCCTCGCCGTGGCCGGCCTGAGAGGTTGAAAAAATCACAACCTCTCAGTCGTGATGCTCGCGCAGCTGCGGCGGAATCCTGGCCTGCTCCAGCCCGCCCTGCTCAAGCCAGCGCCGGGTCTCGGAGCGGGCGCGGGCAATCAACCTGGCCGCCGCGGAGTAGTCGTACGGTGAAACGTCGAGCGGACACAGGCTGGGCACGATGCGCAGCTCCACTGCGGTACCGGCAAAGCGCTCGGCGTCATACACCAGTTGCCGCGCCACCAGCAGACTGAGCGCATGCATGGCGCGTGCGATCGCACCCGGCGGCGCCCGTTCCAATGCGCAGGCGAACCCGGTGGGCAGCACGATCACCCGCGTGGCGCCAAGCCCGACCGCGGCCGAGATCGGCGTGTTGTTGGTTACCCCGCCATCGACCAGCCAGCGCGTGCCGATGCGCACCGGCGGATACACGCCGGGAATCGCGGCACTGGCCAGCACGGCATCCACCGCCGCACCGGCGGACAGCAACACCTCCTGGCCATTCAGCATGTCCGACGCCACCAGGTGTACCGGCAGCGCCGCGTCTTCCAGCTGCCGGTAAGGCAGGTGGCGCTCGAGCAGGCGCCGCAGCCCGGACGAATCCACCAGATGGTCGCGCCGGCGCAGCAGGCCGAACACGCTGCCCAGGTTGAACGGCAGCACGTCGCTGCGCTTCAGCGCGCACCAGATCCGCTCCAGCTCGCGCGCACCGGTGTTCGTCGGGTCGCCGGCGAAGTACGCCGCGTTGATCGCGCCGGCCGAGGCGCCGACCAGGAATGCCGGCGTCTCACCCCAGTCGAGCAGGGCCTGCAGCATGCCCACCTCGATCGCGCCGAGGCTGCCGCCGCCGGCCAGCACGAAGGCCGTGCGCCGCTGCGCACTCCCGACGGTCGGTTTCGCCTCTGCCATCTCGGCCACCTGCATGCGTCGATATTACGGCGCGCCCGGTCATCTGACGCATGCCGCAGTGGCAGGTTCCTCGCGCGGGCCCGCGGCAGGCCATCCCGTTGTCGTTGCGCCGTCAGCCGGCCGGCGTGTTCGGCACCATCACCATCCACGACACGCCGAAACGGTCGACCAGCATGCCGAAGCTGGAGGTGAAGAAGGTCGCCATCAGCGGCTGTTGCACCTCGCCTTCATCGGCGAGCGCATCGAACATGCGCTTCGCCGCGGCGTCGTCATCGGCCGAAAGCGCCAGCGAGAACCCGTCGAACTCGGGCGCGCCGCCGCTGTAGCCGTCCGAGACCAGCACCTGGCTGGCGCCGATCTGCAGGCAGGCGTGCATCACCTTGTCCGCCGGCAGCTGCGTGCCGTCCGGGCACTGGGCGGAGCCTGCGGGGCCGTCGCCGTAGCGCATCAGCATGACCACCTCGGCGCCGATCGCCCGGCGGTAGAACGCAATGGCCTCTTCGCAATGGCCGTCGAAGAACAGGTAGGGCTGGACTTGCATGGGGGTGACCTCGTCGTCGGGTGGGCAAAGCGGAGCCGGCGCACCGGCTCACTGGGACACGACGAACGGCCCGCCCGCCAATCGACGAGGTCAGCGCATGCTGCCGCTGTCCAGGTAACGCTGGTGCCAGGACAGCGCCTCGTTCAGCAGGTGCGGCGTGTGCTTGCCGTAGCTGTCGCGGCAGGCGCGGTCGAAGTAGTCCTGCAGCATCGGCCGGTAGTCCGGGTGCGCGCACTGCGCGATCACCGCCCGCGCCCGCTGCTTCGGCGACAGCCCGCGCAGGTCGGCCAGGCCCTGCTCGGTCACCACCAGGCCCACGTCGTGCTCGGTGTGGTCGACGTGGCTGACCATCGGCACCAGCGACGAGATGGCGCCGCCCTTGGCTGTGCTCGGACTCATGAAGCACGACAGGAAACCGTTGCGGGCGAAATCGCCGGAGCCGCCGATGCCGTTGATGATGCGGCTGCCGGCGACGTGGGTGGAATTGATGTTGCCGTAGATGTCGGCCTCGACCATGCCGTTCATCGCGATGCAGCCGAGCCGGCGCACCAGCTCGGCGTGGTTGGACATCTCCTGCGGACGCAGCACGATGTGCTGGCGGTAGAAGTCGATGTGGCGCACGAACTCCTCCACGCCCTCGGGACTCAGCGACAGCGAGGTGGCCGAGGCCATCGCGATGGTGCCGTCGCTGATCAGCTCCAGCATGCCGTCCTGGATCACCTCGGTGAACGCGGTCAGACCGCGGAAGCCGCCCTCGCGCAGGCCGCCCAGCACCGCGTTGGCGATGTTGCCCACGCCCGACTGCAGCGGCAGCAGCTGTTCGCCCAGCCTGCCGGCGGCGATCTCGTGGCGGAAGAACTCCACCAGGTGTCCGGCGATGCTTCGCGACGCCTCGTCCGGCGGCGCGAAACGGCCCAGCCGGTCGGGCGCATCGGTTTCCACCACCGCAACCACCTTGTCCAGGTCGCAGCGCAGGTACGGCTCGCCGATGCGGTCGCCCGGCTGCAGCAGCGGGATCGGCTTGCGATGCGGCGGCAGCGCGGTGCCGTAGTAGATGTCGTGCATGCCGTCGAGCCCTTCGGGCTGGCGCCGGTTCACCTCCAGGATCACCTTGTCGGCCAGGTCCAGCCAGGTCTTGTTGTTGCCTACCGAAGTGGACGGCACCAGCCGGCCGTCCGGCAGGATGCCGGCGACCTCGACCAGTGCCACGTCGATCTTGCCGAGGAAACCGCACCACGCGTACTGCGCCACCTGACCCAGGTGGATGTCCATGTACTCGATCTGGCCGGCATTGATGCGCGCGCGCAGCTCGGGGTCGGACTGGTACGGCAGGCGGAAGTCGATGCCGCCCACGCGCGCCAGCGCGCCGTCCAGCTCCGGCGCGGTCGAGGCCCCGGTGAGGATGCGCAGCGCGAACTTGTCGCCGCGCTCGTGCGCCGTGGAGATCCGCGTGGCCAGCGCCAGCGGCACGGCCTTGGGATAGCCAGCCCCGGTGAAGCCGCTCATGCCCACCGTCATGCCCGGCAGGATCAGCTCGGCCGCCTGCTCCGCCGACATGCGGCGTGCGGCCAGACCGGTATGTGCAATTCGTGTCGTCATGGTTTTTCAACTCTCCAAAGGGGCTCGAACAGGCCGCAGCCGCAAAGGTCGCCCAGACCGTGGCCCTGTCCGGAGCCCCATTCTGGGTACGTCGGCGCGAACCGCCAAGGCGACCTTCGGCGCATGCGTCAAATCGTCACATTACTGCATCGTTTTGCAAGCGTAGCCCGTTGATGGTCAACTCCACGGCACATGTTGCGCCAACACGTCCAGGGGAAATGACAGACCAATGCCCACGCACACTGCGAAGGACTCGCGCCACCTGCCGCGCCTGCTGCTGGCCACCGCGCTGCTCGCGTACGGGCTGCTTGCCAACGCACAGAGTGCCCCGCCCGCCGAACGGACCCGCTGGCAGCGCCAGGCGCAGGCGATCACCATCACCCGCGACGACTGGGGTATCGCCCACGTGCACGGCAGGACCGACGCCGACGCGGTGTTCGGTATGGCCTACGCCCAGGCCGAGGACGACTTCAACCGGGTCGAGACGAACTATCTCAACGCGCTGGGCCGGCTGGCCGAGGCCGAAGGGGAGTCGGCGATCTGGAGCGACCTGCGCCAGCAGTTGTTCATCGACCCGGTCGAGCTGAAGGCGCTGTACGCGAAGAGTCCCGCCTGGCTGCAGGCGCTGATGAACAGCTGGGCCGACGGACTCAACTGGTACCTCGCCACGCACCCGGACGTGCATCCGCGCGTCATCAAACATTTCGAACCATGGATGGCGCTCAGCTTCAGCGAGGGCAGCATCGGCGGCGACATCGAGCGCGTCTCGTTGAAACAGCTCGAAGCGTTCTACGGCCGCAACCCCGCCGCGCTGGCGCACGCCGACACGCCGTCCAGCTGGGTCGAGCCGACCGGCTCGAATGGCTTCGCGATCGCACCCAAGCTCAGCGCCGACGGCCACGCGCTGCTGTGGATCAACCCGCACACCTCGTTCTTCTTCCGCTCCGAATTGCAGATGAGCAGCGACGAAGGCCTGGACGCCTACGGCGCGGTGACCTGGGGCCAGTTCTTCGTCTACCAGGGCTTCAACCGCCACATCGGCTGGATGCACACCTCCACCGGCGCCGACGTGGTCGACGAGTTCGCCGAAACCATCGTGCACCAGGGCGGCCAGCTGTTCTACCGCTACGGCAAGGAACTGCGGCCGGTCGCCACGCGCACGATCCGCGTGGCCTACCGCGCGAAGGACGGCAGCATGGCCACGCGCAACTTCGAGGCGCACTTCACCCACCACGGCCCGATCGTGCGCGAAGCCGACGGCAAGTGGATCGCCATCGCGCTGATGAACAAGCCGATGGAGGCACTGCAGCAGAGCTGGCTGCGCACCAAGGCCAGCGACTACGCCAGTTACCTGAAGGTGGCCGAGCTGAAGGCCAACTCGTCCAACAACACCATCTTCGCCGACGACAAGGGCGAGATCGCGTACCTGCACCCGCAGTTCATCCCCAGGCGCGACAACCGCTTCGACTACACCAAGCCGGTCGACGGCAGCAACCCGGCCACCGACTGGCAGGGCCTGCACGAGCTCGACGAGGCGCCGCACCTGCTCAACCCGTCGAACGGCTGGATCATGAACACCAACAACTGGCCGTACTCCGCCGCCGGCGCGTTCAGTCCGAAGCAGGCGGACTACCCGCGCTACATGGACAGCTTCGGCGAAAACCCGCGCGGCATCCACGCCACCCGTGTGCTGGACCGCGTGCGCGACTTCAGCCAGACCTCGCTGATCAGCGCCGCGTTCGACTCCTACCTGCCCGCGTTCTCGCGGCTGGTGCCGGTGCTGGTGCACGACTACGACATGCTGCCCGACCACGATCCGCTGAAGTCGCGCCTGGCCGGCCAGGTCGCACTGCTGCGCAGCTGGGACTACCGCTGGGGAATCGCCTCGATGCCAACCACGCTGGCGGTGTTCTGGGGCGACATGCTGTGGGACAAGCTGCACGCCGAGGCTGCATTCAAAGACCAGTCGGTGTACGACTACATGGCCGGCGACGCCGGTGCCAGGGCTCGGCTGGACACGCTGGCCGAAGCCTCCGACCGGCTGCAGCAGGATTTCGGCAGCTGGGGCGTGCCATGGGGCGAGGTCAACCGCTACCAGCGCAACGACGGCGCCATCGTGCAGAAATTCGACGACGCCAGGCCGAGCATCCCGGTGCCGTTCGTGTCCTCGCGCTGGGGCTCGCTGGCCTCGTTCGGCGCGCACCGCTGGCCCGGCATGAAGAAGTATTACGGCACCAGCGGCAACAGCTTCGTGGCGGTGGTGGAGTTCGGCCCGAAGGTGAGCGCCCGCGCGATTACCGCCGGCGGCGAGAACGGGCACCCCGGCTCGAAGCATTTCAATGACGAGGCCGAGCGCTACACCACCGGCAACCTGCGTACGGTGTACTTCTGGCCGGAGCAACTGAAGGGGCACACCGAGCGGGTCTACCACCCGGGCAACTGAAACACTGCGCGGGAAACGCCATCTTTCCCAGGCTGCGAACCGCCGCGCTACGCGGCGGTGCCGAACAGCATGCCCACGCCAGTGGTGACCGCCATCGCCAGCGCGCCCCAGAACGTGATGCGCATGGCGCCGACGCCCATCTTCGCACCGCCGGCCCACGCCGCCACCGCGCCGAGCACGGCGAGGAACACCAGTGAAGTGGCGAACACCAGCCACAGCAAGCTCGCCGCCGGCGCCAGCGCCACCACCAGCAGCGGCAGCGCGGAACCCACCGCGAAACTCAGCGCCGAGGCGCCGGCCGCCTGCAGCGGCCGCGCCTTCAACGTCTCGGTGATGCCCAGTTCGTCGCGGGCGTGGGCATCCAGCGCGTCGTGCGCCATCAGCTGGTCGGCCACCTGCCGCGCCAGCTGCGGGTCGAGTCCGCGGCCGACGTAGATCGTCGCCAGCTCGCGGTGCTCGGCCTCGGTCTGGGTCTGCAGCTCCAGATGCTCGCGCTCGAGTTCGGCGTGTTCGCTGTCGGCCTGCGAATGCACCGACACGTACTCACCGGCGGCCATCGACATCGCCCCCGCCACCAGCCCGGCGACGCCGGCGACCAGGATGTTCTGTCCGCTGGCATGCGCGGCGGCCACGCCCAGCACCAGGCTGGCGGTCGAGACGATGCCGTCGTTCGCGCCCAGCACCGCGGCGCGCAGCCAGCCGATGCGGTCGGTACGGTGTCGTTCGTGATGGTGTCGTGGCATGCCGGTGATCCCGCGGGTCGGATGGTGCATTGTGCGCAAGTTGACGCGCGGTGGCGCGAACGTATCTCGTCCCGCCAGGCGACGCTAGGCGCTGGCCTTCACGCCGCCCTTCAGAAGACCCAGGCGCAGCAGGCTCTCGGCGCTGGCGACCACGGCATCCTGCGGCGCGCGCGGCGACCAGCCCAGCACGCGTCGGGCCTTGGCGGCGCTGGCGTTCTTGCTCATGCCCAGCTCGGGCAGGATCTGCCGCACCGCGGGGTCGCGCAGCGCCGCCAGGCGCACCAGCCAGTTGGGCAACTGCCGCCTGGGCACCCGGCGCGCCGCTGCGCCCAGTTGCTGCCGCAGCGTCCGGGCGATCTCGCGAATCCACATGAAATCCCCCGCAACGGCGAGAAAGCGCTCGCCCGCGGCGGCCGGATCGGTCATGGCACGCAGGTGCAGCTCGGCCACGTCGCGCACGTCGACCACGCCGAAGCACAGCTGCGGGCAGCCGGGCACGGCACCGTCCATCAGCCGCTGCACCAGCAGGATCGAGGTGGAATAGTCCGGCCCCAGCACCGGGCCGAACACACCCACCGGATTGACCACCGCAAGCTCCAGCGTGCCGCCCTCGCGCGCAATGAAATCCCACGCGGCGCGTTCGGCCAGGGTCTTGGACTTGACGTAGGGCAGCACGCCTTCACCGTCGAGGTCGGTCCAGTCCGTCTCGTCGAACGGCGCCGTCTGCGGCGCATGGCCGTAGCCGACCGCCGCGAACGAGGAGGTCAGCACCACGCGCCGCACGCCGGCGTCGCGCGCGGCGCGCAGCACGCGCAGCGCGCCATCGCGGGCGGGCGCGATCAGCTCGTCCTCGTGCTGCGGGAGGTCCGGCGGGAACGGCGAGGCCACGTGCAGCACATAGTCGCAACCGGCCACCGCTTGCGGCCAGCCGGCATCGCACTCCAGGTCGGCCTCGACGAAGGACAGCCGCTCGCCCGGCTCCGCCCCGCCCTGCTTCAGCATGGCGCGCACCGCGGCCTCGCGCCCGAGGCTGCGTACGCTGGTGCGCACGCGATGTCCCGCGGCCAGCAATTGCAGGATGCAGTGGCTGCCGATGAAACCCGACCCGCCGGTGACCAGTACCGTGCCCATGACGACCCTCCCGAGGTGTCCGCTTGCCGCGCCGGACCGCGTGTTCAGCCGCGGCTGGGAATCTGCAGCCCGCGCTGTACCGCCGGCCGCGCCAGGCCGCGTTCAAGCCAGCCGCCGACGTGGGCGTAGCGGTCGTAGTCGACCAGCTCGCGCGCTTCGTACCAGGTGATCAGGTTGTTGACCCAGCCCAGCGTGGCGATGTCGGCGATGCTGTACTCGTCGCCCATGATCCACTCGCGCCCGGCAAGGCGCCCGTCCAGCACGCCGAGCAGGCGCTTCGACTCGTTGACGTAGCGCGCCAGCGGCCGCTTGTCCTCGTACTCGCGGCCGGCGTATTTGTGGAAGAAGCCCAGCTGACCGAACATCGGCCCGATCGAGGCCATCTGGAAGAACAGCCACTGGATCGTCTCCCAGCGCCGCGCCGGATCGGCGCTCAGGAACTGGCCGCTCTTCTCTGCCAGGTACAGCAGGATCGCGCCCGACTCGAACAACGCCAGCGGCTCGCCGCCGGGGCCGGTGGGGTCGATGATCGCGGGGATCTTGCCGTTGGGGTTGAGCGCGAGGAACTCCGGCGTATGGCTCTCGTCGTTGCCGATGTCGACCAGATGCGGCTCGTATGGCAACCCGGTCTCCTCCAGCATGATCGACACCTTCACCCCGTTCGGCGTGCTGAGCGAATAGAGCTGGATGCGCTCCGGATGCCGTGCTGGCCAGCGCGTGTTGACGGGAAAATCGGATAGCCGGGTCACGTGGTACTCCTGCGGGGCGGGGAAAGCGCACGGTAAGTTGTCCCGCCAGCGGGTTCAACCCGCGCTGCTGGCGCGATGCCGGCGTTGCCACCGCGGACGCCGTGTTTCACGCGACCACACGGCGGATCACGCCGGCGCCCGGCGCCATGACCAGAACCCGATATCGCGCCGGTGGCGATAGCCCATCCGCTCGTACATCGACTCCGCGCGCCGGTTCTGGTGGCTCACGTGCAGGAACGGCAGGCGGCCGCGTTCGAGGTTGTCGTTCGACAGCAGCGCCAGCAGCCGGCGCGCATAGCCACGGCCGGTGAAGTCGGGGTGCGTGCATACCGCGCTGATCTCCTGCTGCGCCTCCATGCCCAGTCGCTCGCCGATCATCGCCGCCAGCCGGCCGTCCTGGTAGATGCCGAAGTAGCGGCCCAGTTCCATCGTGCGCGGCCGGAAGTAGTGCGGATACACCAGCGCGGTCAACGCCAGCACGTCGGCGCGATGCGCCGCGGTCAACTCGACCACTGGCGGTCCGTCGACCGCCGTGATCGGCGCCGGACACACCATCTGCGCCAGCGGAGCGAACGCCTCGAGCGTCCCGCCGCGCGGCGACGACGGCGCCACGCCCAGCAGGTAGACCGACTCGCCTGGCTCGACCAGCGACGCCAGCGCCCCGGTCATGTCCGCCTCCGCGCTGGCCAAGCCGAGGAATGGAGCAAAAGCCGCGGGATAACGCGCCACGTCGCCGTGGCGCAGCGCGATGGCCCGGTGCCGGCTGCACAACGCGGACCAGAACGGGTTGTCGAGCTCGGCCGGGTTCATGCCGCCATGCTAGCGCGCCGCTGCAGCGCCGGCGGCGCCAGTCACAGCACCTGGCAGGCTTCCAGGTAATTGCCGTCCGGGTCGGTGAAGCCGAAAAAACGCACGCCGGCGCCCGTCCCCACTGGCTCGGGCGTACCGCCGTGAGCCGTCACGAAGGCATGCGCGGCGTCGGCGTCCGCGACCGCCAGAATCGGATAGGTTCCCGCGCGTCCCGTCGTGGCGTGGCCGGTTTCCTGGAGCTTGCGTTGCCACAAGGTGAGGCTGGTATCGCCGAGCGGCAGCACCGCCAATCCTTCGCCACCTTCGAAATAGATCGGCTCGACCGCCAGCAGGCGCTGGTACCACGGCAAGGCATGGGCGAGATCGCGCACGCGCACGATGACCGTGCCGATGCGCAGGAATGGCGTGGTGGCTGGCATGCATGTCCCCCGGCAAGAGTCCCCGCAGGGGCGTCCGGCGATCGTCCGGGCCGGGGCGGAGAAACTCAAGTGCTCCACGCCCGGCAAGGGCCTGCGCTAGCGCAGGCCCACCGTGCCGTTCGCCGCCTTCACCAGCTTGGCCGGGTCGTAGCCCATGCCGTCCTTGAACACCAGTTCGACCTTCTCGATGTCCTTGATGTTCTCGGCCGGATTGCCGTCGAGCAGCACCAGGTCGGCGGCCTTGCCCACCTCGATCGAGCCGATGCGCTGGTCCTCGCCCATGAAGCGGGCGCCGTTGAGGGTGGCGATCTGGATCGCCTGCAACGGGGTGAATCCAGCCTCGACCAGCAGTTCCACTTCGCGCTGGTCGCCGTAGCCGGCGATCACGCCGCCATAGCCGGTGGGGTCCAGGCCGGCCAGCAGGGTGCCGCCCTGCTGCACGAACGCATGCTCGAAATCCTGCTCCAGCTTGAACACCTTCGGCCACGGCGAATCGTGCATGCCGGCGATGCGCTCGCGGCTCGCCAGGTACTCCACTCGCGTTTCCGGCAGCATCGCATCCAGCACGCGCTGATCCACCGGCGCGCGGCCGGGCACGAAGGTCTCGAACACCGGCAGGGTCGAGGTGATCGCCACATGCTTCGCCACCAGGGTCCTGATCAACTGCTGGATGCGCGGATCGTCCACGCGCATCGTCGCCAGCTGGGCCAGCGCGGCCTTGGTGTCGGGGCAGACATCGGGCTGCTTGCCGGCGCTGAATTCGGTGTCCACCGGCAAGCCGTGCTCCAGGTCATCGATGCCAAGCCCGACCGCCTCGGTGAAACCGATCGCGCACAGGTGGCCGGTCACCTGCACGTGCTTCGCGTGCGCCACCGCGATCGCCGCGGACAGCTCGGCGCGGGTGATGTGCATGTATGCCTTGAACGAGGTTGCGCCCTCGCCGATCCAGTAGTTGACCGTCTCGGTGGCGTCGGCCGCATCGGCCAGCTCGTGCATCTGCGGCGTGAAGCTGCCCTTGCCTTCCAGGTACGGCCCGGTGGTGTGCATCTTCGGTCCGGGGATCTTGCCGGCGTCGATCGCCTTCTTCAGCTCCAGGTCGGTGTACGGCTCGGTGCTGCCGGTGGTGCGGATACTGGTGACGCCGCCGGCCAGGTACAGCTTGGGAAAGCTCGATGCCTGCTCGGGATAGATCGCATCCTTCGCCTCCGGATTCACCTTCGGCGCCGGATAGAACATGTGGTCGTGCATGCCGACCAGGCCGGGGATCAGCGTGTGCCCGCTGCCGTCGATCACGGTCGCGCCCTTCGGCAGCTTCACGTGCCTGCCGAGCGCCGCGATCAGGCCGTCGCGCAGCAGCACCGTCTGCTTCTCCCGCGCCGGCGTGCCGTGGCCGTCGATCACCCGCACATGGGTGATCGCGATCAGCGGCTGCGCGTACTTCACGTACTGCAACGTCCGCGCCGACAGCTGCGGCGCCTGCGCCCAGGCAGACGAAACGGCGCACAGCCCGGCCAGCGCAGTGACCAGCAAGGCATCCCGGCGGGTACGTGGTGGCGCCAGGACGGGCGCGAGGCGGCGGGCTTGCACGGGCATGGTCGGGTTCCCCAGTGGCAGGGCGGGCAGCAGCCCGCGAGCGCGCCAAGTTACTCCGATGAAATCCGCGATGTCACAATGGCACGACGTCGTTCCGTCTGCCTGCGCTCTGTTTTCAGGCCCGCCGCGCCCTCATATCCAGCCGATGACTCCGTTGCAGCAATTCCTCGAAGCCCATCCGCGCCTGTTCGTGCTGACCGGCGCCGGCTGCAGCACCGCCTCGGGCATTCCCGACTACCGCGACCGCGACGGCCAATGGAAGCGTCCGCCGCCGGTGAACTACAGCGCGTTCATGCATGAGCCAGCGACGCGCCAGCGCTACTGGGCACGCAGCATGGTCGGCTGGCGGCGCTTCGGCAGTGCGCAACCGAACGCCGCGCACCACGCCCTGGCCACGCTGGAGCAACGCGGGCAGGTCGAGTTGCTGGTGACGCAGAACGTGGATCGCCTGCACCAGCGTGCCGGCAGCGAACGGGTGCTCGACCTACACGGCCGCCTCGACGAGGTGCGCTGCATGGGCTGCGACTGGCGAGGCGCCCGCCATGCGTTCCAGCAGCGGCTGCTCGAGCGCAACCCGGCCTGGGCGCAGCTTGATGCCGTCGACGCGCCGGACGGCGACGCCGAGCTGGAAGGCCTCGACTTCGCGTCGTTCGAGGTACCGCCCTGTCCGCGCTGCGGCGGCATCGTGAAGCCCGACGTGGTGTTCTTCGGCGAGGCGGTGCCGCGTGAGCGCGTGGAGACCGCCACGCGCGCCTGGCAGGCCGCCGATGCGGTACTGGTGGTGGGTTCCTCGCTGATGGTCTATTCCGGCTACCGCTTCGTGGCGGCCGCCGCGCAGGCAGGCAAGCCGGTGGCCGCGGTGACGCTGGGCCGCACCCGTGCCGATGCGCTGCTCACCCTGAAGGTCGACGCGCCCTGCCAGGAAGCGCTGGCGTTCCTGCGCGCGAGCGAGCCGGCGGCCGCCGTACCGCTGCCCTAGGAGCGTGGGCGGCAGAAACACAAGCGGCTGCGGCTGCGCCGTTTTGGCCACCTTCCGCGCCGATTTTTGGCCCATAGAACCACTATGGGCCGGCAAACCGTCACGCAAGCTGGCTCAAAACGGCTTTGCCTCGCCTGCTTGGTTTCTACCGCCCACGCTCCTAGCGCGCCGGCCGCGAAAGCCTGTACGCGCTCGACCCGCAGCCGCTCGGCGAACTGCGCGATTACATCGACCTGGTGTCGAGCCAGTGGGACGACGCGCTGGCGCGGCTGAAACCCTTCGTGGAGAAGTGAGCTGGCCAGTCAGCTGGTGTGATCGAGGATGATCTTCCAGCCGTCGGCGGTCTTTTCCCACAGCAGCGAGAACACGCCATCGTCCTGCGCCACCTCGCCGTGCGTCGCGCGGTCGAGGTGGAAGCGGCCGGTCACCACGGCGTAGCGCGGCTCGCCGCCGGCGCCCGGCAGCAGGCGCACGTCCAGCTCGGAGAAGCTGAGCCGGCCCATCTGCTGCGCCGTCGCGTAGTGCCTGCGGTAACTGTCGAGAATGCTGCGATAGCCCTTGCGCACGCTGCTGCCGATGAAGGTGGTGTCCGGCGCGTCCTTGTAGCCGCGCATGTAGCCTTCCACGTCGCCGCGGTTCCACGCCGCGGCCTGCTGCGCCATCACCTGGCGGATCGCCGCGGCCTCGCCGCCGGCGCTGGCCGCGTGGCCGGGAACCGTCCCGCCCAGGCCAGCCACCGCCAGCAACATCCCGAGTCCGATAAGCCATGGCCTGGTCGTCATGCCGCGCCCCTCGCACCGTGTGGTGGCCAGTATCACCCGTCAGCTGGCGGGCAGGAACCGCAAGCCCTTCCGATGCGGGCTTGCGCGGCCCCATCGCCGGAGCGGCATCGAAAGGCGGATGCGCTCGCCGCTTCGGCGCGTCATCGACGCGAAGCAGGTTGCACTCGATCACCGCGCTACCTACTCTCGACAGTCCTTGTCATGGAGCCGTCTGCATGCCCCCGATCCGCCTCATCACGCTGTGCGCCGCGGCGACCGCCGCACTCGTTGCCGGCTGCAACCGGGAAGCTCCCCGCGCGCCCGCCGCCGCTACGCCGCCTGCCAGCGTGGCAACGGCCAACGACAACGCCAGGCTGGATGCCGCCGTCGACGGCTTCATCGACGGCATGTTCAAGCGCTACCCCACCTTTGCCGCCAATGCCGGCAGGCACGAGTTCGACGGCAAGCTGCCCGACTACAGTCCGGCCGGGTTGAAGGCGGATGCCGACTGGCTGCATGCCGAGCGCGACCGCTTCGCCGCGTTCGGCGACGACCGGCTCGACCAGAGCGGCCGCTTCCACCGCGACTACGTGCTCGCGGTGATCGACGGCCAGCTATTCTGGCTGGAGGACTCAGGCTTTCCATACAGCAACCCGGCCTTCTACACCAGCGACCTGTCGCCCAGCATGTACCTGACGCGCCCCTACGCACCGCTGCCGCAACGCATGGCGGCGTTCGTCGCCTACCAGGAAGCGCTGCCTCGCGCCGTCGCCCAGATCAGGGCGAACTTCAGGCTGCCGCTGCCGGCGTCGTACATCGAGCTGGGCGTGAACAGTTTCGGCGGGTTCGCCAGCTTCTTCCGCAACGACGTCCCGGCGATCTTCGCCGGCGTCAAGGATGACGCCCTGCAAGCCCGCTTCAAGGCATCCAACGCCGCCGCGATCAAGGCCACGCAGGATCTCGCCGACTGGCTGAAGGCGCAGCAGCCCCACGCCACCCATGACTACGCGCTGGGCGCGGCGAAGTTCTCCAAAATGCTGCATGCCACCGAGCTGGTCGACCTGCCGCTGGACCGCCTCAAGGCCATCGGCGAGTCGGACCTGCAGCGCAACCTCGACGCGCTCAAGGCCGCCTGCGACAAGTTTGCGCCGGGCCAATCACTGAGCGCGTGCGTCGACAAGGAGGGTGCACACAAGCCTGCCGGCGGTGCCGTGGAAGGCGCGCGTGCGCAACTCGTGGGCCTGCGCCAGTTCATCGTCGACAAGGATCTGGTGACCATCCCCGGTCCCGAGCAGGCCCAGGTCCAGGAAGCGCCGCCGTTCAACCGCTGGAACTTCGCCTACATCGAGATCCCCGGCCCGTACGAGAAGAACCTGCCGTCGGTGTACTACATCGCCCCACCGAATCCAGCCTGGAGCAAGGCCGACCAGTTGGCCTACATACCGGGCAAGGCCGACCTGCTGTTCACGTCTTCGCACGAAGTGTGGCCGGGGCACTTCCTGCAGTTCCTGCACGCCAACCGCGCGCACTGGAAATTCGGCCAGCTGTTCGTCGGCTACGCCTTCTCCGAAGGCTGGGCGCACTACGCCGAGGAGATGATGTTCGACGCCGGCCTGGACGGCGCCACACCGGAGGTCCACATCGGCCAGCTCACCAACGCCCTGCTGCGCGACGTGCGCTACCTCTCCGCCATCGGCCTGCACACCGGCGGCATGACCGTCACCCAGTCCGAGCAGATGTTCCGCGACAAGGCCTTCCAGGACCCGGGCAACGCCCGCCAGCAGGCAGCCCGCGGCACCTACGACCCGGCCTACCTGAACTACACCCTGGGCAAGCTGATGATCATGCAGCTGCGCCAGGACTGGATCGCCGCGCACCCGGGCCCGAACGCGCTGAAGGCGTTCCACGACCAGTTTCTCAGCTACGGCGGCCCGCCGATCCCGCTGGTGCGTGCGCAGATGCTGGGCGGCAAGCCGGAGGCCAGGCTGTGGACGGCGCCGGCGAAGGCCGCGGCGGGAACGGCAGCGGCCACGTCCAGGTAAGGGCCAGGCGCCCGGTCGATCTTCGCCCTGCCCGTTCGTCGTGCAGGGTGAGGGCCGTCCTCCGCCACGGAAAACCATCGTGACCACCAACACGCTTCGCCTGCACCGCGTGCTGCGCGCCCCGCCCGAGCGCATCTACCGCGCCTTCCTCGACGCCGACGCGATCGCCAAGTGGCTGCCGCCGAACGGCTTCACCTGCAAGGTGCACGAGCTCGACGCACGGGTCGGCGGCCAGCACCGGATGACCTTCACCAACTTTTCCAGCGGCCACGGACACAGCTTCGGCGGCACCTACCGCGAGCTGGTGCCGGGCGAACGCATTCGCTACAGCGACCGCTTCGACAACCCCGGCCTGCCCGGCGAGATGACCACCACCGTCACCCTGCTCGCGGTGTCCTGCGGCACCGACGTGCAAGTGGTGCAGGAAGGCGTGCCGGAGGTCATCCCGGTGGAGCAGTGCTACCTGGGCTGGCAGGAATCGCTGCTGCTGTTGGGCCAGCTGGTGGAAGCGGACATTCCGGACTGACCGACGCCGCGGCTGGTCGGCGCCGCCTCGTGTCGATTCCGCACGCGCCCGTTCGTCGTCAGCAGGAAGGCGGCCCTGCCGGCCGCCGTTTTGCGCAGGAGACCACCATGTCCTATGTCGATGGTTTCGTGATCGCCGTACCCGACGCCAACCGCGAGCAATTCATCGCGCACGCCCGCCATTTCGACGCCATGTTCCTGGAGTTCGGCGCCACCCGGGTGGTGGAGTGCTGGGGCGACGACGTGCCCGACGGCAAGCTCACCGACTTCCGCCGCGCCGTGCAGGCCACGCCGGGTGAATCGGTGGTGTTCTCCTGGATCGAATGGCCCGACAAGGCCAGCCGCGACGCCGGCATGGAGCAGGTCATGAAGGACCCGCGCATGCCGGGCGCCAGCGACATGCCGTTCGACGGCAAGCGCATGATCTTCGGCGGCTTTGCGCCGGTAGTCAGCCTGCCCGCCTAGCGGCGCGGCCGCTCACTCCCCTTCTTCCTCGAACTCCACCAGCGCATCCAGCTCGAACGCCAGCGCCTCAACCGCCTCGCGCACCTTGCGCGCGGTGGAGGGGTTCAGCGCCTCGATCTCCAGCTCGTGCGCGTCGGGCCCGTAGGTGTCGCTCAGGCCCGCGGAGCTGGAATCCGCGTCGTCCATGCGATCCATCATGTCCACGACCTCCTCCACGCGCTCGATGCCGTCCAGGCTCTGCAACAGGTTGGTCACGGCGCGGACGTCATCGCCGCTTCCGGTCAGGCGCAGGCGTAGTGTCGGCATGGCAGCATCTCATGGCAGGATGCAGATCAGCCGAGGTACGCCCGGGCCAAGGCGGCGTGACGATGGCGTCGCGCACGAAACCAACGCCCGGCGCGCCAGCCGTCGATGCGACGATGGCCCGGCGAGCCATCCGGCCATGCACTACGGCCCCGCATCCGTGTTCCTGCCGAGGATCCGCCATGCCCTATCCATCCGCGCTTCCCGCCACCGGCAGCTGCCGCTGCGGCCGCGTGCGGCTGCGCGTCACCAAGTCGGCCATGCTCAGCATGGCGTGCCACTGCCACGGCTGCCAGAAGATGACCGGCAGCGCGTTCTCGCTGTCGCTGGCCCTGCCCGCCGACGGCGTGGAGGTGATCGCCGGCGAGCTGGTCCGCGGCGGCCTGCAGGAGGAACACAGCCACCTGTACTGCGCGTTCTGCAAGTCGTGGGTGATGACCCGCCCGGCCGGGCTCGACTGGCTGATCAACCTGCGCCCGTCGGTGCTCGACCCGCACGCCGACTTCGCACCGTTCATCGAAACCTGCACCGATACCCGGCTCGCCTAGGCATCGACCCCGGCCAAGCACAGCTATGCCGGCTTCCCCTCGATGGAGGATTATCAGCCACTGGCCGAGGCCTACGCCGCCGAGACCGCGGATGCCATCGCGACGTGCCCGGACCCCTCCCGGTTCCGGGCACGTCGCGATGGCCCTGAACGGAGCACCGCATGCGCCTGCACATCCTGTCCGACCTGCACCTGAGCACGCACGGCATGCCGCCGCCCGAGGTGGCGGCTGACGTGACGATCCTCGCCGGCGACATCCGGCGCCCGGCGGCGGAGGCGATGCAGTGGGCCGCCAGCCTGGGGCGCCCGGTGCTGTACGTGCCCGGCAACCACGAGTTCTACGGCGGCGCGATGCCGCAAGTGCGCCAGACGCTGGCGCGGAGCGCGCGCGAGCACGGTATCGGGCTGCTCGACCAGGGCACGCGGGAGATTGACGGCGTGCGCTTCGTGGGTGCGACGCTGTGGACGGATTTCGCGCTGTTCGGCGCCGGCAACAAGGAACTTGCCATGGCGGCATCGGCCAGCTTCATGCGCGACTTCGCCGTCATCCGCAACGCCGACGGCAGCGTATTCACCCCCGCCGACGCCGCCGCGCTGTTCGCCGAACAGTACGCATGGCTTGCGGTCGTGCTGGCGCAACCGTTCGCCGGGCCGACCGTGGTCGTCACCCACCATGCGCCGACGCCGCGCAGCGTGCATCCGCGCTTTGCCGAGTCGCCGGTCAGCGCCGCCTTCGTGTCCGACTGCAGCGCGCTGATGGGCCGTGCCACACTGTGGGTCCACGGCCACACCCACGACAGTTTCGACTACACGGTGAACGGCACCCGGGTGGTCTGCAATCCGCGCGGCTACAGCTCCAACGGGGTGAACGAAAACCCGCATTTCGACCCGTGCCTGTGCATCGAGGTAGAGGCTGGCGCGTAAGACGCAGAGGGCCCGAACGGGGTCAGGTTCACTTTCACACAGATCACTGCTCGTAGCGCCTACGGCAGGTCGCGGCGAGGGCGGGTACCACGGCTCTGGTGCCATCCGTGAAGCTGAGCGAATGGCCAGGCAACCCCGACTCGACCTACCCGGTATTCCCCAGCACATCGTCCAGCGCGGCAACAACCGCCTGCCCTGCTTTCTGGATGACACGGACCTGCACCGTTACCTGCACCTTCTCCGCGAGGCGCTGCTCGACACCCGATGCATGCTGCATGCTTATGTACTCATGGACAACCACGTCCACCTGCTGGTGACGCCCAGCGAAGTCGGCGCCATTTCAAAGATGATGCAAAGGCTCGGACGGTGCTACGTAGGGCAGTTCAATGCACGCCACCGTCGCACCGGCACCTTATGGGAAGGTCGATACAAAGCCTGCCTGGTGGACACCGAAACCTACGTGCTGCGCTGCTACCGCTACATCGACCTCAACCCGGTGCGTGCACGCCTGACAGACGACGCAGCCAGCTATCCGTGGTCCAGCGCCTCCAGCCATTGTGGCCTGCGCCCGCTTGCGTGGCTCACGCCGCATCCCGCCTACACCGCGTTGGCGCCCACGCCCGAAGCGCGCGCCGAGGCCTACCGGCAGCTTCTGCGCGAAGTACTGTCCGACGACGATCTTGCGGCGATTCGCACCTACCTCAAGCAACAACGCGCGCTGGGCCACGGCGGCTTCCGCGCCATGGTCGAGGCCAAGACCCAACGCCTCGCCGGCATCCGCCCGGCTCATCGACCGCCACGCTCCCAATAGACCGCGGAAGTGAACCTGACCCCGTTTGGGGGAGCGCGAGGTAGGTGGCCCGCTCCTCGCGCACACCGGGTTTCGTACCGTGCGGCGGCTTCAGCGCCTGCGCATTCACGTCGCCGCTGATCTCACGCAGCTTCTCCACGTCGCGGACGATAGCGTCGCCCATGATCGACAGCGTGGCGTCGGACAACTCGGCGTGATCGGTGCAGGTCACCACGTTGCCAAGGGCCCGAAGGCTTGCGAGCAGCAGGTTGATCTCGTCGATCTGATCCAGGGTGACGCCGAAGAGGAAGCCGTTGCCGGCCTCATCCCTCGCCGGCTCGGCGACCTCCGGCTCTGCGGTTTCCGTGCAAGCCTCCGCTTCCGCTTCCGCTTCCGCTTCCGCTTCCGCTTCCGCTTCCGCATCGGCCTCGCATGCTGCCGCCCTTTTGCCACGCTCGGCCGGCCAGGAGAGTTCGTCCAGCACCTGGGCGAGCTGCTCCTCCAGCAGTTCCATGCAGATCGCCACTTCGCCCGGGCGGATCTCCGCGTACCACTCCTTTGCCTCGTCCGCGATGCGCGGTCGCGCCAGGTTGCCCAGAAACTCCACATACTCGCGGAGCTTTTTCAGCCGCAGTTGGCTGTCCTCCGGCAGGAAATAGCCGGTCGTGCCCAGATCGTCCAAATCGGTCGTCGACATGCTCGCCTCCTCGCTCTATGAAATGCCCGTCGGAAACAGGGGGAAGGCAGAGTCGGCTCTACGACCGTTCCCTCAACAAATGCACTCCGACGCCTGCTATCACCCCCGCCCTCCATGGCCAGAATGCAACCATGAATTGCCGATGTCAACAACCATAAATGGCACGCTCGCAAATACACGTGCGCAACAATGGACCACACTTGCCAAGCCTCACCGCGCGCAAGCGCCGGGACGATGCGACAACCAGGAACTGGAATGGCAGCACCCTACGAGCACTTCGCCAGCCGCCTGCGCAAAGCATTGGACCAGGCCGGCTTCGTTTCAGGGCGCGGAAGGACAAGCACCCTGGCCAGCCGCTACGCGGTATCGCGGGAAACCGCCCGCAAGTGGCTCACCGGCCTCGCCCTGCCCGAGCTGCCGCGCATCATCGAACTGGCCAAGGATTTCGACGTCAACCTGGAATGGCTTGCCACCGGGCGAGGCCCCGCCGCGCCCGGGGTGAGCGAAGCCGGCGCCCTCTATCGTCGCCTGAGCGACAACGAGAGCCACCTGCTGAATGCGTTCCGCAAGCTTCCCGAATCGAAGCGGCAGTTGCTGGTGAAGTTCCTTTCCTAAAAAACAGCGGGTGAAACGGGGTCAGGTTCACTTAATCAAGCTGCCGCCAACACCTTCCGCACCGTCTTCGGCGCTGCTACTGCCACTTTCAACAGAGCCTTGGCCGCGCCGCTCGGTTCGCGCCTGCCCTGCTCCCAGTCCTGCAACGTGCGTGTGGAAACGCCCAGCATCGCGGCGAAGTCGGCTTGGGACAGTCCGAGTTTGAGGCGGGCCTCCGTAGCTTTCGTTACCTGTACGGTAAAGCGCCGCCCTTCGCCCGCCTTGATTTCGCGGATGGCCTGCAGGACTTCCAGGCCGATATCGCGCTTGGCATCCCGTTCGAGAATTTCCTTGCTCAGCTTTTTCATGGTTTCACCACCTGCTCCTTGAGCAATCGGATGACATCTGCGGGAAGGTTGGTCTGCCGTGACTTGGCGTAGATCGCCAGCAACCAGATTTGCCCATGCTCGGTTACGCCGTAATAGATCACGCGTACGCCGCCGCGCTTGCCCTTGTCGCGGGCGCCCCAACGAAGCTTGCGGCAGCCGCCCGACGCGGGGATGACGTCGCCTGCGTCAGGATGGCTGGAGAGATACCACTGCAAGCCGGTGTACTCATCCTCCGTGAGGTAGTCATACACGTATTTCGCGAACACGGACGATTCGACGAACTCGTACATGGCAGACTCCCTTCTGCACGCTTGAACTATACGGCAATGCCGTATGTTTCACAAACTAGTTCGTGACAGTTACACCATCGGCAACTTCAACCCCTGCTCGCTCGCACACTGCACTGCGATGTCATACCCCGCATCCGCATGCCGCATCACCCCGGTGCCCGGATCATTCCACAGCACGCGGGCGATTCGCTTGTCCGCTGCCGCCGTGCCGTCGCACACGATCACCACGCCGGAGTGCTGGCTGTAGCCCATGCCGACGCCGCCGCCGTGATGGAAGCTGACCCAAGTAGCGCCGCCGGCGGTATTGAGCAGTGCATTGAGCAGCGGCCAGTCGGACACCGCATCGCTGCCGTCCTTCATCGCCTCGGTCTCGCGATTCGGTGACGCGACGGAGCCGGAATCCAGATGATCGCGCCCGATCACCACCGGCGCCTTCAGCTCGCCGTTGCGCACCATCTCGTTGAACGCAAGGCCGAGCTTGTCGCGCAGGCCAAGGCCCACCCAGCAGATACGCGCCGGCAGGCCCTGGAAGCTGATGCGTTCCCTGGCCATGTCGAGCCAGCGGTGCAGGTGCTTGTCGTCGGGGATCAGTTCCTTGACCTTGGCGTCGGTCTTGTAGATGTCTTCCGGGTCGCCGGAGAGCGCGACCCAGCGGAACGGGCCGATGCCGCGGCAGAACAGCGGGCGCACGAAGGCGGGCACGAAGCCGGGGAACGCGAACGCGTTGTCGCAGCCGACGTCCTTCGCCATCTGGCGGATGTTGTTGCCGTAGTCGAAGGTGGGGATGCCCTGCGCGTGGAACGCGAGCATCGCGTCCACGTGGGTCTTAATCGACAGCTTGGCGGCGCGCGCGGTGCCGACCGGGTCGGCCTTGCGGCGCTCGAACCACTGCTCCACCGTCCAGTCCTGCGGCAGGTAGCCGTTGACCGGGTCGTGCGCGCTGGTCTGGTCGGTGACGGCGTCGGGGTGCACGCCGCGCCGCACGAGTTCCGGCAGCACGTCGGCGGCGTTGCCGAGCAGTGCGATGGATTTCGCCTCGCCGGATGCGGTGTATTTCGCGATGCGCGCCAGCGCGTCGTCAAGATCCGTGGCCTGCTCGTCGACGTAGCGCGTCTTCAGGCGGAAGTCGATGCGGCTCTGCTGACATTCGACGTTGAGGCTGCACGCACCGGCGAGCGAGGCGGCCAGCGGCTGGGCGCCACCCATGCCGCCCAGGCCCGCGGTGAGGATCCACTTGCCCTTGAGCGAGCCGCCGTAGTGCTGGCGGCCCATCTCCACGAACGTCTCGTAGGTGCCCTGCACGATGCCCTGCGAGCCGATGTAGATCCAGCTGCCGGCCGTCATCTGGCCATACATCATCAGACCCTTGCGATCGAGTTCGTTGAAGTGCTCCCAGGTGGCCCAGTGCGGCACCAGGTTGGAATTCGCGATCAGCACGCGCGGCGCGTCGGCATGCGTGCGGAACACGCCGACCGGCTTGCCGGATTGCACCAGCAGCGTCTCGTCGTCGTTCAGCTCACGCAGCGATTTCAGGATCGCGTCGAAGCACTCCCAGTTGCGCGCGGCGCGACCGATGCCGCCGTACACCACCAGCTCCGCAGGGTTCTCCGCCACTTCCGGATCGAGGTTGTTCTGCAGCATGCGGAACGGCGCCTCGCTAAGCCAGCTCTTGCAGGAAAGCTCGCTGCCGCGTGGCGCGCGGATGGTGCGGGTGGTGTCGATGCGGGTGGATGCGTTCATCACGAAGGGCTCCGGTGAGTCAGACCGCCGAGTATAGGTCAGCGGCTGGCACAGGCCGGAGGCCAGTCACGGTGCCGCGGGCCGCGGGCCGCGCGTCGATGTCGGTGTGCTTGCGCAAGGCCACTGCCGCACGCATGCGCACGAGCATCTTCGCCATCCGCGGGTCCTTGCCGAAAAGGGATTCCAGGCAGTCGGCGGTGGCGTCCAGTCCGACTCGCGGTGGCGGCTGGATGTCGGCGCGCAGGATCCAGCCGTACGGATTGTCCGGCCGCTCGTGAGTCAACTGATCGGTCACGACCCAGCCCTTGTCCCCGTCGTGCGCCATATGGACGAACATGTCGCCGAACTGGGGCAGCACATTCACGTCGTCCGGGTCGATCGCCAGCAGTGCGCGGAAATCCTGTTCCGCGTGCGCATAGTCGACCTGCATTTCGAATGCTCGGCACGTCGCTGCGGCTGCCGCCGATCTTCCCGACCAATGCCGTCGCGTTCGCCGTGCTGCGCCAGCTGCACGGCGGGTTCGCGATGCTGCTGTTGCTGACGCTCCTGGCGCACATGGCGGCGGTGCTGTACCACGGCCTGATCCGCCGCGACAGCGTGCTGCCGGGCATGCTCCGCGGCCGAAGGAAAGCGGCGCGGGCCTTGATCGGGTATGGCGGCGAGCCCGCGGCTGACGATTCGAACGAATTGACGCCGAGCGCTCCAGCCGGGATGCGGAAGAACATGCCGACTAGCGCGATGCCTTCGCCGCCTCCACTGTATAGAAGACGGCTTTCACGACTACGGCATCAGCGCGGCTCGACGTTTCCGTCGCACGGCCCGATCAACTGATGAAGACGCCGGCAAGCTGCGGGAAGCTGTCGCTCGGTCGCCGTCGCGACTCCAAGCAAGAGGCCCGACTCGGCAGCCGTGCCCGGGCTGAACCATGGCAAGAGCGGAGATGGAGCCAGACCTTTGGCAACGGCGTTCCGGGCGACGCCGACGTCTGACACCCCGTCGGGCAGGCGCACCACGGCGGCCCGGCCGCCGATGTGGACGCGATATCCTTTCCGTATCCATTCGGCCTGCAGCACTTCGCTCCTCGCGCAGTAGATGCGCTTCATCCGGCGCAAATGCCTCATGTAGTGGCCCTCGCGCATGAAATGGGCGGTCGCCTGTTGCACGGCAGGGCCCGGTGCCGATCCGAAGCACAGGGTCGCCTCGGCGAATCGCGTTACCAGCGCGACGGGGGAGACGATGAAGCCGAGCCTGAGCGCCGGGCTGATGGTCTTGCTGAACGACCCGATATGGATGACGCGGCCGCTGCGGTCCAACGACGCGAGCGCCGGGGCGGCGCGCCGATTGAGCTGGAGTTCGCCGAGATAATCGTCCTCGATGATCCATGCTCCCGTGCGGGCAGCCCATGCGAGCAATTCGATCCGCCTCTTGAGCGACAGCGTCGTGCCGAGCGGCGCCTGCTGGCCCGGCGTTACCAGGGCCAGCGCGGCGGCGGGCGCCTTCTCCATGCCGCAGGAGACGTCGACGCCATCCTCGTCCACCGGGATGGGGACGGGAACGAGCCCGGCGAGCTCGAGCGCCTTGCGGCTCTGGAAGAAGCCGGGATTTCCCATCCAGGCCTCGCGCCCTTCCGCGCCCAACACCCTCAGGGTCGTGCCGAGAGCACCGGCGAAGTCCGCCGTGATGAAGATCTGCGATGGGCGGCATTCGACGCCGCGGGCCAGCGCAAGATGCGCGGCGATCTCACGCCGCAGTTCGATTTCACCGCGCGGATCGGGATAGACCGCGCGCGCAGCGACCTTGGCGCGGGCAGCCTGCGCACGCAGGCGGGCAAGCAGGCTCGTCGGAAAACCATCGCGGCCGGGTATGCCCATCTGGAAGATCGCCGGACCGGTGAGCAAATGCTCGTATAGCGCCGGCGGCGCATCGGCTTCCGCCGGAGGAACGACCCCCCACTCCGGCAGGATGCTCGGCCACCTTCGTGCCACCCTAACGCGACGAGACGACGACTTGTTCGTCGGCCAATCGCTCGTAGGCGGATTTGACCGTGCCCCTGGCCACTCCGAGTTGGGCGGCCAGGGCGATCCACGAGGAAAGCCTTGCGCCCGGCGCGAGCGCGCCGCTGCTGATCGCGGCGAGGATGTTGCGGCGGATCTGCTCCGCCAGCGTGATCCTGGCGGACCGATCGACCCTGATGTGCACCGCGGCGGTCATACTTCGTGGTACATCGGGAAATACCATTCGAGCCGCTTGCAAAATTCCCCATTGCGGCCGAATTTTTCGCCAGCGGAGGTGGCGAAAAAAGTAGAGCGGGTGCCGCCATTGAAGGCATGATGGAGTTATCGAAGCGCCACCAACACCCGCCGAATAAATACTGCCGTACGTGATCGCCTGACGCAATTCCATCGTCACTTCCAGCACGAGTTGGTGCCCTTGGTCGAGGCGGATGTCGGACAGCGGCTGACGCCGGCGATGGAGGGCCTGCTGCGCATCTGGGAGCAGGTTGAAATCGAGCGGTTCGTGCCATCGACGCGCGGGCGGGTGGGCCGGCCACGGCAGGAACGCATGGCGTTGGCACGGGCCTTCGTGGCCAAGGCGGTGCTGGGCCTGACCCAGACCTCGGACCTGGTGGATCGCCTCAACGCCGATGCGCTGCTGCGTCGCTTGTGCGGATTCGATCCGCGTCGGCGCAAGCCGCTGAATGCCTCCTTGTTCTCGCGCGCGTTCGCGGCGTTTGCGGAGCAAGGCCTGGCGGCACGGGTGCATGAATGGCTGATCCGCCGCACGCTGGGCGGCGCCCTGATCGGGCACGTGTCGCGCGATGCCACCGCCATCGAAGCACGCGAGCGCCCGCGCAAGACCGCAGCCGCGCCGTCGCCACCGCCGCGCAAGCGCGGTCGGCCACGCAAGGATGAAGTGCGTCCGGCCAAGGAGCCCACCCGCATCGAACGCCAGCATGCCGGCATGAGCCTGCCAGCTATGCTCGCCGACCTGCCTGCGGCATGCGACGTGGGTGCCAAGCGCAACAGCCAGGGCTTCGCGACCACCTGGATCGGCTACAAGCTGCATCTGGACGTGGCCGACGGCATGATTCCGATCAGCGCGGTACTTACCTCCGCCAGCGTGCACGACTCGCAAGTGGCGATCCCGCTGGCCACGATCACGATGCAGCGCGTGACCCACTTGTACGACCTGATGGACGCGGCGTATGACAGTACGCTCATCCGGGAGCACAGCCGCGGGCTGGGCCATGTGCCGTTGATCGATCACAACCCGGGCCGAGGCGAGAAGATCCCGTTCGCTCCCCACCAGGCGCAGCGATTCAAGGAACGCAGCACCGTCGAGCGCGTCAACGCGCGCCTGAAAGACGATTTCGGCGCCCGCCGCATCAACGTGCGTGGTTCGGTCAAGGTGATGGCGCACCTGATGTTTGCCGTACTGGCCCTGACCGCAGACCAACTCTTGCGATGGGTCACGTAGCGCACCGCGCAACCTCCCATGGGACCGCAGACTCCATCGGAGTCCGATGCTCTTTGTCTGACGGACGGCGCCATGGACATTTCTTGACCACATCAGCCCAAGCAGACTGCTGCGGAACCTTCGATGGGGTCAAAAAACAACCGACGACGCACGGGTTGATCCGGTTAGACCGGTTTCAGCGGGAATTTTGCAAGCGGCTCATTCTTGGTTCTTTTTTGTGAACCAAACCAAGCGTAGGATGCGTCGCATTCACCAGGAGTCCCCTCTATGAGAACCAAGGCCATTTTCGCCACCCTGCTCGCCATCGCCGCGCTGTCGCTCACGGCCGCAGCGAGTGCACATGCGCCGGGCGAAACCGTCGCGCCGAATTTTTCGCACGCGATCTCCAATATCCCGGGCAAGTCCCTCGTCGCCGTCGAAGTGCTCTACCGCCCGGGCGAAGCGTCGCAACCGCATATCCACGCGAAGTCGGCCTTCATCTACGCCTATGTCGTATCGGGTGCGATCGAAAGCCAGGTCGACGATGGGCCCGCGCGGGTCTACACGGCGGGCCAGAGTTTCTATGAAGAGCCCGGCGCGCATCATCGGATAAGCCGCAATGCGAGCAAGTCCGCCCCTGCCAAGTTGCTCGCCGTGTTCATCGTCGACACCAGCGACACGCGCCTGACAACCCCGCAAGACTAGGCAGGATCCAGGTCACAACGCATCGATTACACGAAGGTTTCCCCGGCCGGAGTCAAGGCGCTTGGCGGCGTCTACGGCTACGTCGCGCAGTCCGGCGTGGATACGCGGCTGATCGATCTGGTCTACCTGCGGGTAAGCCAGATCAATGGCTGCGCATACTGCCTGGACCTGCATGCACGGGCCCTGATCAAGGAGGGGGTGGCCGGCGAGAAACTTGCACTGCTCCAGGCCTGGCGCGAAGCCGGCGAGCTGTTCGACGTGGAAGAAAGAGCAGCCGTCGCCTGGGCCGAGTCGGCAACGCAAGTGGCGCGAACGGGTGTGCCCGACGACGACTTCCAGAGGGCGGCCGAAGTACTCGGCGAGAAGGAACTGGTCGACCTGACCATCGCCATCGGCCTGATGAATGCCTACAACCGGCTCGCGATAAGTTTTCGCAGGCCACCTGAAGCAGCCCGCATGGCGGGCGATTGATCGACTCGCGCCGCGGGAGTCCGGCACGACCGACGCAAGTCATGGTGAAGGTTGTCCGGCAAACACCAGGACCGAGATACCCGCGCGGATCCGGACACGGTTGCGCCGTACGTAGTGTGGGCCGGCGCGCCGTACGAGCACCTGATGGCGCGGTCAAGCAAGGCACTGCAGCGAAGCACGCGCGACGCTTGCGTGGATCGCCCACGCGAACTGATGTCCTGGCCGTTGAAACCGCCGCCCTGACCGGCCCGTTCGCGCAACATGGATGTCCGAAAACGGCGAGTCACGCCGTCGCCGTGGTGCTAGCCTGCACCCATGAAAGAACCGCCTGCCCTGCCCGCCCCGCATGTCTGCGAACAGGCGCGACTCAGCCGCGACGCGCGCTTCGACGGGCTGTTCTTCACCGCGGTGAGCAGCACCGGCATCTATTGCCGGCCGGTATGCCCGGCGCCGACACCGAAGCGCGAGAACGTGCATTACTACGCGAACGCGGCTGCCGCGGAAGCGGCCGGCTTCCGGCCGTGCCTGCGTTGCCGGCCGGAACTGGCGCCGGGCAACGAACAGTGGCAGCGCGGCGACCATGTGGTGGCGCGCGCGTTGAAGCTGATCGAGGCCGGCGCGCTGGCGGAACAGTCGCTGGACGCACTGGCCGCACGCGTCGGCATCGGTGCGCGGCAACTGCGCCGGCTGTTCGTCGAGCGCGTCGGCGCAGCGCCGATCAGCGTGCACACGACGCGGCGGCTGCTGTTCGCGAAACAACTGCTGACGGAAACGGCGCTGCCGGTGACGGAAGTCGCGCTCGCGTCCGGCTTCCGCAGCCTGCGCCGCTTCAACGCGGCGTTCGCGCAGGCGAACCGCATCGCGCCGCGCGAGCTGCGTCGGCACCCGCACGCAGCGGCCGGTACGGCGCTGCTGCTGCGGCTCGGCTACCGGCCGCCGTACGATTTTCCGAGGCTGCTCGCGTTCCTGCGCACGCGCGCGCTGCCGGGCGTGGAACTTGTCGACGAGCGCAGCTATGCGCGCGTGTTCGGTCCGGCGGATGCACCGGGCTGGTTGCGCCTGAGCGCGTGGCCCGGTGGCGAACATGCGCTGCAGCTGCAACTGCATTGTCCGCAGCCGACGCGGCTGCTCGGCGTGGTGACGACGCTGCGGCGCATGTTCGACCTGGACGCGAACCCGCAGGCGATCACGGACACGTTCGGCCGCGACGCCGTGCTCGGCCCGCTGGTCGCCCGCCACCCCGGCCTGCGCCTGCCCGGCGGCTGGGACGGTTTCGAGATCGCGGTGCGCGCGATCCTCGGCCAGCAAGTCAGCGTGGCGGCGGCGCGCACGCTGGCGACACGCATCGTGCAACGCTGGGGTGAGCCGTTGCCGGCGGCGCCGCTGCCGGGACTGGAGCGGTTGTTCCCGACGCCGGCAGCGCTGGCGCAGGCGGACCTGCGCGAGATCGGCCTGACCGCGGCGCGCGCCGCGACGGTCAGCACCATGGCGCAGGCGCTGCTGGACGGCCGCGTGGATTTCAGCGCGGGGCAATCGCTGGATGCGTTCGTGTCGCGCTGGGTCGTGCTGCCCGGCATCGGCGAATGGACGGCGCACTACATCGCGATGCGCGCGCTGGGCGCGCCGGACGCGTTCCCGGCGGCGGACCTGATCCTGCGCCGCGAGGCGGCGACGGATGCTGTGCCGCTCAGCACGAAAGCGCTGACCGCGTGTGCGAACGCGTGGCGCCCGTGGCGCGCGTACGCCGTCATCCATCTGTGGCGCAGTGCATCGGAAGCACCGTCGCCGGCACGCCGGGAAAAACCAGAGGCGATCGCATGACGAACCTGCCCGACACGATCTACTACGACGAAATGACCAGCCCGGTCGGCACGCTGCGCCTGGTCGCGGACAGCCACGGCCTGCGCGAGATCTGGTTCGAGCGCGAACGCCATCCGAAGCAGGCGCATCCGGGCTGGGCCCGCGCAGCCGCACCGCTGAAGTTCGCCCGCGTGCAGCTGCAGGAATACTTCGCCGGTGAGCGCCAGCACTTCGAACTGCCGCTGCATCCCGTCGGCACGCCGTTCCAGCTGGAGGTGTGGCACGAACTGGGGCGGATTCCGTACGGCGCCACCATCAGCTACGGCGAACTGGCCCGGCGCATCGACAAGCCGCTGGCGGTGCGCGCGGTCGGCGCCGCGAACGGGCGCAACCCGCTGCCGATCGTGCTGCCGTGCCATCGGGTGATCGGCGCGAACGGCAGCCTCACCGGCTTCGGCGGCGGCCTGCCGACGAAGCGTTACCTGCTGGACCTGGAATAGCGCATCGCGCACGGCGACCTGTTCGGCTGACGCGCGACGCTTGCCGCTTCCTGCAGGGCGGGCACTACCCGCCAGCTCTTGCCTTCTCGTTGTGTTGTCGCGACAAGGCGAAAGCGGCAGGCACTGCCCGCCCTACGCGATGGTTTGGTTGAACGTCAGCCGCCGCTGCGCGCGACTGCCGGCAGTGCCTGCGGCACCACCCGGGGCAGGTTCGACGTATCGCGCTCACGGTCGAGCAGATCCTGTTGCCGGGCGCGATCGCGCTCGCGTTGCGCCTGGTCGGCCTGATCGAGTCGCCGGCGGCCGCGTGCGTCCGCCGGGAGCTTCGCCTTGTCCGACACGCCCTGGCGAAGCTGCTGCTGCAGCTGGCTCTTCTGCAATTCGTCGCGCACGTGCTGCTGTTGCGCGTCCTGCTGGAAGCGCACGCTCGGCGGCACCGGCCGGATCACCGGCTGCGTGCCGGACTGCTGCCAGGCACACGCGGCGCCCAGCGGAGCGAGCGCGAGTACACCCACCAACAGCGTGCGTAGAAACGGGGGGTGCCAGGCGGGATGTGAAATGGTCATGATGGTGCGCAATCATGCAGGATGGTTTGAGCACATCGTAAGGTTCCCTGCATGAAAATCCTGTTTCGCCTGCTGCTGTGTTCACTGGCAGCATTAAGCTACGGCTGTGCCACGCAACGCCCCACCACGCCGGCAGTCACCCTCGCCGCGCCGGCCAGCAAACCCGCCCCCCTGCTGCTGATCTCGATCGACGGCTACCGTCATGACTATCTGCAGCGCGGGCTCAGCCCGACTCTGGCGATGCTGGCGCAAGGCGGCGTGCAAGCCGCCTCGATGCAACCGGCGTTCCCTTCGCTGACGTTCCCGAACCACTACACCCTCGTCACCGGCCTCACCCCGGACCATCACGGCGTGGTCAACAACACCATGTTCGATCCGCGACTGGGCAAGTTCTCGCTGGGCAACCGCGAGGCGGTCAGCAACGGCCGCTGGTGGGCCGAAGGCACGCCGATCTGGGAAACGGCGGACCGGCACGGCGTGCGCACCGCCACCATGTTCTGGCCCGGCTCGGAGGCGGACATCCACGGCCATCATCCGGATTACTGGAAGCCGTTCGACGGCAGCGTGACCGCCGACCAGCGGGTGGACCAGGTGCTGGCGTGGCTGGACCTGCCGGATGCCGAACGGCCCGGCTTCCTCACCCTGTACTTCGACGAGGTCGATCACGCCGGCCATGTCTACGGCCCGGACACGACGCAGGTGAACACCGCGCTGCGCGGCACCGACGCGGCGCTGGCCCGGCTGGTGGACGGCCTGAAGCAACGCGGCCTGTTCGACCACATCAACCTGATCGTGTTGTCCGACCACGGCATGGCCGGCGTGCCGGAAGCGAACAGCGTGATGATCGACGAACTGGTCCCGCTCGACCAGGTGCAGATGGTCAACATGGGCATCCTGGCCGGCTTCAACCCGACGTCGGACAGCGCCGCGGCGCGCGCGGACTTCGCGAAGGTCGAACAGACCCTGGAGCAGCCGCACCCGCACATGCAGTGCTGGGACAAGACCCGCGTGCCGGCGCGGC
Source organism: Rhodanobacter thiooxydans (assembly GCF_021545845.1). NCBI lineage: Bacteria > Pseudomonadati > Pseudomonadota > Gammaproteobacteria > Lysobacterales > Rhodanobacteraceae > Rhodanobacter > Rhodanobacter thiooxydans. The sequence continues at coordinate 2,775,839 of NZ_CP088923.1, forward strand.
TGGCCTACGGCAGGAATCCACGCGTGCCGCAGCTGCTGTGCCTGGCGAACGTGCACTGGCGCATCACCACCAGCGATTACGCGGCCAAGCGCAAGGGCCGACTGAGCCTGGGCGAGCACGGCTACGACAATACCGAACCGCTGATGCAGGCGCTGTTCGTGGCGTACGGCCCCGCGTTCCGCGTCGGCGCAAAGCTGCCGGCATTTCCGAACGTGGATGTCTACCCGCTGATGACCCACCTGCTCGGCCTGCCCGCCGCCGCGAACGACGGCGACTACGAGGCGGTGAAGGGCATGCTCAAGGCCGGGATTTGAGATTCGGGATTCGGGATTCGGAAGAGCACCGCATCGCCAGCTTCGGCTTTTCCGAATCCCGAATCCCCAACTTCCGAATCCCGGCTCCTACGGCATCGCGCCCCGGCTCATCGGCGTGGGCGGCGTCGCCACGTTCACCAGTGGCGGCAGGCGGAACAGTCGCAGCGCGATCAGCAAGCCGGCCAGCACCAGCGCGCCGGTGAACAACGCCACGCCGTTCCAGCCGTGCGATGCATAGAACAACCCTCCACTGGCGCCGGCGATGCTGGAACCCATGTAGTAGCAGAACAGGTAGACCGACGCGGCCTGCGCCTTCGCCGTGCCGGCGCGCCGGCCGACCCAGCTGCTGACGATGGAGTGGCCGCCGAAGAAGCCGAACGTGATCGCCACGATACCCAGCATGACCAGCGGCAGCGGCCGCGCCACAGTTAGTGCCACGCCGGCCAGCATCAGCGCGAACGCCGTCCACAACACCTTGCGCCGCCCGAGCTTGCCCGCCAGGTGCCCCATCCACGCTGAGCTGAACGTGCCGATCAGATAGATGGCGAAGATCGACCCCACCACCGCCTGGCTCAGCCCGTACGGCGGCGCCATCAGCCGGTAGCCGAGGTAGTTGTAGACGGTGACGAACGCGCCGAGCAGCAGGAAGCCCTCGACGAACAGCCACGGCAGGCCGCGGTCGCGGAACATGCCGGCGAAGCGCCCCAGCAAGCTGCGCCAGCGCAGCGGCCGTGCCGTGAAATGCCGCGACGGCGGCAACAAGCGCCAGAACACCAGCGCGGCCACCACGCCGATCACGCCGACCACCGCCACGCCGATGCGCCAGCCGAAGAAGTCGGCCAGCACGCCGCTGATCAGCCGCCCGCCCATGCCACCGACCGCGCTGCCACTGATGTACAGGCCCATGCCCAGGCCGATCGACTCCGCGTCCATCTCTTCGCCGAGATACGTCATCGCCACCGCCGGCAGGCCGCTCAGGGTCAGCCCGAGCAGCGTGCGCACCACGAGCAGCGAGCCCCAGGTCGGCATCGCCGCGCTGGCCAGCACCAGCAGCGCCGAGGCCAGCAGCGAGGCCACCATCACCGACTTGCGCCCCAGCGCGTCGGACACGCCGCCGGCGAACAGCATCGCGAACGCCAGCACGCCAGTCGTGAGCGACAGCGACAGCGCCGCCCCCGCCTCGCTCACCCCATAGTCGTGACTGAACTGCGGCATCAGCGGCTGCACGCAGTACAGCAGCCCGAAGGTGGCCAGCCCCGCCGCGAACAGCGCGAGGTTGGTGCGGCGGAACGCGGGCGTGCCGTGGTGGACAAGCCCGTCTGCAGGATCGGTCATCGGCTCGCTTTTCAATCCGGAGCACGCGACGCCCCGACCCCGCCGAGTGTAGCTCGCGCCGGTGCCCCAGCCTTGCCGGGCTAGGCGGCTTGCGGCGAACGGCGCCGAACCCCGCGGGCGAAGAACGCCACGATCAGGCCGAACAGGCACATCGCCAGCAGGTTCTCGACGAACGAGAGCGCGGTGAAATGCGGCTTCGCCGCCGCGGACAGCGGCACCACCACGTACTCCATCACCACGAACACCACCACCCCATAAAGCAGGCCGGCAGTGATCCAGCGCCGGCCCAGCCAGGCCATCCGCCCGGCGGCGAACACGAAGATCGCCGCAATCAGCAGCGACATCGCCCACTGCAGCAGCAGGCCCAGCGCCGCGACCGGCAGGCCGCCCTGGAACGCGGCCCGGCCGAGCAGGCCGCTAGCGATCGCACGCAGGATGACGAGCGGGTCGACCCGGTGATCAGCGCCGCGGCAAGGACGTCGAGCGAACCGGCGACGAGGCTGCGGTTGAGCACATAGGTGAGCGTGAAGAACAGCGCCGAGACCAGCGCCAATCCCACCGCGGCAGGAGCATTCGTACGCATGCGGTGCATCGGGGAAAGCGCCGAGTGTGGCAAATCGCGCCGCGCCTGCGAAGCATCCGGGCGAGCACCACGGAGCGAAGACGAAACGCCCGCCGTTGCAGGCGGGCGTTCCGGTCAAACGATGGCGGACGAAAGCCCGCTCAGTTCCAGCGGCCGTTGCTGCCGCCGAAGCTGTAGCGGCCCGCGCCGAGCAGCATGATCGCCAGCGCGGTGCCGAGGAACATGCCCTGCAGTTCCAGCGCCCAGCCGCCGGTGTCGGCCAGCGTGGCGAGCTGGCCCATATGCACCAGCCCGATCGCGAACAGCATGTTGACCACGATGATCAGCGCACCGACCCGCGTCCAGTACCCGACCAGCAGCAGCAGCGGCGCCACCACCTCGCCCACGTACGCGCCGTAGGCTACGAACGACGGCAGGCCGGCCCCGGTCACCACGCCGAGGACATAGCCTGGCCCGTGGATCAGCTTGGACACCCCATGGAACAGGATCAGCACACCCAGCGTGATGCGAAGCACCAACTTGCCCAGATCGGCGGAACCTTGCATGGCAACTCCCCCATTGGCTGACTCGTTGAGAAAATCAGACGCCGCTCAGACACGCCGACCATCGCCGCGAAAGTCCACTGGCAGGCGATGCCTCGGACGGGAAATCGGAAAGGAATACCCGCCCCCAGGCTCCTGCCGATGAACCGGCCCGGATCAACGCAGTCGTGATACTACACCACGATAACGCGCCGCAATACGTTCCTCGTCGCGATGGCGGAAACCGCGCACCTGCCAGCGCCCGCCGACCATCACGTCGCGCACCAGCGGCGTATTGCCGGCGAACAGCAAGCTGTCCAGCGCCGAGCGCGCATCGCGTGCGGCCAGCAGCGGCGAACCATCGTCCAGCACGATCAGGTCGGCGCGCGCGTCGACACGCAGTTCGCCGAGCGGTCGCCCCGCGGCCCGGGCGCCGCCGCGCAGCGCGGCGCGCCACAGCGTCTCGCCCACGCTGTCGCCCGGCTGCCGCGCGGCGATGTTGCGGTGGCGCGTGGCCAGGCGCTGGCCGTATTCCAGCCAGCGCAGTTCTTCCACCGGCGAGATCGAGATGTGCGAATCCGAGCCGATGCCGAGCGTGCCGCCGGCATCGAGATAGTCGGCCAGCGGGAACAGGCCGTCGCCCAGGTTCGCCTCGGTGGTCGGGCACAGCCCGGCCACCGCGCCGCTGTGCGCCAGCTGCGCGGTTTCCGCCGCAGTCAGGTGGGTGGCATGGACCAGGCACCAGCGCGCGTCGACCGCGGCGTGATCGAACAGCCATTCCACCGGCCGCGCGCCGCGGGTGGCCAGGCAGTCCTGCACTTCGCCGACCTGCTCGGCGATATGGATGTGAATCGGCCCGCTGGCCGCCAGCTCGCTGGTCAGCACCTCGCGCAGCGCCGGCTCCGGCACCGCGCGCAGCGAATGCAGCGCGATGCCCACGCTCACCTCGTCGCTCTGCTGCCGGCGCAGCGTTTCCAGCAGGCGCAGCCAGGCATCGACGGCGTGGCCGAAGCGGCGCTGGCGCGCACTCAGCGCACGGCCGTCGAAACCGCCGCTCATGTACAGCACCGGCAGCAGGGTCAGGCCGATGCCGGCCTCGCGCGCCGCCTCGATCAGCGCCAGCGACATCGCCTCCGGCGGCGCATACGGCGTGCCATCCGGCTGGTGGTGCAGGTAGTGGAACTCGCAGACGCTGGTGTAGCCGGCCTTGAGCATCTCCACGTAGAGCTGGGCGGCGATCGCCTGCAGTTCGTCCGGGCCGATCGTGGCGGCGAACGCGTACATCGTCTCGCGCCAGCTCCAGAAGTTGTCCTCGCTTTTTTGAGGAGTGCGGCCAGGGACGGCCGCTTTTTGATCTTCGCGATCAGGGAAGATCGCACCAGCATGTCCGCGTCGCTCGGCCAAGCCGGCCATCGCGCGCTGGAACGCGTGCGAATGCAGGTTCGGCATGCCCGGCAGCACCCAGCGACCCAACGTCTCGGCGGGCGCGCCGGTCGGCGCCAGCAGGCGCCCGTCGGCGGCCACGCCGAATACCGCATCGGCCTGCCAGCCATGCGCCTGCCACAGGTGGTCGGCCTTGAACTGGGCAATGGCGGCGCTGTCACTCATCGGTCTGGCTCCCGTGCACGATGCGCGCAGTGTAACCGGCCCCGTGAAGTCCCTTTCACCTGCGCCCGCGACCGGGCCGGGCATAATCGAGCGATGACCCGGAAGACCAGCGAAAACACCCCGAAACTGCGGCTGCGCCTGGCCACTCCAGCCGACGTGCCAGCCCTGGTCGAGCTCACTGCGCGGATCTACACGCCCGAATGGGGCCATTCCGCCGAGATGCTGCGTTCACAGCAGACGCACTTCCCGGAAGGCCAGTTCGTGGTCGAGTACGAAGGCGCGATCGTGGGCTACTGCGCCACCTTCCGCATCGACGAGGCCGCCGCGCTCAGCACCCACACCTGGATGCAGATCACCGCCGGCGGCATGGCCTCGCGGCACAAGCCGGACGGCAACTGGCTGTATGGCATGGAAGTGGTGGTGCACCCGGCCTACCGCGGCATACGCATCGGCCAGCGGCTGTACCGCGCGCGCAAGCGGCTGTGCGTCGACCTCAAGCTGCGCGGCATCGTGTTCGGCGGGCGCATCCCGGGGCTGGCGCGGAACATGGCGCGCTACGGCAGCGCCGAGGCCTACGTGCAGGCCGTGGTGGAAGGCAGGCGCCGCGATCAGACGCTGAGCTTCCAGCTGGCCAACGATTTCGAGGTGATCGGCGTGCTGCGCGCCTATGTGCCGTCCGACCACGAATCGCTGGGCTACGCCGTGCACCTGGCCTGGCGCAACCCGCAACTGCTCGACCAGCCCGACATCCCGTCGATCACCTCGGCGCGGCTGCTGCCCGACTCGGTGCGGGTGGCTTCGGTGCAGTACCAGCAGCGGCGGATCAAGTCGTTCGAGGAATTCGCCACCCAGGTCGAGTATTTCACCGACATCGCCGCCGACTACAGCGCCGACTTCGTCGCCTTCCCCGAACTGATCACCTTGCAGCTGCTGTCGATCGAGAACACCGAACTGTCGCCGGTGGAGTCGATCCGCAAGCTGAGCCAGTACACGCCGCAGGTGAAGGAACTGTTCAGCCGTCTGGCCGTCCATTACAACATCAACATCATCGCTGGCACGCACCCCACCGAGCAGGCCAACGGCGACATCCACAACGTCTGCTACGTGTGCCTGCGCGACGGTTCCATCCACGAGCGCGAGAAGCTGCACCCCACGCCGAGCGAGCGCAACGTGTGGAACATCACCGGTGGCGACAGCGCAGCTACGGTGCAGACCGACTGTGGCCCGATCGGGGTGATGATCTGCTACGATACCGAGTTCCCCGAGGTCGCACGCTACCTGATCGACCAGGGCGCGCTGATCCTGTTCGTGCCGTTCTGCACCGACGTGCGCGAGGGCTACCTGCGCGTGCGCTACTGCGCACAGGCGCGGGCAATCGAGAACCAGTGCTACGTGGTGCTGTCGGGCAACGTGGGCAACCTGCCGGGCGTCAACAACTTCGACATCCAGTACGGCCAGAGCTGCATCCTCACGCCGAGCGACTTTCCGTTCGCGCGCGACGGCATCGCCGCCGATTCCACGCCGAACATCGAGACCGTACTGTTCGCCGACCTGCGCCTGGAGAGCCTGGCCAGCGCGCGCAACGCTGGCGCCGTGCAGAACCTCAAGGATCGCCGCTTCGACCTGTACGAGACGCGCTGGCGGCCGCGCTGACCGGTCGTGCTCACTGTAGGAGCGCACTTTGTGCGCGATGCTCTTGCTTTGTTTCGAGGCGAGAGTCTTTAGAAGCAAGAGCTTTCGTGCGCCTTCGGCGCCCGAGTCACTTTCTCTTTGCGTGGCCACGCGTACGCAGGATGCGTGCGCGAACAGCGAAGCTGGCCCGAAGGGCGAAGGGCAGGATGTCCGGAGTAAAGAGAAAGTAACCCAAGAGAAAGGCCACCCCGCTTACGCGGCTTGCGGGCATCGGGCAACCGCTCCCTGCGTTGCCTCCACTCCGGCATCCATGCCGTCGCCTGTGCTGGCGAAAAACTGGCCGGCATCCATGCCAGCCACCCTGCGGGCTTTCCTTCGCCCGCCCGCCGCTGCAGAGGGGACCCCGGGGTAAAGCAGCGCGCATCCTGCGCGCACTCTTCAGAAGAGCCAGATCAAGAGCAGAGCAGCAGCAAGGCGATGCCTTGCTGCTGCTTCGGCCTTCCGCTTTTCCACCGAGTGCGGGCCAGGATGGCCCGCTGCTCTACCCGGGGTCCCTTGCGCGGCGGTGAGTCGGGGTCGACAGGCCGCGCAGCGGGAACCGACAGGATGTCGGTTCCTTTTCGACAGCACATGGATGTTCTGTCGAAAAGCCCGGCCCCGGCTCACGGACTTGCCGGGCATGGCGAGGGCATGGATGCCCGAGTGGAGGCAACGCAGGAGCAGTTGCCCGAGCCCGGCAAGCGCCAAGCGGGGTGCCCCTCTCTTTGGTTACTTTCTCTCGGGCAAGCGAGAGAAAGTGACTCGCGCGCCGAAGGCGCACGAAAGCTCTTGACTCTGAAGCCCTCCCGCGCAGCACACAAGCCAAAGCATCACCCGCGAGCGGGCTCCTACAGGTGGATATGCGGTCTGCGATAATCGCGCCCTGACCGCAGGCTCCTTGCGATCATCCCACCACCCACGCGGAACCGGCACGCCATGAACGAACCACGCTGGGATCGACTGCTGATCAATGCCACCCTGGCCACGTTCGCCGGCGACGCGCCCTACGGCCTGATCGAACAAGGCGCGATCGCGCTGCACCACGGCCGCATCGCCTGGGTCGGCCGGCAGGGCGATCTGCCGGACGCCCCGGCCGCACTCGCCGAGAAAGTGGAATCGCTGGATGGCGCGCTGGTCACGCCGGGGCTGGTCGACTGCCACACGCATCTGGTGTTCGGCGGCGACCGCGCACACGAGTTCGAGCTGCGCCTGAACGGCGCCAGCTACGAGGACATCGCCCGCGCCGGCGGCGGCATCGTTTCCAGCGTCAACGCCACCCGCGACGCCAGCGAGGAGCAGCTGTTCGCGCAATCGCTGCCGCGCGCCCGCGCGCTGCTGGCGGACGGCGTGACCACGCTGGAGATCAAGTCCGGCTACGGACTGGAGCTGGACAGCGAGCGTCGCATGCTGCGCGTGGCGCGGCGGCTCGGCCGCGAGCTGGGCATCACGGTGCGCACCAGCTTCCTCGGCCTGCATGCGCTGCCGCCGGAATACCGCGAGCGGCGCGACGACTACGTGGCGCTGGTCGCAGACGGCATGCTGCCCGCGCTCGCCGCCGAAGGCCTGGTCGACGCGGTCGATGCATTCTGCGAAGGCATCGGCTTCAGCCGCGAGGAAACCCGCCGCGTGTTCGAGCGCGCGACGCAACTCGGCCTGCCGGTGAAGCTGCACGCGGAGCAATTGTCCGATCATGGCGGCGCCGCCCTGACCGCCGAATTCGGCGGGCTGTCGGCCGACCACCTGGAGCACCTGAGCGCAGCCGGCATCGCCGCCATGGCGCAGGCCGGCACCGTCGCGGTGCTGCTGCCCGGCGCGTTCTACGCGCTGCGCGAGACGCAACTGCCGCCGGTCGCGGCGCTGCGCGAACGGCGTGTACCGATCGCGATCGCCACCGACTGCAACCCCGGCACCTCGCCGCTGCTGTCGCTGCGGCTGGCTGCCGGCATGGCCTGCACGCTGTTCCGGCTCACTCCGGAAGAAGCACTGCGTGGGGTGACCATCAACGCCGCCCGCGCCCTGGGGCTGCACGATCGGGGCACGCTGGCGGCGGGCCAGCGCGCCGACCTGGTGGCGTGGAACGTGCGCCAGCCGGGCGAGCTGTGCTACTGGATCGGCGGCAGCCTGGCGCGCCGGGTCTACGTGGCAGGCGAACCCGTTTTGCGGCACAAACCGTCCAGCTGTTCGAGCAACACCGCGTAAAACGCGTCCGGCAGCTGCGCCTGCACCGGCACCCGCCACCAGTTCGGCCGGGCGAAACGGCGGCACTTGACCGCATCCTTGTCGGTCATCAGCAGCGGCAGGCCATCGCCGAAATCCAGCTCGGCCGCGACGAAATCGTGATGGTCGGCGAACGCATGGCCGATCACCTCGATGCCGTGCCCGCGCAGGCTGTCGAAGAAGCGCCGTGGATTGCCGATCGCCGCCACCGCGTGCACGCGCTGGCCGGCAAAGCCCGCCAGTGCCTGCGTGCGGCTGCCGTCCAACGCCATCGCCTCGCCGCCGTGCAGCTGCATCGGATACTCGCCGGCTTCGGCCGCGCCGCCGTTGCACACGCGCAGGTCGACACGGCGCAGCCGGTCCAGCGGCTCGCGCAGCGGCCCGGCCGGCAGCAGCCGGCGGTTGCCGAAACGGCGCACGCCGTCGATCACGCAGACCTCCACGTCGCGCGCCAGGCGGTAATGCTGCAGGCCGTCGTCGGCGATCAGCACGTCGCAGCCGGCATCCAGCAGCAGCTGCGCCGCTGCGGGGCGGTCGCGCCCCACCGCCACCGGCACGCCGCCGGCGCGGATCAGGCAGGGTTCGTCGCCGACCTGCGCCGGGTCGGGCGCGTCGCCGAGCAGCAGCGGTTCGCGCTGACTGCCGCCGTAGCCGCGGCTGATCACGCCGGGCCGGCAACCGCGCTCGCGCAGGGCGCGGGCCAGCACGATCGTCAGCGGCGTCTTGCCGGTGCCGCCCACCGTGAGGTTGCCGATGACCACCACCGGCACCGGCAGACGCACGCTGTGCAACCAGCCGCGCCGGTAGAGCGCGCCGCGCAGGCGGATCACGCCGCCGTACAGCGCTGCCAGCGGCGCCGTCCACCATGGGGCACGGCCGTTGCCGTACCAGGCCGATTCGAGCGTGTCGATCAGCGCCATGGAATGGCCTCAGTCGCTGCCCTGGTTGATCGCATGATCGTGGAACTGCATCCGGTGCAGCGCGGCGTACTGCCCGTCCAGCGCGACCAGCTCGGCGTGCGTGCCACGCTCGATGATGGTGCCCTGCTCCATCACCGCGATCTGGTCGGCACCTTCCACGGTGGACAGGCGGTGCGCGATCACCAGCGTAGTGCGGTCACGCATCAGCCGCTGCAGCGCCTGCTGGATCAGCTGCTCCGATTCGGTGTCGAGCGCGCTGGTGGCCTCGTCCAGCACCAGGATCGGGGCGTTCTTGAGGATCGCGCGGGCGATCGCGATACGCTGGCGCTGGCCGCCGGACAGCGTGTTGCCGCTCTGCCCGACCGGGGTGTGGATGCCTTGCGGCAGGCGCGCGATGAACTCCATCGCGTTCGCTGCCTCGGCGGCGGCCACGATCTCCGCCTCGCTGGCGCCGGCCAGTTCGCCGTAGGCGATGTTGTTGGCCACGGTGTCGTCGAACAGCACCACGCTCTGCCCGACCCAGGCGATCTGCCGGCGCAGCGAGGCCAGCGTGTACTCCCGGTAGTCCTCGCCGTCCAGCACGATGCGCCCGGCGCTGGGCTCGTAGAAGCGCGGCAGCAGGCTGACCAGGCTGCTCTTGCCGCTGCCGGAGCGGCCGACCAGGGCAGTTACCGTGCCGGGCGTGCAATGCAGGTCGACGCCGCGCAGGGCCTCGAAGTCGTTGCGCGGGTAGGTCAGCCGCACGTCCTCGAAACGCAGGTCGCCACGCGTGCGCGTCAGCTCGCGCGAACCCTGGTCGAGCTCCGGTGGCATGTCGATGACCCCGAACAGATCCTCCGCCGCGGAGATCCCTCGCTGGATGTTCGCCTGTACGGTGGCGAGTCGCTTCAGCGACGGCATCATGGCGCCCATCGCGGTGAGCACGGCGATGAAAACGCCCGAAGAAATCTGATCGATGACACCCGGCCGCGTGCCCAGGAACACCAGCACCGCGAGCGCGAACGCCGCCACCGTCTGGATCGCGGTGCTCGAGCTGGCATTGGTTGCCGCAATCTTCAGGTTGAGCCGGCGCGCGCGATGGGTGACCTCATCGAAACGGGTCGCTTCATGCTGCTGGCCGCCGTAGATGCGCACCTCGCGATGGGCACCCACCGATTCCTCCACCGTACCGGTGACCGAACCCATGCTGCCCTGGATGCGCCGGCTGATCTGCCGGTAGCGCCGGCTGACCACGGTGGCGATCAGCATGATCGCCGGGATCATTACCAGCAGCGCCAGCGTGAGGTAGGCGCTGTTGTGCAACATCACGTAGAACATGCCGATCACGGTGACACCTTCGGTCACCGCGATCTTCACCGCATCGGTCGAGGCCGAGGCGACCTGTTCGCTGGTGTAGGTGATGCGGGAAATCTGCTGGCCGGACGGCTCGCGGCCAAAGAAGGTCGCCGGCAGGCGCAGATAGGACGCAAACACGTCGTGCTGTATCGCCTGCACGATGTTGCGTCCGATGTAGGAGATGCCGTAGCTGCTGACGAAAGTGCCGATGCCGCGAATCGCGAAGATGGCCAGGATCCAGATCGGCATCCAGAAAATCAGGTACGGATCCTTGTTCAGGAACAGCTCGTCGAACATCGGCCTGAGCAGGTTGGTGAAAACCGCCAGGCCACCGCCGTCCACCGCCATGCCGACCAGTGCGATCAGGCCCACCGCCCAGTAAGGCCGGGTGTAGCCAAGCAGGCGCTTGTAGACGCGCCGACTCTCGGCATCCCACACGCCGATCCTGCCGCTGCTCACCGGCCGTTACCCGACTTGCTTGGCGTGGTGGCAATCGACAGCCGGGTGAAGCCGAGCTGGCCCAGCGCGTCCATCGCGGTGACCACGTTCTGGTTGGGCGTCATTGCGTCGGCGCGGATCGTCACTGGCCGCGCGCGATCGTCGCCCGCATTGCGCGCGATGGTCTGCTTCAGCGCCTCGATGCCCTCGCCCATCACCTCGTCGCTGCCGACGTAGAAGCGACCGTCGCGGTCGATCATGATGGTGAGCGCCTGCGTATCCAGGTCGCGGTCCGGCGTGCTCGCCTGCGGCAGGGTGACCTGCATGCGCGAGTGCTGGATGAACGTGCTGGTCAGCACGAAGAACATCAGCAGGGTCAGCAGCACGTCGATCAACGGGATCACGTTGATCTCGAACTCGTCGCCGCGGCGGTCGTCGCCGATACGCATCGGTGCGCCTCAGCCCACGCTCGGGGTTGCCGGCGCGCGCCGCGGACGCACCGGCGCGGTGGCTGCAGCGGTGGCCAGGGTCAGCTCGTCGAGCAGCGCCGTGGCCTGCTTTTCCATCTCTATGCGGTAGCCGGCCACGCGCGAGCGGAAGTAGCGGTGCAGCACGTAGGCGGGAATCGCCACGGTCAGGCCCGCCGCGGTGCAGATCAGCGCCTCGCCGATGCCGCCGGCCATCCGGGCCGGATCGCCGATGCCGCCGGCCATCACTTCCATGAACATGCGGATCAGGCCGATCACCGTGCCGAACAGGCCCAGCAGCGGGCCGATCAGCGCGATCGTGCCGAGCGTGTTGAGGTAGCGCTCCATCCGGTGGACCACGTGCCGGCCGGTGTCCTCGATGCGCTCCTTGATCAGCTCGCGCGACTGCCGGCGCACCACCAGGGCGGAGGCCAGCAGTTCGCCCAGCGGCGAGCCGTTGGCCAGGTTCTCGAGATGCTGCGGGTCGAGCTGGCCGGAGCGCACCCACTGGCGCACCTCGTCACCCAGGCCCGGTGGCAGCACCGACTTGCGGCGCAGCGTCCAGCAACGCTCCAGCACGATCGCCAGGGCAATCGCCGAGGAGATCAGGATGGGCACCATCGCCCAGCCGCCAGCCAGCAGAATTTCCAGCACTTTTCGACCCCGACGCGCGACCTGACAGGAGCGCGCATGATAGCAGCGTCGCCCCGTCGTACTGCGGCACGCGTGGCATTCCCCGCCGCGGCTCACTCGCGCCAGTAGCGCGCCTGTCGCTGACGCCAGCCTGGCTCGCGCCGCGGCGGCGCGTCGGCGGAGAAATCCAGCGCCATCGCTCCCTGCCGGGCCGTGTCGAACACCGGCACCTGCGCGTCGGCGTAGCGCGCCAGCACCTGCGCCCTGGGGTGGCCGAAGCGGTTGCGCCAACCCGCCGACACCAGCGCCAGACGCGGCCGCACGGCAGCGATGAAGGCGGCGCCGGATGAGGTCCCGCTGCCGTGATGCGGTACCAGCAGCACCGTCGGCGGCCCCGCGCCGAGCGCCGCCGCCACCTGCGGCTCGGCCGCGGAGCTGATGTCGCCGGTCAGCAGCAGGCGTCCGCCGCCGCCCTCGACCAGCAGCACGCAGGAGCTGTCGTTGTCGCGGTCACCCGCGCCGGGAGCCGGGTTCAGCACGCGAAAGCGCACGCCGTCCCACTGCCACGCCTGACCGGCCACGCACTGCTGCATCGGCAGGTGCAGCCGCGACGGCTCGCCGGCGTAGCGCGACGCCCGCGGAAACGCCTTCGCCACCGCCTCGGCACCGCCGGCATGGTCGTTGTCGCCGTGACTGACCATCAGCATGTCGACCCGCCCCAGGCCCAACGCATGGATCGACGGCAGCACCACCGCCTCGCCCAGGTCGAAGCCGGACGGGTAGCGCGCGCCGGCGTCGTACACCAGCACGTGACTGCGGGTGCGCAGCAGCACGGACTGGCCCTGCCCCACGTCGAGCACCCAGACCTTGAACGCACCCTCCGGCGGCGACGGGTTCGGCGGCCACAGCAGCGGCAGGAACAGCAGCAGGCCAAGCCAGCGCAGTGGCACGCCACGCGGCAGGAACAGCCACAGCGCACCGAGCACGGCCAGCAGCAGCGCATGCGCCTGCACCGCCGGCAGGTACCACTGCGCGCCGGGCCAACCGGCCATCTGCTCCAGCAGCCACCATTGCGCGTGCGCAATGCGCGCCGCCAGCCACAGCACCGGCGCGGCCAGCGGCGGGCACAGGCCGAGCAGCAGCATGCCGGACAAGGCGCACGGCACGATCACGAAGCTGACCAGCGGCACCGCGACCAGATTGGACAAGGCGCCCACCAGCGAGGCCTGGCCGAAGAACCACAGGGTCAGCGGCAGCAGCGCCACCGTCATCAGCAGCTGCCCGGCCGACAACTCGTGCAGAAACGCGCGCAGGCCGCGGCCGCGCGACTGCAGGCACAGCATCAGGAACGCCACGCCCACGAACGACAGCCAGAAGCCGGCCGCCAGCACCGCCAGCGGATCGGCCAGCAGGATCGTGATCAGCGCCAGCGCCAGCGAATGCGCACCGCTCGCGCCGCGGCGGCTGCAGCGCGCCAGCGTTACCACCGCGATCATCAGCAGGGTGCGCACCGTGGGCAAGCCGAAGCCGGCCAGCGCGCTGTACAGCGCGGCCACCAGCAACGCCGCGGCGGCCTGCGCCTGCACCCGCGGCAGGTGCAGACCCAGCCGCGGCCACAACGCGTAAACCAGCCAGGCCAGCCCCACCCCGAATACGGCCGCCACGCCGACGTGGAAGCCGGAAATCGCGATCAGATGCGATACGCCATTCGCGCGCGCCACCGCCCAGTCGCGCTGCTGCAGCCCGCGCGTGTCGCCAACCGTAAACGCTTGCAGCAAGGCCGCATCATGCCGGTCGCGCACGCGCGCCGCGATACCGCGGGCCACCGCGTCACGCACGCCGTCGACGCACCAGCGCGCGACGGCCAGCGGCGCGTTGTCCGGATCGTCGCGGACGTAGCCGGTGGCGACGATGCCGCGCTCCAGCGCCGAGCGCTCGCTGTCGGCGCCACCGGGGTCGAGCAGCCCGCGCGGCCGCTTCAGGCGCAGCGACAGCCGCCAGCGCGAGCACGGCCGCAGCGGCGGCGCATCCTCGTACCAGGCCACGGTGACGCGGCCGCGCAGCGCAACCGGCTGGCCATCCAGCGTGGCCTGCTCCACCTTAAAGGTGAAGCGGCTGGCGTCCGGCTGCGCCAGTGGCAGCTCGGCGATCGTGCCGATGACCGCAAGATCGCGCCCTTCCAGCGCCCGCGGCAGGCGTGCGTCCATCGCCAGACCACCACGCCAGGCCGCCCAGGCGATACCGGCCAGCAGCCAGGCCAGCCAGCGCCAGCGCGGGCAGCGCCAGGCCAGCCCTGCGGCCATCAGCAACAGCAAGCCCAGGCACCAGGACGGCGGTAATTGCGGCAACCATTGCACCAGCAGCACGCCGGCCAGCAAGGCCGGCGCCGCCATGATTGCCGTCGTTCGCGTCATGCCGCCGGCCCGTCCCTTCCTGGAAGAAGCCGAGCCTAACGTGACGCGCGCGACGATGAGGATGAAAAACGCGTAGGCGCTCACCCAGACGACTTGCCGAACCCGTCAGGATGGGTCCCCTCCCCTGCCCAGCAGGGGAGGGTCAGGGAGGGGTGGCTCTTGATCTTGCCGCAAGCTCGGGCTACCCCACCCAGCCTCCCCCTGCATACATGGTGAGGAGCGCAGCGTCAGGCCCCCGGGCTTTCCTGCAGCACGCCGTTGTGCAGCACCAGGGTGCGGTCCATCTTTGCCGCCAGCTGCGGATCATGGGTGACCAGCACGAAGCTGGTGCCGATCTCGCGGTTGAGTTCCAGCATCAGCGCGTAGACCTGCGCGGCGTTGCCCTCGTCGAGGTTGCCGGTCGGCTCGTCGCCGAGCACGCAGGCCGGTCGGGTCACCAGCGCGCGCGCCACCGCGCAGCGCTGGCGCTCGCCGCCGGACAGCTCCGACGGTTTGTGCTGCGCGCGCCCACCCAGCCCGACCCGCTCCAGCAGCGCGACCGCCTGCTTCTGCGCCTGCGCGATCGAGGTGCCGCGGATCAGCAGCGGCATGCACACGTTCTCCAGCGCGGTGAACTCGGGCAGCAGGTGATGGAACTGGTAGATGAAGCCGAGCGAGCGGTTGCGCACGCGGCCGCGCTCGGCGTCGGACAGTTTCGACAGCACGCGGCCATCCACTTCCACCTCGCCCGCGGTGAGCGTGTCGAGTCCGCCGATGATGTGCAGCAAGGTGCTCTTGCCCGAACCGGAGGCGCCGACGATCGCCATCGTCTCACCACGC
Organism: Rhodanobacter thiooxydans; assembly: GCF_021545845.1. NCBI lineage: Bacteria > Pseudomonadati > Pseudomonadota > Gammaproteobacteria > Lysobacterales > Rhodanobacteraceae > Rhodanobacter > Rhodanobacter thiooxydans. Next base: position 2,791,114 of record NZ_CP088923.1, read on the forward strand.
TTCAGGGTGAAGCTGACGTCGCTCAACACCTCGGTGCGCAGGCCGCCTTCGGCGTAGGTCTTGGCGACGCCGCTGGCGCGCAGCACGTGTTCGGTCGCGGGTTTCATGACGGCCTTATTCATAGCGCAACGCCTGCGCCGGCTGCGTGCGCGAGGCGCGCCACGCGGGATAGAGGGTGGCCAGCAGCGAGAACGCGAAGGTCAGCAGCGCGGTCCAGCCCACGTTGTACCAGTCCAACCGGCTCGGCACCTCGCTGATGTAGTAGACGTCCGGCGACAGGAAGGTGACGTGGAAGGTGTGCTCGATCCACTTGATGATGCCCGGCAGTTTCCACGACAGCAGCGAGCCGAAGCCGACGCCGAAGCCGATGCCGACGAAGCCCACCAGCACGCCTTGCACCATGAACATGCCCATGATGCTGCGCGGGGTGGCGCCGAGCGTGCGCAGGATCGCAATGTCGGCCTGCTTGTCGGTGACCAGCATCATCAGCATGGAGATCAGGTTGATCACCGCGACCAGGATGATCAGCGACAGGATGATGAACATCACCATCTTTTCCATCGACAGCGCGGCGAACAGGTTCGCATTGGTGTCCATCCAGGTCTGCACCCGGTAGATCTGGCCGAGCTGGTCGGCCAGCTCGCGCGCGACTGGACGGGCGTTGAACAGGTCGTCGAGTTTCAGCCGGATGCCGGTAGGGCCGCTGAGGTCGTTGAGCTTCTCGGCGTCGCCCATGTTGACCAGCGCCAGGCCGGAGTCGAACTGCTCCATGCCCAGCTCGAACGTGCCCACCACGTGGAAGACGCGCATGCGCGGCACGCTGCCCATCGGCGTGGCGCGCAGCTGCTGCACCGCCATGGTGACGCGGTCGCCCACGGTGACGCCGAGCGTCATCGCCAGTTCGCGGCCCAGCACGATGTTCCAGCTGCCCGGGGTGAGCTGATCGAGCTTGCCCTCGAGCATGTGCTTGTCGATGTCGACGACCTTCGGCTCCTGCGCCGGCTCCACGCCGCGCACCAGCGCGCCGCTGGAGCGCCGCGCCAGCAGCATCGCCTCGCTCTCCACGTAAGGCGCGGCGCCCAGCACGTGCGGATTCGCCTCGGCGATCTTCAGCGCGCGCGACCAGTCCTGCACGCTCTCGCCGACGCCGGACACGGTGGCATGCGAGATCGCGCCGAGGATGCGCGAGCGCATCTGGTAGTCGAAGCCGTTCATCACCGACATCACCGTGATCAGCGCGATCACGCTGATCGCGATGCACACGATCGACACGGTGGAGATGAAGGAGATGAACTGGTTGCGCCGCTTGGCGCGGGTGTAGCGCAGGCCGATGAACAGTTCGAGCGGTCGGAACATGGGCGGGTCGCTGGTGGGAATTGCAGGGCGGGCCGCCCGGTCGCCCATTATCGGGCATTCGCTCGGACCGTGCTGCGGCGGCAAAGTTGCCGGCCGGTCACAGTCGCGGCAGCGCCTCGCCCGGCTGGACCGTGGCCAGACGCATGCGCAGGCGCCGGCGGATGTCTGTGTCGCTGTTGTCCGGCCCCAGCAACAGCACCTGCGTGCCGCGTTCCGCCGTATGCAGGCGCAGCAGCACGAATCCGCCTAGCACGCGGAACGAGGCCAGCGTGGCCGGTAGGTCGGCATGATCGTGCAGGCGCAAGCTCCAGGCATGCCCGGCGCTCCAGCCGGCCGCCACCACCGGGCTGCTGTTCACGCGGCGCAGCGCCTGCCAGGTCGTCAGCACCACCAGCATCGCCAGCAGCAGTTCCAGCCATGTCGGCAGCGCGCTCAGCGCCACCGCGAGCAGGGCCAGCGCCGCGACCAGCAGCAGGGCCCGCCGCAGCCATCGCGACGGCCGGTACTCAAAGCCGATGGCGGGCGCGGATGTCATCGATGATCGCCTGCCAGTCCGCCCGCTGCGGACGCGCATGGCCCATCACCCAGTCCCACAGGTCCGGATCCTGCACATCGAGCAGTTCGTCGAATGCCTGCCGCTGCGCTTCGTCGGCGCTGGCAAAGCGATCGTCCAGCCAGCCGCCAAACAGGGCGTCCAGCTCGCGGGTGCCGCGGCGGGCGCGCCAGCGCAGGCGCTTGATGCGTGCTTCATCCATCACCAGGCTCGGTCGTTATCCATGCATGCGAAGTGTAGCCGTTGCGCCAGAACGCGACAGGCCGCGCATGGCGGCCTGTCGCTTGCCGGCGTGGGCAGCGTGCTCAGGCCGAGCGGCGCTCCACCATCAGCTTCTTGATCTCCGCGATCGCCTTGGCCGGGTTGAGGCCTTTCGGACAGGTGCGCGTGCAATTCATGATGGTGTGGCAGCGATACAGCTTGAACGGGTCTTCCAGGTCGTCCAGACGTTCGCCGGTGGCTTCGTCGCGCGAATCGACGATCCAGCGCTGGGCCTGCAGCAGGATCGCCGGGCCCAGGTACTTGTCGCCGTTCCACCAGTAGCTCGGGCAGCTGGTGGAGCAGCAGGCGCACAGGATGCACTCGTACAGGCCGTCGAGCTTCTTGCGGTCCTCCGGCGACTGCAGGCGCTCCTTGTCGGGCACCGCGCTCTGCGTGCGGATCCACGGCTTGATCGACGCGTACTGCGCGTAGAAGTGGGTGAGATCGGGCACCAGGTCCTTCACCACCGGCATGTGCGGCAGCGGGTAGATCTTCACGTCGCCCGCGGCCATCTTGTCGATCGCGCAGATGCACGCCAGCGTGTTGGTGCCGTCGATGTTCATCGCGCACGAACCGCAAATGCCCTCGCGGCAGGAGCGGCGCAAGGTGAGCGTGGGATCGATCTCGTTCTTGATCTTCAGCAGCGCGTCCAGCACCATCGGGCCGCACGCAGCCAGGTCGACCTCGTAGGTGTCGATGCGCGGGTTCTGGTCGTCGTCCGGACTCCAGCGGTAGATGCGGAAGGTGCGCGGCTTCTTCGCGTCCTTCGCCGGCCAGTGCTTGCCCGGCTGGATCTTGGAATTCTTGGGTAGCGAAAACTCTGCCACAGTGGCTCTCCAGTCCGGGTATCAGTAAACGCGCTTCTTCGGCGGCACCACCTCGACCTCGTCGGTCAGGGTGAACATGTGCACCGGGCGGTAGTCGAAGCTGGTCTTGCCGCGTTCGTCCACCTTCACCAGGGTGTGCTTCATCCACTCGGCGTCGTTGCGTTCGGGGAAGTCCTCGCGCGCGTGGGCGCCGCGGCTTTCCGGGCGCTGCTCGGCCGAGTGCATGGTGGCCACCGCCTGGTCGAGCAGGTTGGCCAGCTCCAGCGTCTCGATCAGGTCGGAGTTCCATACCATCGAGCGGTCGCTGACCTTCACCTGCTTGAACGAGTCGTGCACCTTGTCGATCTTCGTGCAGCCTTCCTTCAGTGTCTCGCCGGTGCGGAACACGGCGGCGTCCGCCTGCATGGTGCGCTGCATGTCGAGGCGGATCTGCGCGGTGGGCAGCTCGCCGTTGGCGTGGCGCAAGCCATCGAAGCGCGCCAGCGCCTTGTCCAGCGCGCTGGCCGGCAGGTCCTTGTGCGCGGCGCCGGGCTGGATCAGTTCGGCGCAGCGATGCGCCGCCGCGCGGCCGAACACCACCAAGTCGAGCAGCGAGTTGGAGCCGAGGCGGTTGCCGCCGTGCACCGACACGCAGGCTGCCTCGCCGATGGCGAACAGGCCCGGCACCACGGCGTCGATGTCGTCGCCCTTCTTCTGCACCACTTCGCCGTGGTAGTTGGTGGGAATACCACCCATGTTGTAGTGCACGGTGGGCAGGATCGGGATCGGCTCCCGGGTCACGTCCACGCCGGCGAAGATGCGCGCCGACTCGGCGATGCCCGGCAGCCGCTCGTGGATCACCTCGGCGCCCAGATGCATCAGGTTGAGGAAGGCGTGGTCCTTGTGCTCGCCCACGCCGCGGCCTTCGCGGATCTCGATGGTGATGGCCCGGCTGACCACGTCGCGCGATGCCAGGTCCTTGGCGCTGGGCGCATAGCGCTCCATGAAGCGCTCGCCGTTGGAATTGGTGAGGTAGCCGCCTTCGCCGCGCACGCCCTCGGTGATCAGGCAGCCGGCGCCGTAGATGCCGGTGGGATGGAACTGCACGAACTCCATGTCCTGCAACGCCAGGCCGGCGCGCAGCACCATGCCGCCGCCGTCGCCGGTGCAGGTGTGCGCCGAGGTGGCGCTGAAATAGGCGCGGCCGTAGCCGCCGGTGGCCAGCACCACGGCCTGGCCGCGGAACACGTGCAGCGTGCCCTCGTTCATGTCCAGCGCCAGCACGCCGCGGCAGACGCCTTCCTCGTCGAAGATCAGGTCGGTGGCGAAGTACTCCACGAAGAACGTGGCGTCATGCGCCAGCGCCTGCTGGTACAGCGTGTGCAGGATGGCGTGGCCGGTGCGGTCGGCGGCGGCGCAGGTGCGCTGCGCGGTGCCCTTGCCGTAGTGCGTGGTCATGCCGCCGAACGGGCGCTGGTAGATATGGCCGTCCTCGGTGCGCGAGAACGGCACGCCGTAGTGCTCCAGCTCGATCACCGACTGCGGCGCGTTCTTGCACATGTATTCGATCGCGTCCTGGTCGCCCAGCCAGTCGCCACCCTTCACGGTGTCGTAGAAGTGGAAGCGCCAGTCGTCCTCGCCCATGTTGCCGAGCGCGGCGGCAATGCCGCCCTGCGCCGCCACGGTGTGCGAGCGGGTGGGAAACACCTTGGTGACGCAGGCCGCCTTGAGGCCCTTCTCGGCGAGGCCGAAGGTGGCGCGCAGGCCGGCGCCGCCGGCGCCGACCACCACCACGTCGTACTTGTGCTGCTGGATCTTGTAGCTTTCCACGGTCTTAGACTCCCAATGCGATGCGCAGCACGGCCAGCACGCCCGCAAGCGCGCCCAGCACCGCGAGGAACTTGATCGCCACCAGCAGCACCACTTCCTTCCAGCGGGTGTGCACGTAATCCTCGATCACCACCTGCAGGCCGAGCACGGCATGCCAGAACGCGGTGACCACGAACAGAATCAGCAGCAACGCATTCCACGGCTTCGCCACCGCGGCCTTCGCCGAGGCGTAGTCGGCGTGCAGCAGCGAGAGCACGGTGACCAGGAACCACAGGCCGAGCGCAATCAGCGCGGCAGCGGTGACGCGCTGCACCCACCAGTGATCCGCACCGTGCTGCGCCGAGCCAAGGCCACGCGCAAACTTCATGGGATGGCGCAGCTGGCTGCGCACGTCGTCGGTACCCACGCGCAGGTTCATGCCACACCCCCAATCAGTACGAAGGCCCAGATGACGACCGTCAGCACGACGCTGCCAACCACCGACAACCAGCTCGAACGCACGAACTGCGGGATCGCGTAGCCTGCGCCGGTGTCCTGCACCAGGTGGCGGATGCCGTTGCACAGGTGATAGCTGAGCGCCCAGCTCCAACCCAGCAGGAGGATCAGGCCGAGCGGGCTGCCGATGCAGATCCTGAACTGCGCAAAAGTCGCCTCACCGGAGGCCAGCGCCAGAAGCCCCCACACCACCAGCAGAGTACCGATGGCCAGCGCGATGCCGGTGGCGCGATGCAGGATGGAGGTCACCATCTGTATCTGCCACCTGTAAACCTGCAGGTGCGGGGAGAGCGGTCGTTGCGTATCTGCCATGGCGGCTATCCTGTGTGGAATCGCTGGTGCTCATGCCGCACCTTCCCCTGTCCTGATACGCGACGACGACATGCGTCGCGCGACCGTTCAGAAGTCGATACAGCGTCCGTTCTTTTCCCAATCACCGTAACGCGTGGGATCCGGAGCCGGTCGCTCCTCCGACGCCTTGTCCGCTGCCGGGCCCGCAGGCACGGCTGTCGTTTCCGCCGGAACGGAAACTGGTGTGGATTCGGCTGGAGAGAAGGTATCGGACATGGTTTTTGAAAGCCGGTAAAGGTTAATACTTGCAGCAATGCAGTACAACCATGCACACCGCATCGACGCCACGGAATCATCGCGTCACCACTTGTGCCCCGATCCGCCTGCCCCCAGCTGCGCCAACCTCATGCCGACACATCTTCCCGCCGAAACCCTGCTGCTCGAAGGCCACGACGCGCCGGCTTTTGCGCAGGCGCAATTCAGCAGCGCCATCAATTCGCTCGCCACCGGCCACTGGCAATTCAGCGCATGGCTCGATCCGCAGGGGCGCGTACGCGCACTGTTCCATCTGGCCCGGCTCGCCGACCAGCGTTACCTGCTGCTGCTGCGTGGAGGCGATGCCGCGGCGATGGCCGATGCACTGCGTCGCTTCGTGTTCCGCGCGAAACTTACCGTGACGGCGCTGCCGCCGCGCGCGCTCGCCACCGGCCCGGCGTTGCCGCTGCATGCGGTCATCGACGGCGGCGAAAGCGTGTCGCTTGGTGGCGACACGTACAGCCTGCGCATCAGCGCCGTCGGTGCGGGCGACGACGCGTGGCGACTGCCGCAATTGCACGCAGGCTGGCCGTGGCTGCCGACGCCTTTGCTGGGCGAGTTGTTGCCGCCGGCCCTGTCGTTGCATCGTCTGCAGGCCGTCGCCATCGACAAGGGTTGTTACCCGGGTCAGGAAATCGTCGCGCGGCTGCATTTTCGCGGCGGCCACAAACGCCACCTGCATCGCGTCACTTTGTCGCAAGCAACGACCGCCGGCAACGCATTGCATCGTGACGGGCGCGTGGTCGGTTGCGTGCTCGACGTGGTCGCGACGAACGACGGCAACGAAGCGCTCGTCGTACTTGCCGACGACATCGCGGCGCAGCTTTCCTGCGCGCATCCGCAGCCATTCGACGATGATCTCGCGCTCGGCATCATCACGTCGTGGCCAGCGTGAACGATGGACTGTCGACGCAGGTGAATCGCGCGTACAGCACTCGTCAACGGATCGTGAGCGTCGACTGAACTTCGCACCCGCGGCACTTGCCAGCGGCGAATTCCGCCACTAGGCTCCGCCGATCGAATATCGCGGCACCCGGAACACGGGGTGCCGATACACGCGACGAACCGGAAGAATCCGAATCGGCGCGACCCGGCAGAAACAACGCCGGATGGAACACCGCCTCGCAGCCAACGAGTGCGTCGTAGTCGAAGGCAACACGGCCGAACGGCCGCGCAACGCCCGACAACATCAAGCTCCCCCGATCGGCATGACCTGCCGCTCGACCCGCCACATTCCCGTGGCAAAGCGTCACGGCCACAAGTTTCGGCCATGGCGATTGATCCAGGTGGAACGGCCTGCCCGCCCGTCCACCGCAACGGCGTTCGAAGCCGCGGTCTGCTTCGCGCGTACAGCACGTTGGAGGCAGAACCATGAAACTTTCCATGCTGTTGTGGCTGACGACCCTGATGCCCCAGCCCGCCGCCGACCAGGCTTGCCTGGCCACCACTGTCTACCTCGAGGCGCGCAGCGAGTCGACCAATGGTCAGCTCGCCGTGGCGGAAGTGGCGCTGCGTCGCCGCGACCGCGGCCGCTGGGGCAACACCGTGTGCAAGGTGGTGAGCTCGCCTCACCAGTTCGCCACCACGACCACACCCGGCTCATTCGAGATCACCAACCTGGAAGCCTTCGGCAAGGCGTGGCAGGTGGCCGGCATGTCGATCGAGAACTGGCAACTGCCGGTGGCGCAGCGCCGCATACTGGTGCCGCGCGCCGACCACTTCGCCTCGACCGCAGTCTCGCCGGCCTGGTCGCACAACCGCCCCAGTGTGACCATCGGCGAGCATGCGTTCTACGCGGTGAACTGAGGATCAGTCCTTGCGGTCATCCATGATCGCGAGAGTCCAATGGGCGGCCTTCCCTGGCTGCACTTCCGAACAATTCAGCGACCGCTTGTGACCGCATGAACGAAAAAGGCCCTCTTGCGAGGGCCTTTTCATTTGGACGTCCAGACGTCCGTACGCGAACTACTCAGCGCGCATAGACATGATCGCCGCGCACCTCGACATAGTCGCCGCTGCGGACGCCGGGGTTCTCGCGCTGGGTCACCGTGGCGTACTGGCCGTCGTCCAGTCGCACCACGATGCGCCAGGCGACGTCGCTGCCGCTGTTGCGCTTGCCGACCTGGTTGCCGACGACGCCACCGACCACCGCGCCGGCCACGGTGGCGGCCTTGCGGCCATCGCCCTTGCCGACCGTGTTGCCGAGCACCCCGCCGGCCACCGCGCCGATGATCGCGCCCAGCGTGCCGCCATTGCCGCTGCCGCCGTCGAGGTAGACCTGCTGCACTTCCTGCACCACGCCGCAGGCCTGGCAGCGCACACTGCGGTCGCCATGACCGTAACCGCTCTGTCCCTGATAGCCGCGGTTGTAGTTGCCGTCATTGCCATACGGCGAGGTTGCGCAGCCGCCGAGGGCCAGCCCAACGCTCATTGCGGCGGCCATGGCGAATTTGCTGGTCAGTGCATTCATGGGTTCGTTCCTCTCCGGGGTTGCTTCAGTGGGCGTCGGACACAGCCGTCACGCCTTCCTGCACCTGCACCCGGTCGCCCGGGTCATGATCCATCCGCACGGTGCGGGTGACGCCGTTGTATTCATAACGGACGTCGTAACCGACGATCTTGCTGCTGGTGTTGTTGACGGTTTCGCATTTGCGCTCCACCGTCGAGCTGACCTGGGCATGCTGGCGGCTGGCCTGGATGCGGTTGCCGGCATAGCCGCCGCCGACCGCACCAGCCACCGTGGCCAGCGTCTTGCCCTTGCCGCCACCGACCTGGTTGCCGACGAGGCCGCCAACGACGGCGCCGATCGCGGTACCGGCAATGCGGTTCTCGTCCGTCGGCGGCGTGGTGTGCGTGACCGTCTCGTCATGGCAGACCTGTTTCGGATTGTTCACCGTCGAACGTACCGGGTCGACGCTGACCACCTTGGCATACTTGACCCTGGCGTCCGCGCTGCTGCCCGCGTCGGCAGAGGCATTGGAAGCGCCCGCATCCGCATTGCGGTTGCAGGCCGATAGGCCAGTCGCGAGTACCGCCGCGATGGCGACATTGAGTACATTGGCTGTCAACCTGTTCATCACGATCCTCTCCTCCGTTTTTGTTTGGCGACATGGCGGGATGCCCCTCGGCACCGGCGCAAATACCTGCGTGGCCATTGAACGGTTGTCCAACTGAATCGCAGCTAGCTCACGCTCGTTACATTATCTTCACGCCAGCCACGCGGGACCCTCTGCCAGTGCACGAAAAACGCAACCCGTACCCGCTCGTCGACAGCCACGTGCACCTCGACGACGAGGCGTTCGCCGGCGACCGCGAGGCGGTCGTCGAACGCGCCCGCCGCAACGGCGTCGACACGCTGGTGGTGCCCGCCGTCGATGCCCCAAGCTGGCCGCGGATCCGCCAGCTCTGCGCCCGCCACGCCGGTGCCTACCCCGCCTACGGGCTGCATCCGCTGTTCCTGACCGCGCACGCGCCGGAACAGGTCGATGCGCTGGCCGCCTGGCTGAACGAAAACCGTCCGGTGGCGGTCGGCGAGATCGGCCTGGATTTCCACCTGGACACTCCCGACCGCGAGCTGCAGCGACACTGCTTCTCGCGCCAGCTGCAATTGGCCCGCGAGCATGACCTGCCGGTGATCGTGCATGCCCGCGGTGCGCTGGAGGAAGTCATCCTAACCCTGCGCCGCAGCGGCAACCGGCGCGGCGTGGTGCACAGCTTCTCCGGCAGCGAGCAGCAGGCGCACCAGTTGTGGGAGCTTGGCTTTCAGCTCGGCATCGGCGGCCCGGTGACCTACGAGCGAGCGCAGCGCCTGCGCCGGATCGTGGCGCGCATGCCGATCGAATTCCTGCTGCTGGAGAGCGACGCCCCGGACCAGCCGGACGCTACCCACCGCGGCGGGCGCAACGAACCGGCCCATGTGATCGAAGTCCTGCGCTGCATCGCGACGCTGCGCGATGCGCCGGAAGCGGAGATCGCCGCCACCACCAGCGCCAACGCCCGTCGCCTGTTCGGGCTCGGCTGAGAGCTTGCGGATTTTTCGACCTCTCAGACCGGCCATCGATGGCCGGACATGAAACAGTCACTCCAGTGACTGTTTCATGCGAGCGAGTCCGGGCGTGCAACGGACTTGCGACAAGAAGAAAACCACAGGAGGTGGTTTTCTTCTCAAGCTCCGACGCATAGGCCATCCGTCACTTGCCAGCGACAGCCCAGGTTTGCTAGTTTTTATTTCACTGGTGAAATATGAGTCAGTGAAATGGCGCGTCTGACAAACTGCATCGCGCTGATGGACGAAGGCATCGGCCGGATCAGCCGGATCATCCCGCAAATGCCGGCCAGCGAAGCGCGGCTGTGCCGGCTGATGCTGATGCTGGGCAACCACATCGAGGAAGAGCTCGAGTTCAAGCTGAAGCCGCACAAGCTCAACCATAGCGAGTTCCTGACCCTGATGATCCTGTACAGCCGCCCGGACGGCAGCTCCACGCCGGGCGAGCTGTGCGAGTACACCTCGCAGGGCGCCACCAACATGACCCGCATCGCGAACGCGCTGGTCAAGCGCCGGCTGATCACCCGTGGCGTCAGCGAGGAGGATCGCCGCCGCGTGCTGATCCGCATTGCCCCGGCCGGGCGGCGTTTCGTGCAGAAGATGCTGCCGCCGATGTTTCCCCGCATCGCCATCATGTTTGCCGGCTTCAGCGATACCGACAAACGCCATCTTGATCGGTTGCTGCGCAAGCTGGCCGGCAATCTTGGCCAACTGGGCGAGAGCCGCCTCCCATGAAGGAAACCCCGATGAATCACGCCCCGCTCCGCGGTCGCGCGGTGCTGGCCGCCGCGCTGGCGCTGGCGCTGGCCGGCTGCGCCGCCGCGCCTGCCAGGCTCGGCCAGCCCGTGCTGCGCGACGATGTGCCGCTGGCCGGCCTGCAGGCTCCCACCCGCGCCGGCTGGCCGGCCGCCCAATGGTGGCGCCAGTACGACGACCCGCAGCTGGACGCGCTGATCGAGCGCGCCATGCGGGAATCACCGGACCTGGCGCTGGCGCAGAGCCGCGTGCGCAACGCCGAGCAGTCGGCGAAGCTGGCCGCCGCGCAGCTCGGGCTCACGGTCAACGGCAGCGCGCAGGTGACGCGCGAGCGGCTGAGCGATCACGGCCTGATCCCGAGCCAGTTCCTCGGCTTCAGCTGGTACAACCAGGCCGACCTCGGCGTGCAACTGCGGTACGACTTCGACTGGTGGGGCAAGAAGCGCGCGACGATGGAAGCCGTACTGGACCAGGCGCGCGCCGCCGAAGCGCAGCACAGCGCCGCCGCGCTGGCGATCCAGTACGCCATCGCCGATACCTATTTCGGCTGGCAGGCCGACCAGGCGCGGCTGCAGCTGGCCGACCGGTTGCTGGCCACGCAACAGCAGTTCGCCGATATCGCCGAGCTGCGCGTGCACCAGGGCGTGGACCTGCCCGATGAAGCACAGAAGGCCCAGGCCCAGCTGGCCGCGGTGCGCGAGATACGCGTGGCGCTCGACGGCTCGGCGCAGATCCGCCGCGCCGCACTGGCCTCGCTGCTCGGCGTGGCGCCGGCCGAATTGCCCGAGCTGCAGCCGCGGCCGCTGCCGACGATCGAGCGCGGCGTGCCGGCGAACGGCGGGCTGGACCTGATCGCGCGCCGCCCCGACATCGCCGCCAGCCGCTGGCAGGTCGAGGCAGCGCTGAAGCAGACCGACGCCGCGCGCGCCGAGTTCTTTCCCGACATCAGCATCACCGCTCTGGCCGGCCTGTCCAGCATCGACATGGGCAAGCTGCTCACCGCCGGCAGCCGCGCCTTCGAGCTGACCCCGGCGCTGCATCTGCCGATCTTCACTGGCGGCGCGCTCGAGGCGAACTACGGCGTGAGCAAGGCCCAGCTCGACGCCGCCGTGGCACAGTACGACAGCACCGTGCTGGCCGCCGCGCGCGAGGTAGCCACGCAGGCGCTGGGCGCCGAACAGCTTGCCGCGCGCCAGCGCGAACAGCAGGCTCAGCTGGACGCCGACCAGCGTCTGCTGGCGAACGCACAGGCGCGGGCCCGTCAGGGCGTGCGCGACCTGCGCGAGAGCCTCGGCGCGCAAGCCGCGCTGCTGCTGCAACGCGACGCCACCACCCAGTTGCAGGCGCAGGCGGTGAGCACCGACCTGGCCCTGATCAAGGCGCTCGGCGGCGGCTACCGCAGCACCGACGATGCCGCCACCCCCTCTTCCGTTACCGCCGGAGCCGCCCACCATGAGCGCCACTGAATCCGCCAAGTCCTCCGCCGAGGCCAACGACAGCGGCATGGCCGCGAAGGACCCGGCCAAGCGCCGCCGCTCGTTGCTGGTGGTGACCGGCATCTTCGCGCTCGCCGCGCTGGGCTGGTTCCTGCTGTGGCTGTTCGTGTTCTCCACCCGCGAGAAGACCGACAACGCCTACGTCGGCGGCAACCAGGTGGCGATCTCGGCCCAGGTGCCAGGCACCGTGGTGGCGATCCTCGCCGACGACACTCAGCGCGTCGAGGCCGGCCAGGTGCTGGTGAAACTGGACAGCACCGATGCCGACACCCGCCTGGCACAGGCGCGCAGCACACTGGCCCAGGCCGTGCGCGGCGTACGCCAGCAGACCAGCTCGGCGAGCAGTGCCGACGCCCAGGTGGTTGCCGCGAAGCTCGACCTGAAGAAGGCCGAGGCGGACCTGCAGCGGCGCCTGCCGTTGATCGCCGCCCAGGCCGAATCGCCGGAGATCGTGCAGCATCTGCGCGACGGCGTGGAGCAGGCGAACGCGGCGGTGAACGCCGCCGAGGCGCAGTCCGCCGCGGCGCACGCCGCGATCGAGGGTACCGACGTGGCGCAGAACCCGGTGGTGCTGCAGGCCCGCGCGAATTTCCGCGCCGCCTGGGTCGCCGCGCAGCGCAACGCGATCTACGCACCGGTGTCCGGCTACGTGGCCGAGCGCAGCGTGCAGCTGGGCAACAGCGTGCAGCCGGGCCAGCAGCTGATGACCGTGGTGCCGCTGCACGACCTGTGGATCGACGCCAACTTCAAGGAAGGCCAGCTGCGCCACATCCGCATCGGCCAGCCGGCGAAGGTCGTCTCCGACCTGTACGGCAGCGATGCCGTCTACCACGGCAAGGTGGTCGGCCTGGGTGCCGGCACCGGCAGCGTGTTCTCGCTGCTGCCGGCGCAGAACGCCACCGGCAACTGGATCAAGGTGGTCCAGCGCGTGCCGGTGCGCATCGCGCTGGACAACCAGGAACTGGACCAGCATCCGCTGCGCATCGGCCTGTCCACCGACGTCACCGTCGACATCCGCCATGACCAGGGCAGCGTACTGGCCAGCGCGCCGACGCAGCAGCCGGTGGCGCAGACCAAGGTCTACGACCAGATGGCCAGCCAGGCCGACGCGGAAGCGGAGCAGATCATCCGCGCCAACCTGCCCCGCAGCACCGCCGCGAACTGAGCCTCAGCATGGCCGCCACGCCGAACGACGCCGCACCCGACGCCCCGCTGCAGCCGCTGCATGGCGGCCCACTGGCGCTGCTCACCATCGCCGTTGCGTTCAGCACCTTCATGGAGGTGCTGGACATGACGATCGTCAACGTCTCCGTGCCGCACATCGCCGGCAGCCTTGGCGTGAGCCCCAGCGAAGGCACCTGGACGATCAGCTCCTACGCGCTGGCCAGCGCGATCATGCAGCCGCTGACCGGCTGGCTGGCGCGCCGCTTCGGCGAGGTGAAGACCTTCGTCGGCTCGGTGCTGCTGTTCGTGATCTTCTCGATGCTGTGCGGCCTGGCCACCAGCATGCCGGTGCTGGTGATCGGCCGCCTGCTGCAGGGCGCCGGCTCCGGCCCAATGGTGGCGCTGTCGCTGACCCTGCTGCTGTCGAACTATCCGAAGGAAAAGCAGGGCATCGCGCTGGCGCTGTGGGCGATGACCGTGGTGGTGGCACCGATCTTCGGCCCGATCCTGGGCGGCTGGCTGACCGACAACTTCTCCTGGCCGTGGATCTTCTTCATCAACCTGCCGGTCGGGCTGGCGGCGGCCGTGGTCACCTGGGGTTTGCTGCGCAAGCGCGAAACGAAGACCTACAAGGCACCGATCGACATGATCGGCCTGGCCCTGCTGGTGGTCGGTGTGGGCGCGCTACAGTTCATGCTGGACAACGGCAACGACCACGACTGGTTCGCCTCGCCGATGATCCTGGTGCTGGGCCTCACCGCGCTGGTCTGCATCACCTTCCTGATCGTGTGGGAGCTGCACGCGAAGCACCCGGTGGTCGACCTGTCGCTGTTCCGGCAACGCAATTTCACGGTGGGCGTGGTCAGCTTGTCGCTGGGCATGTTCGCGTTCTTCGGCATCAACGTGGTGTTCCCGCTGTGGCTGCAGATCACCCTGGGCTACACCGCCACCTGGGCCGGCCTGGCCACCGCGCCGGTCGGCGTGCTGGCGTTCCTGATCGCGCCGGTGCTGGGCAAGAACATGCACCGGCTGGACCTGCGCGCGGTGGTGACATTTTCGTTCCTGGTGTTCGCCGGCACCTCCTACTGGTTCTCCACCTTCGACAGCTCGGCCTCGTTCGCCGCCCTGGTGGTGCCACGCTTTGTGATGGGTCTGGCGATCCCGTGCTTCTTCATCCCGCTGAACCAGGTCTACCTGTCCGGCCTGCCGGTGGACCAGATCGCCAGCGCATCGGGCCTGTCCAACTTCTGCCGCACGATCGGCTCCAGCGTGTCCACCGCGGTCATGGTGACGCTGTGGCAGCACCGCGGCGACTCGCACCACGCCAGCCTCACCGAGTACGTCAGCCCGGGCCACCCGGCCACCACCGGGTTCCTCGGTCAGCTGACGCACGGCGGGCTGTCGCACACCCAGAGCCTGGGCCTGATCGATCGGCTGCTGACGCGCGAGGCGCTGACCCTGGCGGTGAACGACGTGTTCTGGGCCAGCGCGATCCTGTTCATGCTGCTGATCCCGCTGCTGTGGTTCGCCAAACCGCCGTTCGGCAGCACCGGCGGCGCGGTCGGTCATTGAACAGCCTGCTCTGGAAATGCTGCGGCCGATGGCCGCAGCATGAAAATCCGCCACTGGCTGGTGCGGCGCAATATCTTCTGCTAGCGTGCGCCGCATGGCACAAGCAAAGCGCACCATCAAGAAGTATCCAAACCGGCGTCTCTACGACACGGAGATCTCCAGCTACATCACGCTGGAAGAGGTCCGCCAGCTGGTCCTGGACAACGAGGACTTCGAGGTCCGCGACGCCAAGACCGGCGAGGACCTGACCCGTTCGGTGCTGTTGCAGATCATCTCCGAGCATGAGGACAAGGGGCAGCCGATGCTGTCGCCGCAGCTGCTCAGCCAGATCATCCGCTTCTACGGCGACTCGCTGCAGGGCTTCATGGGCCCCTACCTGGAGCGCAGCCTGCAGGTCTTCCTCGACCAGCAGAACCAGTTCCGCAGCCAGCTCAACAGCCTGATGGGGCAAACCCCCTGGAACACGCTGAACGATCTCACCGAACGCAACCTCGCCGCATTCCAGGCGCTGCAGCGGGGGCTGATGGACACCGCCGCCAAGGTCATGCCCACCCCGGCGGCGCCCAGCCGCAGCGGCAAGAAATCCGGCTGAGGCACCTGACTCCCACGGCGCGCTTCGGCGCGCCGTTCGTTTGCACCCCATTCTGGTCGCTGCAGCACAGCACGTGCTGCCATGCGGCATGGCACACCGATGACCCCGAACATGACTCGCACCAACCCTTCTTCACGCCTCGCCCTGGTCACCGGCGGCATCGGCGGCCTCGGCACGGAAATCTGCCGTCAGCTGGCCCGCGCCGGGCGCAAGGTGATCGCGCTGGACCTGGCCTCGCGCGCGGAGCGCGTGGCCGCGTTCCACGATGAGGTCGCCGACTTCGGCGGCGCCATCGCGTTCGAGCCGGTCGACGTCAGCGACTTCGACGGCTGCCGACAACTGGTCGAACGGGTCGAACAGCAGCACGGCGGCATCGACATCCTGGTCAACGCCGCCGGCATCACCCGCGACGCCAGTCTGCGCAAGATGACCCCGCAGCAGTGGCACGAGCTGCTGCAGGTGAACCTGGACGGCGTGTTCAACATGTGCCGCCAAGTGGTCGAGGGCATGACCGCGCGCAGCTTCGGGCGCATCGTCAACATCAGCTCGGTGAACGGCCAGACCGGCCAGTTCGGCCAGACCAACTATTCCGCCGCCAAGGCCGGCGTACACGGCTTCAGCATGGCGCTGGCGCGCGAGACGGCGCGCAAGGGCGTCACCGTCAACACCGTCTCGCCCGGCTACTGCGATACCCCGATGGTGGCCGCGGTACCGGACGAGATCCGCGCGCAGATCATTGCCGCCATTCCGGTCGGCCGCCTCGGCTCGCCCGCCGACATCGCCCGCGCCGTGGCCTTCCTCGCCGCCGACGACGCCGGCTACATCACCGGCGCCAACCTGCCGGTGAACGGCGGCTACTTCATGAGCTTCTGAGCCGGCCGGTCGGAACCCACGCCGCCGGCCGCCGCCAACGTCGACCGGCTGCATTGACGCGGACCGGCCTTGGCCGTAATTTCCTGCGATCCGGTTGCCGTCCTGGGGGGGACTTCTCGCATACCGGACCGCAAGACGCACCCAGCGGGTGCGTCTTTCCAATCATGAGGAGGGGAAACACAGATGATGCACAAACCACTCGCCGCGGCGCTGCTGGGCGCCTTCGGCCTGGCCGCCATGTCCGACGCCGGCGCCGCCACGCATACCCGCGTCCAGGCCCAAACCATGGGCCAGATCGCGCCTGCCGCCTTGGCCAGCCGCATCGGCCTGGAAGCCGACGCCTCGTTGTCGCCGCGCCTGCAGGCGCGGACCGCCCACGGGACCTTCAAGACCCGCGAGCAACAGACTTTCCGCGGCGTACCCGTGTACGGCCGCCAGGTCGTGGTGGAACGCGACGGCAGCGGCAGCGTGCTCGGCGTCAGCGGCGAAATTTCTCGCGGTATCAGCCACGACGTCGCGTCGGTCGCCCCCGCCATCAATGGTGCCCGCGCCACCGCCCTGCTGCGCGAACACGCCGGCCTGCTGCCGCTTGGCATCGGCGTCAACGGCATCCAGGACAGCGACATCCAGAACGCGAAGAACGATCTGTACGTCTATGCCGAGGGCAACCGCGCCCGCCTTGCCTACCTCAGCTCGTTCTTCGTCGACCGCGGCAACGGCCCGACGCGCCCGATGGCGATCATCGACGCCAACACCGGCGAAGTGATCCAGGCCTGGGAAGGCCTCACCACCAAGGGCAAGCCGGGCGCCGGCACCGTCACCGGCACGCCCGCGCTCGCCACCGGCGCCGGCGGCAACCTGAAGACCGGCCAGTATTTCTACGGCACCAACTACGCTTCGCTCGCGGTCACCCAGTCCGGTTCCACCTGCTACATGCAGAACACGAACGTGAAGACCAACAACATGGCCGGCAGCACGCGCACGGGTACGTTGTGGAGCTTCATCTGCCCGAACAGCAGCGGCGACGGCGTGAACGGCGCCTATTCGCCGATCAACGATGCGCACCATTTCGGCGGCGTCGTGCACGACATGTACAACACCTGGCTCGGCGCGCCGCCGCTGACCTTCTCGCTGGTGATGAACGTGCATTACGGCCGCAACTACGAGAACGCGTTCTGGAACGGCTCGTCGATGAACTTCGGTGACGGCGCCAGCTACTTCTATCCGCTGACCTCGCTGGACGTGACCAGCCATGAAGTCAGCCACGGCTTCACCGAGCAGCACTCCAACCTGCAGTACTCCGGCCAGTCCGGCGGCATCAACGAGGCGTTCTCGGACATGGCCGGCGAAGCGGCCGAGTTCTATGACCGCGGCGGCAACGACTGGCTGGTCGGCGCCGACATCATGAAGACCGGCACCGCGCTGCGCTGGATGTGCACGCCGACCCAGGACGGCCGCTCGATCGACAACGCCGCCAACTTCACCAGCTCCATGGACGTGCATTATTCCAGCGGCGTCTACAACAAGGCGTTCTGCACGCTGGCGAAGACCACCAACTGGAATACGAAAAAAGCCTTCGAGGTGTTTGCGCGCGCCAATGCGATGTACTGGACGGCCACCTCCACGTTCAACTCCGGTGCCTGCGGCGTGGAAACCGCGGCAGTCGACTACGCCTACACCCGCAGCGACGTGACGGCGGCGTTCAATGCCGTCGGCGTGACCTGCAAGTAAGCAGCCCGCAAGTGCGTGACCCAAGGGCCGGCCCACCTGGGCCGGCCCTTCTCTTTTGCTGCAGCCTCCATGCGGGATCCGCCCGGTGCAGCCCACTTCCCATGGCGCTCCTTTGACACGGAACGGCCTGCCCGGGATTGCAGTCCCGCGGCGCTTGCGGAACAGTGTGCGGACTCCTTCTACGGATCGCAGCATGGCGCAGCAACCCATCACCCTCATCGGCGGCGGCCTGGTCGGCACCCTGCTGGCGCAGCAGCTGGCGCGGCGCGGTTTCGCGGTCGAGGTGTTCGAGAAACGGCCCGATCCGCGGCGCGCAGGCTTTCTGGGCGGCTGCTCCAGCGCATTCGGCAATCGCTCCCGACATTGCTCTACCTCCGGCATCCCTGCCGTCGCCTGCGCCCGCAGCACTGGCCCATCCATGGGCGGCGGCCGCTCGATCAACCTGGCGCTGGCCGAGCGCGGCCTGCAGGCGCTGCGTACGGCGGGGTTGGCCGACGACGTGCTGCAGCGGGCGGTGATGATGCGCGGGCGCATGGTGCACGACCGCGACGGCCGCAGCGCGCTGCAGCGCTACGGCGTGGACGACAGCGAGGTGATCTGGTCGGTTTCGCGCGGCGCGCTGAACATGCTGCTGCTGGACGCGGCCGAGGCCGCCGGCGTGCGCTTCCACTTCGGCCAGTCGCTGACCGGCGCCGATTTCGGGCAGCAGCGCATCCGGCTCGCCGACGAAGCTGGCACGGAACGCGAACGGGACGCTGGCCTGCTGATCGGCGCCGACGGCGCCGGCTCCGCGCTGCGCGCGGCGATGAACGCATATGCGCCGCTGGGCGAACGCATCGAATCGCTCGGCCACGGCTACAAGGAGCTGGAGATCCCGCCGGCCGGCGAGTTGCCGGCGGCGCTGCAGCAGCAGGGCAGCGGCCGCGAGCAGTTCGCGCTGGAGCCGCACGCGCTGCACATCTGGCCGCGTGGCGGCTACATGTGCATCGCGCTGCCGAATGCCGAAGGCAGCTTCACCGTCACCCTGTTCCTGCCGGCGCAGGGCGCCGCGCCGAGCTTCGCGGCGTTGCCTGACGTCGCGGCAGCACGCACCTTCTTCGCCACCGACTTCCCCGACCTGCTGCCGCTGATCCCGCGCTTCGACGAGGATTTCGACAGCCATCCAGTGGGCACGCTGTCCACGCTGTACCTCGAACGCTGGCACTTGGACGGCCGCGCGCTGCTGATCGGCGACGCCGCGCACGCGATCGTGCCATTCCACGGCCAGGGCATGAACTGCGGTTTCGAGGACACCGTGGCGCTGGCCGACCTGCTGGCCGCGGCGCCGGACGACAGCGCCGGGGTGTTCGCCGAATTCCAGCGCGTGCGCCAGCCGAACGCCGACGCGATCGCCGCGATGGCGCTGGAGAACTACGTGGAGATGCGCGACTCGGTGGCCGACCCGCGCTACCTGGCCAAGCGCGAACTGGGCAGCGCGCTGGCCGCGCGCATTCCGGGCCATTACATGGCGCGCTACCGGCTGGTGACCTTCACCCATGTGCCCTACGCCTACGCGCTCGAACGCGGCCGTGCGCAGGACCGCTTGCTGGAACAGCTGCTGCGCGATACGCCGAACGCGGCGGCCGTCGACCTCGACGCCGCGGGGCGGCTGTTCCAGGCGAAACTGGAACCGCTGCCGAGACTGCGCCATGGATGAGGCCCTGCTCGAGGCGTTCCGCGCCACCGCCTACCACGTCTGCCTGGACGCCGTGACGTGGGCGACGATCCGCGTAGACCTGCCGTTGCCGGCCCAACTCGCTGACGCGGTCGGTTCGCGCCCGTGGGCTTTCATCACGGCATGGAATCCGCAGGCGCGCCGACGCCCGCCGGCGGAGAACCTCGTCGCCCAGCGCGAACTGCTGGCCGCGCTGCAGGAGCAGCCCGGCGTCGACGTCCGCCCGGCCATCGGGGTGGGCACCTCCGGCTGGAGTGAACCCAGCCTGTTCGCCATCGGGGCGGACGCCCACACCCTGGACCGGCTGGCCCGCGCCCATGGGCAATTGGCCTACGTGCACGGCGAAGCCAGTGGCGCCGCCCTGCTGCGGCTGCTGGACTGACCCGCACAGCGGCAGCGCGCCGCATGGACAAGCGCCATCGGCATTGCGGACAATCAAGGTGATGACCGCCGCCGATACCGCCCTGCCCCTGCTCGAAGCACGGGCCTTGAGTTTCTTTCGCCAGGATGAGCCGGTGTTCGCACCGCTGGATTTCCGTCTGCATGCGGGCGAGCTGGCCCTGGTCGAAGGCGACAACGGCAGCGGCAAGACCACCCTGCTGCGCATGCTGGCGGGGTTGCTGCACATCACCGCCGGCGAGCTGCACTGGCACGGCGAGCCGATGCAGCGCGACCGCTGCGCCGGCGAGATCCTGTTCCTCGGCCACCAGCTCGGCCTCAAGGCCGATCTCAGCCCACGGGAAAACCTGCGCATCGCCGCCGGCCTGCACGGGGTGCGCGATGATGGGACCAGCGCGGCCTCGGTACTGGCGCGAATCGGCCTGCGCGGCTACGAGGACGAACCGGTGCGCCGGCTGTCCGCCGGCCAGAAGAAGCGCGCCGCACTGGCGCGCCTGCTGCTGCTGCCGGCCAGCCTGTGGCTGCTCGACGAGCCGTACGCAAACCTTGACCGCATCGGCATCGCGCTGGTGAACGAATTACTGGAAAGCCACACCGACACCGGTGGCGCGGCGATGGTCACCAGCCACGGCACGGTGAGCTTCCACGGCGGCGAACCGCGACGGATCCGCATGCATGATTAACGCCGGGAATTCCATGCGTGGACGCCCTCCCCTGCTTGCCCCAAAGGGACTTCCTTCGGGACAAGCCGGGGGAGGAGTACAGCCATGAACCGCCCCAGCCTCGCCAGCGCCTGCGCCGCCATGCTGCGGCGCGACCTCACGCTCGCCTGGCGCCGGCGCGGCGACATCGCCATGCCGGTGCTGTACGCGCTGATCGTGACCATGCTGTTCCCGTTCGCGCTGGGGCCGGAGGACACCCTGCTGCAGCGGATCGCCGGCGGCGTGGTGCTGGTCACCGTGCTGCTGGCGATGCTGCTGGCGCTGGACGCGATGTTCGCCAGCGACATCGAGGACGGCTCGCTGGAGCAGCTGGTGCTGGCGCCGCAGCCGCTGGCGCTGCTGCTGGGCATGAAGATCCTCGCCCACTGGCTCGCCACCGCGCTGCCGCTGATCGTGATCGCACCGCTGATGGCCGCGATGCTGCACCTGCCCGGCGCGGTGATCCCGGTGCTGCTGCTGGCGCTGGCGCTGGCCACGCCGCTGCTCAGCCTGCTCGGCGCAGTACTGGTGGCGCTGACGGCCGGCACCCGGCGCTCTGGTATGCTGCTCGCCTTGATGCTGCTGCCGCTCTGCGTGCCAACCGTGATCTTCGCCGCCGGCGCCGTGGCTGCCGCCCAGCAGGGCTTGCCGTGGTTCGCGCCGGTCGCCTGGCTCGCGGCCGCGCTGGTGCTGGTCGTGGTGCTGGCGCCACTGGCCTGCGCAGCGGCCCTTCGCATTGCCCTGGACGCATAACGTTTATGTCTGACTGGATTCCGCTCTGGTTGCACAAGCTCGGCTCGCCGCCGACGTTCTACCGCTTCGCCGGCGCGCTGCAGCCGTGGGCGATGGCGTTGGCGCTGCTGCTCGGCGCGATCGGGCTGTATGGCGGGCTGGTGCTGGCGCCGACCGACTACCAGCAGGGCGATGCCTACCGGATCATCTTCATCCACGTGCCCAGCGCGTGGATGAGCATGTTCATCTACGGGGTGATGGGCGTGGCCTCGTTCATCGCGCTGGTGTGGCGGATCAAGCTGGCCGAGGTGGTGGCGATGGAGTCGGCGCCGATCGGCGCAGCGTTCACCTTCATCACCCTGGTCACCGGCTCGCTGTGGGGCAAGCCGATGTGGGGCACCTGGTGGACCTGGGACGCGCGGCTCACTTCCGAGCTGGTGCTGCTGTTCCTGTTCCTGGGCGTGATCGGGCTGTACCACGCGTTCGAGGATCGCCGCCAGGGCGCGCGCGCCGCCGCTTTCTTGGCCATCATCGGCATCATCAACGTGCCGATCGTGCATTTCTCGGTGAACTGGTGGAATACCCTGCACCAGGGCAGCACGGTCAATCTGTTCGGCCAGTCGAAGATCTCCGCGGGCATGCTGTGGCCGCTGCTGACCATAACCCTGGCGACCAAGTTCTACTACCTCGCCAGCCTGTTCAGTCGCGCACGCACCGACCTGCTGGCGCTGGAAGGCGGCAAGGACTGGGTGCGCAAGATCGCCGAAGACGAGGCCCGTCGATGAACGCCCTGCAGCACCTTCTAGCGATGGGCGGTTACGCCGCCTACGTGTGGCCGGCCTACGCGCTGTTCTTCGCCGTGCTGCTCGCCGACACCCTGGCGCCGCGCCTGCGTCGCCGCCGCGTGCTGGCGGAACTTCGTGTCCGCCTGGCGCGTCAGAGCGCGCGACAGGAACGCAAACCCCTTTCCACTCCACCATCTCCCTGAGCGGGGCGATCGACCACTATGCCCATGAACCCCACCCGCAAGCGCCGACTCACCATCGTGCTGGCCATCCTCGCCGCGGCGGCCGTCGCGGCCGTGCTGGTCGTGCTGGCGTTGCAGAACAACATGAACTACCTGCTCACCCCGAGCCAGGTGCAGTCGGGCGAGGCGGCCAGCTACAACACGTTCCGGCTCGGCGGCATGGTCAAGGCCGGCTCGATCCAGCGCTCCAGCGATTCGCTCAAGGTCACCTTCACCGTGGTCGACGCCGGCGGCAGGATGCCGGTGGAATACACCGGCATCCTGCCCGACCTGTTCCGCGACAACCAGTCGGTGATCGCCACCGGCCACATGGACGGCGCCCGCTTCGTCGCCACCGAAGTGCTGGCCAAGCATGACGAGACCTACATGCCGAAGGAACTCAAGGACGCCATGGCGAAGGCGCATGGACAGAAGGGAATCGAGAATCGGAAATAGGGCATCGGAACTCCTCAGGCCACCCCTTCCCTACCGCACCATCGCACATGACGCCATGCTTCTGACGAATCCCGAATCCCGTATCCCGAATCCCGGCACCCAGCCATGACCCCCGAACTCGGCCAACTCGCGTTGATCCTCGCCCTGCTGCTGGCACTGGCGCAGAGCATCCTGCCCTTGATCGGCGCGTGGCGCGGCAACCGCGCGCTGATGGCGGTGGCGCGCCCGGCGGCGGCCGGCCAGGCGGTGTTCGTCGCCATGGCATTCGGCATCCTGGCCTGGGCGTTCCTGCACTTCGACTTCTCGGTGCAGTACGTGGCCGACAACTCGAATCTGGCGCTGCCGTGGTACTACCGCATCGCCGCGGTATGGGGCGCGCACGAGGGTTCGCTGCTGCTGTGGATCCTGATCCTCAACTTGTGGACGGTGGCGCTGGCCGCGTTCAGCCAGAAGCTGCCCGAGGTGTTCGCCTCGCGCGTACTCGCCGTGATGGGACTGATCGCGGTGGGCTTCCTCGCCTTCATCATCTTCACTTCCAACCCGTTCGGCCGGCTGCTGCCGATGCCGGGCGACGGCGCGGACCTGAACCCGGTGCTGCAGGACCCGGGCATGACCTTCCATCCGCCGATGCTGTACATGGGCTACGTCGGCTTCTCGGTGGCGTTCGCGTTCTCGATCGCCGCCCTGCTCGGCGGCGAGCTGGAGCAGGCCTGGGTGCGCTGGGCGCGACCGTGGACCAACGTGGCTTGGGCCTTCCTCACCTGCGGCATCGTCGCCGGCAGCTGGTGGGCCTACGCGGAGCTGGGCTGGGGCGGCTGGTGGTTCTGGGACCCGGTGGAGAACGCCAGCTTCATGCCGTGGCTGGTCGGCGTGGCGCTGATCCACGCGCAGGCGGTGACCGAAAAGCGCGGCTCGCTGCGCGCCTGGACCATCCTGCTGTCGATCTTCGCGTTCTCGCTGTCGCTGCTCGGCACCTTCCTGGTGCGCTCGGGCGTGCTCACCTCGGTACATGCGTTCGCCTCCGACCCGCGCCGTGGCGTGTTCATCCTCGCCTTCCTGACCATCGTGGTCGGCGGCTCGCTGCTGGTGTACGCGCTGCGCGCGCCGAAGGTGCTGGGCGGCAAGCCATTCCAGGTGGTCTCGCGCGAAACCGCGCTGCTGACCAGCAACCTGATGTTCGCGGTGGCTGCGGCGATGGTGCTGCTGGGCACGCTGTTCCCGCTGATCGGCGACGCGATGAACCTGGGCCGCATCTCGGTCGGCCCGCCCTACTTCGGCTTCCTGTTCCCGCTGCTGATGCTGCCGGTGGTGCTGTTGCTGCCGTTCGGCCCGTTCCTGCGCTGGGGCAAGGGCGAGGCGTCGGCGCTCAAGAGCCTGCTGCTGCGCGTGGCCATTGCCGCGCTGGCCTGCGCCATCATCGCGGCCTTCCTGGTCGACGGCAACCTGAAGGCGATCGTCGGCGTGGCCGCCGGCGTGTGGGTCGTGGTCGGCGTGCTGCTCTATGCGTACAAGCGCTGGCGTGAAATGCCGCGCGGCCGGCGCTACCCGACCGAGATGGCCGGCATGCTGATGGCGCACCTGGGCGTTGGCGTGTTCGTGGTCGGCGTGCTGCTGTCCGAGTCGCTCAGCGTGACCCGCGACGTACGCATGGCGCCGGGCGAGAGCCAGCGCATCGGCAGCTACGAGTTCCGCTTCGACGGCGTGCACCACACCACCGGGCCGAACTGGACCGCCGACCAGGGCGCGGTCACCGTGACCCGCGGCGAGAAACGGATCGCGGTGATGCACCCGCAGAAGCGCACCTATCCGCGCGGCCAGGTGCAGACCGAATCCGCCGTGGACGCCGGCGTTACCCGCGACCTGTACGTGGCGCTGGGCGAGCCGATGGACGCGAACGACATCGAGGGCGCCTGGGCACTGCGGCTGTACTACAAGCCGTTCATCCGCTGGATCTGGGCCGGTGGCCTGTTGATGATGCTGGGCGGCCTGGTCTGCGCCGCCGACAAGCGTTTCCGCCTCAAGCGCAGCGCCACCGTCGGTGCCCCGGCGACCGACGGCCTGCTGCCGCAGGAGACGCGCGCATGAGCCGGCTGCTGCCGTTCATCGGCTTCATGCTGCTGGTGGGCCTGTTCGGCTTCGGCATCTGGTGGAACACCCAGCACGACCCGAACGCGATCCCGACGCCGCTGCTGAACAAGCCGGCGCCCGAGTTCAACCTGCCCAAGCTGTACGAGCCCGCGCAGACGGTCAGCAAGGCCGACCTGCTGGGCCGGCCTTACCTGCTCAACGTGTTCGCCAGCTGGTGCATCGAATGCGGCGTGGAGCATCCGGTCCTGACCGCCGAGGGCCCGACCCTGGGCGTGGAGCTGGTCGGCTACAACTACAAGGATGCGCCCGACGACGCCAAGGGCTGGCTGGCGAAACACGGCAACCCGTATAACCTGCTGATCGCCGACGAACCCGGCCACACCGCGATCGACTTCGGCGTGTACGGCGCGCCGGAAAGCTTCCTGATCGACGCGAAGGGCGTGATCCGCTACAAGCACATCGGCCCGCTGACACCCGAGGTGATGGCGAAGGAGCTGAAGCCGGCGATCGCGGCGATGCTGAAGGAGGCGCCGTGAAGTCGGGATTCGGGATTTGGGATTCGGGATTCGCAAAAGCAAAGGCATCGCCCGCAAGCGGGCTCCTACGCATGCTGTTGCTGGTCGTGCTGGCGTTCGCCGGCTTCGCCCACGCCCAGGCGATCGAGCCGATGCCGTTCAAGGATCATGTGCAGGAGCTGCGCTTCCAGCACCTCACGCACCAGTTGCGCTGCCCGATGTGCCAGAACGAGACGCTGGCCGATTCCAACGCGCCGATCGCGCGCGACCTGCGCAACCAGATCTTCCAGATGATGCAGCAGGGCAGGAGCGACGAGCAGATCAAGCAGTACCTGGTCGCGCGCTACTCCAGCTTCGTGCTGTACGACCCGCCGCTGAGCTCACGCACCTGGCTGCTCTGGTTCGGCCCGCTGCTGATCCTGCTCGGCGGCGCCGGCGTGGTACTGGCGGTGATCCGCAAACGCAGCCGTGCCGGCGCCACCGCCGGCACGGCGACCGCGGCCGACGATCGGCCGATCGACAACGGGGACGACTGGTGAAGACCGCTTTCGTGATTGCCGCCGCCGTGATGGTTGCGGTGGCGCTGGCCGTGCTGTTGCTGCCGCTGCTGCGCCAGGGGCGCAAGCTGGGCCGGCCGCGCGGCGTGTTCGCCGTCGCCCTGCTGATCGCGCTGGTGCTGCCGCTGGGCACCGGCGCGCTGTATCTGCTGGTGGGCACGCCGGCCGCGCTGAACGGGGCGACCGCCGCGGCCGCTGCGCCGATCAGCATGCAGCAGGCGCTCACCGAACTGCGCGCGCACCTCAAGCAGCAGCCGGACGACCTGCAGGGCTGGATGCTGCTGGCGCAGACCAGCAGCATGCTGCGCCAGCCGGCCGAGGCGCGCGACGCATTCGACCAGGTGCTGCGGCTGGCCCCGAACGACGCCGAGGCGATGGTCGGCTGGGCCGAGAACGACTCCATGATGCGCAGCGACCACTCGATCGAAGGCCGGGGCCTGGAGCTGCTCAAGCGCGCCGTGCAGCTGCACCCGGACAGCCAGCGCGGCCTGTGGCTGCTCGGCATCGGCGATTTCCAGCGCGGCGCCTACCGCGAGGCCGCCGCCACCTGGCGCCTGCTGCAGCCGCAACTGGAGCCGGGGTCGAACGTGGCCAAGGCGGTCGCCGAGCAGATCGCCGTGGCCGACGCCCGTGCCGGCGGCGCCCCGGCCGATGCGTCGTCGAGCGCCGCCGCTGCTACCCAGCAAGGCGCCGCACTGCAGGTGCAGGTGGCGCTGGCTCCCGCGCTGAAGGACAAGCTTGCCCCCGGCGACGCATTGTTCGTCTATGCCCGCGCCGAGAACGGCCCGCCGATGCCGCTGGCCGTGGCCAAACTCGACCCCGCGCAGCTGCCCGTCACCGTCACCCTCACCGACGCGATGGCGATGACGCCGGCGTACCGGCTGTCCTCGGTCGAACGCGTCTTCGTCGGCGCGCGGATCAGCCACAGCGGCCAGCCGGTCGTCCAGCCCGGCGACCTGGAAGGCGACGCCGGTGTGGTCGCGGTGGACAGCAAGGCGCCGGTCAAGATCAGCATCGACCAGGTGCACTGACCATGAGCGACGCGCGCCGCTATTTCGCCCTGCCTTCGCCGTTTGCGATGAAGCGTGGTGGCGCCCTGCATGGCGCGCACGTCGCCTACGAGACCTGGGGCACGCTGAACGCGGCGCGCGACAACGCGGTACTGGTGCTCACCGGCCTGTCGCCCAGCGCGCACATGGCCTCGTGCGAAGAAGACCCGTCACCGGGCTGGTGGGAGGGCATGGCCGGCCCCGGCAAGGCCATCGACACCACCCGCTGGTTCGTGATCTGCGTGAATTCGCTGGGCAGCGACAAGGGTTCGACCTGTCCCGCCTCGACCGACCCGGCCACCGGCGAAGCGTACCGCCTCAGCTTTCCCGAACTTGCGCTGGAAGACGTGGCCAACGCCGCGCACGGCGTGGTCGCCAGCCTCGGCATCACGCGGCTGGCCTGCCTGATCGGCTGCTCGATGGGCGGCATGAGCGCGCTGGCCTACATGCTGTTGCACCCCGGCAGCGCACGCGCGCACATCAGCGTGGACACCGCGCCGCAGGCGCAGCCGTTCGCCATCGCGATCCGCTCGCTGCAGCGCGAGGCGATCCGGCTCGACCCGCAGTTCGACGACGGCAACTACGACATCCATGTGGAGAAAGGCGGCCGCTATCCCGAGCTCGGCATGAGCATCGCGCGCAAGCTCGGCGTGATCACCTACCGCTCGGCGATGGAATGGAACGGCCGCTTCGCGCGCATCCGGCTCGACCCCGAACAGCGCGAGGACGAACCGTTCGGCCGCGAATTCCAGGTCGAGTCCTACCTGGAGGGCCATGCCCGCCGCTTCGTGCGCCACTTCGACCCGAACAGCTACCTGTACCTGTCGCGCGCCAGCGACTGGTTCGACGTCGCCGAGTACGGCCGCGGCAGCGTACTGGAAGGACTCAAGCGCATCTGCATCGAACAGGCCATGGTGATCGGCGTCAGCACCGACATCCTGTTCCCGCTGCAGCAGCAGGAGCAGATCGCCGAGGGGCTGGAAGCGGCCGGCGCCAGGGTGGAGTTCGTGGCGCTGGATTCGCCGCAGGGCCACGACGCCTTCCTGGTCGACATCGACAACTACAGCCGCGCCATCGGCGGCTTCCTGAACCGGCTACCGGCCTGCTGATCCCTGCGCTGATACTATCCACCCTCACGCACCGGACCGAGACCGCCATGCTCACCCTGGATTTCCCCGGTAGCCGCCTCCTGATCGACGCCATCGACGCCGCCGTGATCAAGCCGACCACCCACGAGCTCACCGACAGCCTGCGCCACAGCCTGTGCAAGCTGATCCGTGACAACGCGGTCACCCTGCCCGAGTGCGTGTTCGAGGCGAACGCCGACCACTACGCCCGCCGCGAGCTGTACTGCAGCGAGGAACACGGCTACTGCGTGGTAGCGATGACCTGGGGCCCGGGCCAGGGCACGCCGATCCACGACCACGACGGCATGTGGTGCGTCGAGGGCGTGTGGAACGGCGCGCTGGAGATCGTGCAGTACGAGCTGATCGAGCACGATGCGCAGCGCTACTGCTTCCAGCCGGTCGGCTCGATCCAGGCCGGCGCCGGCTCGGCCGGCAGCCTGATCCCGCCGCACGAATACCACAGCATCCGCAACCCCAGCGACAGCGCGGTCACCGTCAGCCTGCACGTCTACTCCGGCCCGATGACCCGCTGCTCGGTGTTCCAGCCGCTGCCGGAGGACCGCTGGTACGGCCGCAACGTGCGCCAGCTGGGCCTCGACCGCGTGCACTGAACCCGGCATAATTGCCCGCTCGCACATGCCGGTGTGGCGGAATGGTAGACGCGGCGGACTCAAAATCCGCTTGTGGTGACACAGTGGAGGTTCGAGTCCTCTCACCGGTACCAGGTATCGAAGAACCCCGCCCCGCGCGGGGTTTTTCATGCTTGGAGACCTCGAACAGGCTCTTACAGCTCGCGCACCACGCGGAACCCCACGCGACCGCTGCGCAGTTCGACGTCGGCGCCCTGGCGGTAGGCCGAGTCCACCTGCTCCGGCGAGCTGCCCCATGAGCCGCCGCGCACCACGTGGGAGCGGCAGCCGGGGTTGACCCAGGCACTGCCGTCGTCTGGTGCGCGGATGTAGTTGTCGTGCCAACAGTCCAGCGCCCACTCCGAGACGTTGCCGTTGATGTCGTACAGGCCGAACGGGTTGGCGGCGAAGCTCATCACCGGCGCCGGGCCCCAGTAGCCGTCACGGTAGTTGCGAAAAGCATGGCTCCAGCGGCGGCTGCTGCGCGAGCGGTCCCCGGAACCGGTCAGGTTCTCCACCACGTGCTTCGGCGCGTCGTCGCCCCACCAGTAGCGGCTGCTGGTGCCGCCGCGCAGGGCGTACTCGAATTCGGCCTCGCTGGGCAGCCGATAGGTTCTGCCGGTGCGCTGGCTGAGCCAGTCGGCATACGCCTTGGCGTCGTTCCAGGAGACGTTCACCACCGGCAGGTTGTCGTCGGCCTTGCGGCCGGCGTAGTCGTCCTGCCAGGTGGCCGAGCTGTCATCGCGCAGGGCACCGCTGCGCTCGTCGTACACGCTGGCGCCGCCCAGCTTGACCGAGTCGGGCACGTAGTTGCTGGCGCGCACGAACTCGCGGAACTGCGCCACAGTCACCGCACTGCGCGCCATCGCGAAGCCCTTGGCGATGGTGACCGTATGCTGCGGCTGTGCGGCGCCGCCGTGGTCGTCGTCGGCGGAGGCGCCCATGCGGAAGCTGCCGGTGGGGATCACCACCATCGCCGGCGTCTTGCCCGGCAGGTCGACGTAGCGGTCGGTGAATACCTGGCCAGGCTTGTAGCTGGCGTACAGGCGCGCGTTGGTCAGCTGCTCGTCGAACGCCGCCAGCGCCGCCAGGTGCGGGGCGATCGCGCGCACCTGCACCGCCAGCTTCGTCGCCAGTTCGAGATTGCCGGCATCCAGGGCCGAATGCGCCTGCGCCAGCATGCCGTTGGCGCGCTGCTCGCGCATGTCGTCCACGCGCCTGTGCACGTCGATCATCTGCTGCGAGCCGGGGCGAATCGCCTGCGCCGCGGCCAGCTCGCGGTCGGCCCCGGCGAAATCGTTCTGCGCTACCGCCGCCAGCGCGCGGTCGAGCACCGCCCGCTGCACCTGGAAGATGCCCTGCTCGGCCACCGCGTTCTCCGGGTCGAGCTTCTGCACCTCGCGGTACATTTCCAGCGCATTGCCCCCCGCGGGCCGGTCGGCGTTGCCCTGCCGCAGCAGGCCGGCGGCATCGGCCAGCATCGGCCGCACCTGCTCCAGCACTTTCAGGCTCGCCTCCAGTTGCGCCACTTCCTTCTCGGCGTTCGGCAGCGTGCGCAGGGCGTCGAGCAGGTCCTGCGCCGCGTCGGCGTCGCCCACCGCGATGTCCTGGTCGATCTCCGCCACCAGCCGCGCGCGCACGTCGAACATGCCCTGCGCTGCGCGGCGGCTGTCCGGCTTGTCCTTCAGCGCCTGCTGGAACAACGCGGCGGCGCTGTCGGCGGCGCCGACCAGCCGGCCGGCATGCAGCGCCCGGGCGGCCTGCTCCAGCAGCGCGCGCACCTCGGGCGGGTCCACGCCCATCTGCTCGGGCAGGTTCGCGTTGCGGCTGCCGCGCGCGGCGATCACCGCCGCCGGCGCCAGCGTCAGCGGCGGCCCGGCATTCAGTTCGCTGATCGCCGACAGCCGTTCCGGCTGCGGGCCGCTGCCCGGCGTGACGGCCCCCAGCGACATCGAGCGGCGCGGTGCCTGTTCGGGGTTGACGTGGAACAGCCGCGGAAAGAAGTGGTACAGCAGCGCGAACCCCAGCACGATCACCCCGAGCGCCCCGCCGAGCGCGCGCTGTCGGCGCAGGGTTGCGTTGTTCGGCATGGATGGGCGTCCTTGGTGCGGCCTGTTATCGTGCGCTGTCCACCATAGGCAGAAACCGCCGTCAGGGCAATCCGCGCCCGAACCCGTCCAAGGAGTACCGATGTCGCCACCCGAAACCGCTGCCGCCGACTGGATCGCCCACCCCGACGCCTTGCAGGCGTGGCTGGCCGCAGTACCCGCCGGCGCCGCTGTCGGCCTGGACACCGAGTTCATGCGTCGCAACACGTTCTATCCGCAACTGGCGCTGCTGCAGCTGGGCTGGAACGGCCGTTACGCGCTGGTCGACCCGCTCGCCTTCGACATCGGCGCAGCGCTGCAGCCGCGGCTCGGCAGCGGCGCGGCGGTCACCATCATGCACAGCGCCGGCGAGGATCTGGAAACCCTCGCGCCGCTGCTGCCGGAGGGGCCGGGCCAGCTGTTCGACACGCAGATCGCCGCCGCCTTCGCCGGCATGGGTCTGGGCATCAGCTATCGCGCGCTGGTCGCCGAACTGGCCGGGGTGGAGCTGGACAAGGGCGAGACCCGTTCGGACTGGCTGCAGCGTCCGCTCACCGACTCGCAGCGCAACTATGCCGCGCTGGATGTGGTGTACCTGAAGACCCTCCACGAACAACTGGCCGAACGCCTGCAGCGACGTGACCGCAGCGCCTGGCATGCCGAGGACTGCGCGCGCCTGAAGCTGCGCGCCAGCCATCGCGAAGGCGACCCGCAGCCACAGCGCGCGCTGCGCGGCGCCGCCGACTGGCCGCCAGCACAGCAAGCCCTGCTGCGCCGCCTGCTGCTGTGGCGCGACCGCAGCGCCCGCCGCCTCGACGTGCCGCGCCCATGGCTGCTCGACGACGCCCTGGCGCTCAACCTCGCCCAGCAGCCGCCGCGCAGCCTCGGCGATCTCGAACAGCGCAGCCGTGGTCAGCGTGCGCTGCGCTCGGCCCAGCGCGGCGAGCTGTTCGAGCTGCTCGCCGCCACCGTCAGCGACGAGGAAATCGCCGCCACCGCGCGCATTCCCGGCCACCCCCAGGGTGAGGCGAAGAAGGCGCTGGCCGCAATGAAGACGCTGGTCGACCACCTCGCCGGCGAACTCGACCTGCCGCCCGGCCTGCTGTGCCCGCGCAAGGTGCTGGAGGAGTACGTGGTCACCACCGAGTGGCCCGAGTTCCTCGAAGGCTGGCGCCGCGAGGTGCTGCACGAGCGCCTGCCCGCGCTGCTCCCCGGCTGAATCCGCACGCGGGGTCTTGGCGAAGCCCCGTCACGCTGCTAACATTCGCCGCTTGCCGTGGGGCGGTAGCTCAGCTGGGAGAGCGTCGCGTTCGCAATGCGAAGGTCGTGGGTTCGATCCCCATCCGCTCCACCATTCCATGCACGAAGAGCCTCCGGTCTCCGGAGGCTTTTTTGTTGCGCGTCCGCCGTGGCCGACGCCCTCGCCGCCAGCCCGATCACGCTCGAGGTCGATGCACCGGCCAGCCGCTTCACCGCCCGCGCCCCGTGAAAGAAACGCCTGCCGCATTGCTCGACATACTGGTGGCGCTGGGCCGCGCCCGCGAAGAGGACGACCGCTACAGCAGCCAGCAGGCCTGCCGGGGGTTTCCCCGGCTGACCGTCCCCGGCACACCAGGCGCCAAGCCCCGAGCCTTGCGCTCCGGGCAAAAAGCTCGACGCTCCAAGTAGAAAGATTCACGCCCCGGGCAAAAGAGCTCGACGCCCCGAGCAAAAAAGCTCCGCGCTCCAGGCGAAAAGCTCCACGTTCCGCCAGCATCGTAGGGCGGGTGGTGCCCGCCCTTCGAGATGCGGGCTTCAGTGCGTGCCGCTGGCCCCCGCCCCGCACAGCTTCTCCATCAGCTCGGCCTGCACGTTGCGGACGGGTTCGCCGGCAGCAGGCGAGAGGCGCAGGTACTCACCGTCGGGCTGCAGCAGCGAGGCGCTGGCGTTGTCGGTGAGGTACAGCTCCAGTGCCTGCCGCACCCGGTGCTGCAGCTTCTTGCCATCGACCGGGAAGGCGGTCTCGACGCGGCGGTCGAGATTGCGTTCCATCAGGTCGGCGCTGGACAGGTATAGCTGCGGCTCGCCGTCGTTGGCGAACCAGTAGGCGCGGCTGTGTTCGAGGAAGCGACCGATGATCGAACGCACCCGGATGTTTTCGGAGACGCCTGCCACACCGGGACGCAGGCAGCAGATGCCGCGCACGATCAGATCCACCTGCACGCCAGCGATGCTGGCCTTGTACAGCGCACGGATGACCTTCGGCTCGGTCAGCGCATTGACCTTGATGAGAATCTGCGCCGGCTTGCCCGCTGCTGCGTGCGCGCTCTCGCGCGCGATCAGTTCCAGCAGGGTTTTCTTCAGCGTGAACGGCGCATGCAGCAGCTTCTTCATGTGCAGCACCTTGCCCATGCCGGTGAGCTGGCTGAACAGCTTGTGCACGTCCTCGCACAGCGCCTCGTCGGAGGTGAGCAGACTGTAGTCGGTGTACACGCGGGCGTTGCCGGTATGGTAGTTGCCGGTACCGAGGTGGGCGTAGCGCACCAGCTCGCTGCCCTCGCGGCGCTGGACCAGCATCAGCTTGGCGTGCGTCTTGATGCCTACCACGCCGTAGATCACCATGGCGCCGGCCTGCTGCAGGCGCGAGGCGAGCGAGAGGTTGGATTCCTCGTCGAAGCGCGCGCGCAGCTCGACCACCGCGGTCACTTCCTTGCCGGCGCGGGCGGCGTCGACCAGCGCGTCGACGATCTCGGAGTTCGCGTTGGTGCGGTACAGCGTCTGCTTGATCGCCAGCACCTTCGGGTCCGCCGAAGCCTGGCGCAGCAGGTCGACCACCGGCGCGAACGACTCGTACGGATGCAGCAGCAGCACGTCCTGCCTGCCGATCACCTCGAACAGGTCCTCGGCGTGCTGCAGCACCTTCGGCAGCGCCGGCGTGAACGGCGGGTATTGCAGCTTCGGGTAGCTGACGTTATTGGCGATGCGGAACAGCCGCGCCAGGTTCACCGGACCGTTCACCTCGTACAGTTCCGACTCGTTGAGGCCAAACTGCTTGAGCAAGTAGTCGGTCAGCTCCTTCGGGCAGTTGTCGGCCACCTCCAGCCGCACCGCGTCGCCGAAGCGGCGCGAGTACAGCTCGCCGCGCAATGCCAGCGCCAGGTCCTCGACGTCCTCCGGGTCCAGCGTGAGGTCGGCGTTGCGGGTCAGCCGGAACTGGTAGCAGCCGAGCACGGCCATGCCGGGGAACAGTTCCTCCGCATGGGCGTGGATGATCGAGGACAGCAGCACGTAGTTGTCGCCGCCGCCCTCGCAGATTTCCAGCGGCAGACGGATCAGCCGCGGCAACACCCGCGGCGCCGGCACGATGGCCAGGCCGGAATCGCGGCCAAACGCGTCCACGCCATCCAGCCGCACGATGAAGTTGAGGCTTTTGTTGACCAGCAGCGGGAACGGATGGGTCGGGTCCAGCCCGATCGGGGTGACCAGCGGCGCCACCTCCTCGCGGAAATAGCGGCGCACCCACAGCTTCTGCTTGTGCGTCCACTGCGTGCGCCGCACGATGCGGATACCGTGCGTGGCCAGTTCCGGCAGGATGCGCTCGTTGAGGATCGCGTACTGCCGCGCGATCTGCCGGTGTGCGATCTCGCTGATCTCGGCCAGCGCGCGTTTGGGCGGGATGCCGTCCGGCCCGATCATCTCGTGGTCCAGTGCGATCTGCCCTTTCAGCCCGGCCACGCGGATCTCGAAGAACTCGTCCATGTTCGCGGAGAAGATCAGCAGGAACTTCAGCCGTTCCAGCAGCGGCGTGCGCTCGTCCAGCGCCTGGTCCAGCACGCGGATGTTGAACTTGAGCTGCGACAGCTCGCGGTGGATGTACAGGCGGCCGTCGCCGAGGTCCGGGCCGGGCACCGATGCCGCGGCATCGTTGGCGGCGACGTCGGTTGGCAAAGTTTCGCGAATCAGGCGGCTGGTCATTCGATACACCGGGTTCGGCAAGGGGATGCAGCACCCCATGGTAGCCCGCCACGAGCGGGGCCGGCCGAGCGCGGGGCCTGCGGGTCAGGCCGCGCTCAGCCTGCGGCATTTTCCTTGCCGCAGAATGACACCCGCACTGACCGAACTGGCGGCACATGCGGGCCGGCGGCGGTTTGCCCTATGGTGGCCGCCGCACCGGCCTTCGCGGCCGTGCCGCCCCACCGCCAAACCCACGCCTCATGCAGACCCGCGCCGAGACCATTCCGCTATCCCCTGCCGCCCCCGCGCCACCGACGGCTGCCGTACCGGCCGCGGAGCGCACCCAGTTCGCGGTGCTCGGCGGGATCAGCTTCGCGCACATGCTCAACGACATGATCCAGTCGTTGATCGTGGCGATCTACCCGATCCTGAAGAACGACTTCCAGCTCAGCTTCGCCCAGGTCGGCCTGATCACACTGACCTTCCAGCTCACCGCCTCGCTGCTGCAGCCGCTGGTGGGCATGGTTACCGACCGCCAGCCGATGCCGTACTCGCTGCCGGTGGGCATGGGCTTCACCCTGTGCGGCCTGTTGCTGCTGGCGACGGCGCCGAACTTTCCGGTGCTGCTGCTTGCCGCGGCGCTGGTCGGCACCGGCTCGTCGGTGTTCCACCCCGAATCCTCGCGCGTGGCGCGGATGGCCTCGGGCGGGCGGCACGGCCTGGCGCAGTCGCTGTTCCAGGTCGGCGGCAACACCGGCTCGTCGCTGGGGCCGCTGCTGGCCGCGTGGATCATCGTGCCGCACGGGCGCGGCAGCGTGGCGTGGTTCTCGTTGGCGGCGCTGCTGGCGATCGTGGTGCTGCTGCAGGTGGGGCGCTGGTACAGCCGGCACCATGCGGTGCGCCGCAAGGCCACGGCGGGACGTTTCGAGATCCTCGCGCTGTCGCGCAACCGGATCGTCGGCGCACTGGCGGTGCTCGGGCTGCTGATCTTCTCCAAGTATTTCTACCTGGCCAGCCTCAGCAGTTATTACACCTTCTACCTGATCCACAAGTTCGGCGTGTCGGTGCAGAGCGCGCAGGTACACCTGTTCGTGTTCCTGTTCGCGGTGGCCGCCGGCTCGCTCATCGGCGGCCCGGTCGGTGACCGGATCGGACGCAAGTGGGTGATCTGGGTATCCATCCTCGGCGTGGCCCCGTTCACCCTGCTATTGCCCCACGTGAACCTGCTGTGGACCGGGGTGCTGACGGTGGTCATCGGCCTGGTGCTGGCCTCGGCATTCTCGGCGATCCTGGTCTACGCGCAGGAACTGATCCCCGGCCGCGTCGGCATGATCTCGGGCCTGTTCTTCGGCTTCGCCTTCGGCATGGGCGGCATCGGCGCCGCCGTGCTTGGCGGGCTGGCCGACACGCATGGCATCGAATACGTC
This sequence comes from Rhodanobacter thiooxydans, assembly GCF_021545845.1. Classification (NCBI taxonomy): domain Bacteria; kingdom Pseudomonadati; phylum Pseudomonadota; class Gammaproteobacteria; order Lysobacterales; family Rhodanobacteraceae; genus Rhodanobacter; species Rhodanobacter thiooxydans. The sequence goes on from NZ_CP088923.1 coordinate 2,827,670, forward strand.
TACCAGCTGTGCGCTTACCTGCCGTTGATGGGGTTGATCACGGTGTTTTTGCCGGATATCGAGAAGCGGGTTCGGGCTGCGTAGCTTCGCTTTTTGCCGCTTTAAAGCAAGAGCTTTCGTCCTCCTTCGGAGGGCGAGTCACTTTTCTCTGGGTGGCCAGAGAAAAGTAACCAAAAGAGAGGCCACCCCGATGGCGCGCCCTCCGGGCATCCTGCCCTGCGGGTGCGCGGGTGGGCTACGGGGTTTGTCGACAGGGCATCGGGCAACCGCTCCTGCGTTGCCTCCACTCCGGCATCCATGCCGTCGCCTGCCCTGACGACAAACTGGCCGGCATCCCTGCCGGCCACCCTGCGGGCTTTCCTTCGCCCACCCGCCGCGCCATAGGGGCCCCGGGTAGAGCAGCGCGCTCCCAGCGCACACTCTTCAGAAGAGCCAGAGCAAAGCGACGCTTTGCCGTGGCTTTGGCTTTTCAGCTTCATCACCGAGTGCGGGCCACGATGGCCCGCTGCTCTACCCGGGGTCCCTTGCGCGGCGGTGAGGCGGGGACGACAGGCCGCGCAGCGGGCGTTGCCAAGGATGGCAACGCCTTTTCGCGCGGGCACGATGCCCGCTCGAAAAGCCCGGCCCCGACTCACGGACTTGTTGGGCAGGATGCCCAACAAGCGCCAAGCGGGGTGTCGTTTTCTCTTGGTTACTTCTCTTTTGGACAAGCAAAAGAGAAGTAACTCGGCTGCCGCAGGCAGACGAAAGCTCTTGCCTTTGAAACCCTCAGCTCTGAGTGAAGCAAGAGCATCGCGCACAGAGTGTGCTCCTACAGGGGACGCGCAAGAGAAAGTAATTCGGCTGTCGCAGGCCGACGAAAGCTCGCCGCCTGGAACGCGACAGGAGCAAGAGCATCGCGCACGGAGTGCGCCCCACAAAAATTCAGCGCGTGCCGATTACCACCGGCTCCGGCTCCAGCTGCACGCCGAACCTGTCGCGCACGCCGTGCATCACCTGCTGCGCCAGCGTCCACAACTGCGGGCCGGTGGCATGGCCGTGGTTGACCAGCACCAGCGCATGCCGGTTGGAGATGCCGGCATCGCCTTCGCGGATGCCCTTGAAGCCGGTCGTCTCGATCAGCCACGCCGCGGAAATCTTGCAGCGGCCGTCCGGCTGCGGCCAGGCGGCCAGCGCGGGGTGCTCGCGCTGCAGCGCCTCGGCCAGTGCGGCGTCGACGATCGGGTTCTTGAAGAAGCTTCCGGCGTTGCCGATCACTGCCGGGTCGGGCAGCTTGCGCATGCGCAGGCGCACCACCGCCTCGGCAACGTGGAACGGTGCGGGCTTGTCCACGCCCATCCGCGCCAGTTCCTCGTCGATGCCGGCGTAATCGGTGCGCAGCGGACGGCTGCGCGGCAGCACGAAGCGCACGGCGGTGACCACGTAGCGGCCGAGCTGGTGCTTGAACAGCGAGTCGCGATAGGCAAAGGCGCAGGTGGCGTGGTCCAGCGTTACCACGCGGCGCTCGCGGGTGTCCCACGCTTCCACACTTTCGACGAACTCGGCCACTTCGCAACCGTAGGCGCCAATGTTCTGGATCGGCGCGGCGCCGACCGTGCCTGGGATCAGGATCAGGTTTTCCAGGCCGGCGTAGCCCTGACCCAGCGTCCAGCGCACGAAGTCGTCCCAGCGCTCGCCGGCGGCCACCGCGATGCGTGCGCTGTCGCCGCCCTCTTCCACCTGCACACCGCGCGTGGCCATCGCCAGCACGGTGCCGTCGAAATCGCTGGTGAACAGCATGTTGCTGCCCTCGCCCAGCACCAGCAGGCGGCTGTGGCGCACGGCGGGGAAGTCCAGCAGTTCGGGCAGTTTCGCCGCGTCGCGAATTTCCGCCAGCAGCGTCGCCCGCGCATCGACGCGCAAGGTGTTGCGCTTCGCCAGCGGAGCGTTCTCGACGAGCGTGTAGCCGCCCATGTCCACTCGTTCAGGCGGCATCGGCGTTCTCGCGCTGGCGGCGGATCTCGTCGACGCATTCGGCGACCAGCGGCGGACCGCGGTAGATCAGGCCCGAATACAGCTGCACCAGTGAGGCGCCCAGCTCCATCTTCTCGGCGGCGTCGCTGCCGTCGAGGATGCCGCCCACGCCGATCAGCGGGATGCGCCCCTGCAGCCGCGCGTGCATGCCGGAAAGCACCGCGGTGGAGCGCTCGAACAGCGGCTTGCCGGACAACCCGCCGGTTTCGCTGCCACGCGGGTCGTCGGCCACCGCCGCGTGGTCGATCGTGGTGTTGGTGCAGATCACGCCGTCGATGCCGGTGCGCAGCAGCACCTCGGCGATCGAGTCGAGTTCCGCCTCGGACAGGTCCGGTGCGATCTTCAGCAGCATCGGCTTGCGCCGGCCGTGCTGCGAACCCAGCCGCTCCTGCGCCTCGCGCAGCACCGAGATGAAGCGGCGCAACGTGGCTTCCTGCTGCAGGTCGCGCAGGCCCTGGGTGTTCGGCGAGGAAATGTTCACCGTGACGTAGCTGGCCAGTTCGTACACGCGGGTAAGACACAGCAGGTAGTCACTGACCGCCTTCTCGTTCGGCGTGTCCTTGTTCTTGCCGATGTTGATGCCGAGCACACCGTGGTAGGCGGAACCTTGCACGTTGCGCACCAGCGCGTCGACGCCGGCGTTGTTGAAGCCCATGCGGTTGATGATCGCCTCGTGCCGCGGCAGGCGGAACAGGCGCGGCCGCTCGTTGCCCGCCTGCGGCCGCGGCGTCACCGTGCCTACCTCGATGAAGCCGAAGCCGAGCGCATCGAGCGCATCGAGGTACTCGGCGTTCTTGTCCAGGCCGGCGGCCAGCCCGACCGGGTTCGGAAAGGCGATGCCGAAGGCCCGCGTCGGCAGATCGCCGGGCGGCTTGACCAACCGATGGGCGAAGCCGCTGCGCTGGGCCACGCCCAGCGCATACAGGGTGGCGCGGTGCGCGGTCTCGGCGTCGAACCTGAACAGCAGCGGGCGCAGCATGTCGTACATGGGTCAGCCCGGTTGGCCCGCGAACGCGCGGATGGGGTGATCGAAGCGCGCCGCACCGCTCCCGGCGCAGCCGCCAGCGGCGACGACGCGACACCCGGAGCAGGCGAACGGCATGTGCGGCATCAATGCCAGTTCGCGAAGGTGAAGCCGAAGATCAAGGCGGCAATCAGCACGAACGCCGCCAGCACGCACAGCAGCAGCTGCACATAGCCGAGCACCAGCCCGGCCACCGCCATGCCGTCGCCCTCGATGCGGGCATCGAGCGGGCTGCGGCGGATCTCGCCGCGCGCCAGGTGGCCGCAGATGATCGCCACGATCGCGCCGATGAACGGCAGCACGCACCAGGCGAGGATGCCGAAGACCAGGCTCACCACCGCCAGCGAACTGGTGCTGGCGCCCGGACGGTAGGACGGTTGATAGCTCATCGGGTCGCTCGCTCAGGCAAGAGGTGGATCGGCGCCGTCGTGTACTGTCGTCGGCTGCGGGCGGCGAACCGCCCGCGGTCGACGCATGCCCTCACAGGTCGAACTTGATGCCCTGCGCCAGCGGCAGCGCGTCCGAGTAGTTGATGGTATTGGTCTGCCGGCGCATGTACACCTTCCAGGCATCCGAGCCGGATTCGCGGCCGCCGCCGGTCTCCTTCTCGCCGCCGAACGCGCCGCCGATCTCGGCGCCGGAGGTGCCGATGTTGACGTTGGCGATGCCGCAATCGGAACCGGCTGCGGAGAGGAACTGCTCGGTGGCGCGCAGGTTGTTGGTGAAGATCGACGAGGACAAGCCTTGCGGCACGTCGTTCTGCATCTCGATCGCCTCGTCGATGGTCTTGAACGGCATCACGTAGAGGATCGGCGCGAACGTCTCGGCCTGCACCACCTCGTCCGAGTTCTGCAGCCCGGTGATGATGGTGGGCAGCACGAAGTTGCCCTTGCGGTCGGTGAGCGCCTTGCCGCCGGTGCGCACCGCGCCGCCCGCGGCCTTTGCCTTCTCGATCGCGGTGAGATAGCCCTGCACCGCCTCGGCGCTGTTCAGCGGACCCATCAGCGTGGTGGCCAGGGTGGGATCGCCGATCTTGCCCTCGACCTGCCGGTAGGCCTTGACCAGGGTATCGAGCACGCCATCGAAGATCGACTCGTGCACGAACAACCGGCGCGTGGTGGTGCAGCGCTGGCCAGCGGTACCGACCGCGCCGAACACGATGCCCGGGATGGCCAGCTTCAGGTCGGCCGTCTCGTCCAGGATGATCGCGTTGTTGCCGCCCAGCTCCAGCAACGAGCGGCCCATGCGCCGGGCTACGCGCTCGCCGACCATGCGGCCGACCCTGGTGGAGCCGGTGAAGCTGATCAGCGCAATGCGCTTGTCGTCCACGAAGGCCTGCGCGAGGTCGCTGCCGGCGTCGTTGAACAGGAAGAACAGGTCGGGGAAACCACCGGCCTTCAGCGCGTCGTTGCAGATGCGAATGGCGGCGATGGCGGAAAGTGGCGTCTTCGGCGACGGCTTCCAGATGCAGATGTCGCCGGCGATGGCGGCCAGCATGGCGTTCCACGCCCACACCGCGACCGGGAAGTTGAACGCGCTGATGATGCCGACCAGGCCCAGCGAATGGTACTGGTCGTACATGCGGTGGCCGGGGCGCTCCGAGTGCATGGTGGCGCCGTACATCATGCGGCTCTGGCCCAACGCGAAGTCGGCGATGTCGATCATCTCCTGCACTTCGCCGTCGCCCTCGGGCTTGATCTTGCCCATCTCCAGCGCCACCAGCGAACCCAGCGCATCCTTGTGCTTGCGCAGCGCCTCGCCGCACAGCCGCACCGCCTCGCCGCGGCGCGGCGCCGGCGTGGCGCGCCATAACTTGAACGCTTCCTGCGCGCGCTTGACGATCACCTCGTAGTCGGCGGCGCTGGAGGCATGCACGCTGCCAATCACCTCGCCGGTGGCCGGGTTCACCGGCTGCAGCGTGCCGGCGTCGGTGGTCTTCGACCACTCGCCCTGGCCAAGGTAGCTGCCGGACTGCTCGCCGTGGAGGCCGAGCGCGCTGAGGATTGCATGGGACATGGACGTCTCCTGGACGTGCGGCGCTCGCGGGCGCCGTGGGTGAAACCTGCAATTGCCCATTCTAGCAGGCCGGCCGCCTTGCTCCCTCCACTGCTTGCAGGGGAGGGTTGGGGTGGGGTCGCTCTTGATCCGGGTTTTCGGCGAGCCTGCGCAACCCCTATCAGCCTCCCCTGCGAGCAAGGGGGAGCAGCAGAACCGCGCGATCCATGCGAAAATCCCGCCACCGCCCTCGTAGCTCAGTTGGATAGAGCGGTCCCCTCCTAAGGGACAGGTCGGACGTTCGAATCGTCTCGAGGGCACCAATTTTCGACCGCGGGTCGGCTCTGCTCCAAGCTCGTCATCCCAGCGTAAAGCTGGGATCCAGCGACTCCAGGCATGTGAATAGCCAAGGCGCTGGATTCCAGCTTTCGCTGGAATGACGAACGTTTGGGGGTTTCAAGGTTCCCAAAGACTCAGGAACTGCACGACAGCATCGAGCAGCCAGCCTTGTGCCGCGCCCAGTCCGGGCGCTTTTGCGCGTACGCCTCACGGCCGGGCTGGTCGTCGTACGGGTGGCGCAGCACGTCGAGCAGCTCAGCGACACCGCTGGCGTCGCCCTGCTCCGCGCGGTCGATCGCCTGCTGCGCCAGGTAGTTGCGCAGCACGTAGCGCGGGTTGGCCAGGCGCATGCGTTCGCGGCGCTGCGCCGGCGGCAGCGGATCGTCGGCCAGCCGTGCCGCGTAGCGGGCCAGCCAATCGGCAAGCGCGGGCTCGGCCGCACGCCGCTTCGCTTCGTCGTAGAACGCGTCGCCGAAGGGCGCCAGCGTGGGCGCCTGCACGTCGACGTCGGCCAGCGCGCGGAACCACAGCGTCATGTCGATCTCGGCCTGCTGCATCGTTCCCTGCAGCGATTGCATCAGCGCCGCGTCCTCGTCGCGGCATTCGGCCAAGCCCAGCTTGGCGGCGACGTTGGCGCGGTCGGCGGCGGCATAGGTAGCAGCGTAATGCTGCAACCCGGCTTCCAGCAGTTCGACACCGTCGAACAGCGGCGCCAGGGCGCCGGCCAGGCAGCTCAGGTTCCACCACGCCACGTTCGGCTGCTGTCCGTAACGATAGCGGCGGCGCTGCGCGTCGGTGGTGTTCGGGGTCCAGTCCGGGTCGTAGTTGTCGACCCAGCCGTACGGGCCGTAGTCGATGGTGAGGCCGAGGATCGACATGTTGTCGGTGTTCATCACCCCATGCACGAAACCCACGCGCATCCAGTGCGCCAGCAGCGTGGCGGTGCGCTCGCACACCTGCCGGAACCACGCCGCGTACAGCGTCTCACCGCTGCCTTCCAGTTCCGGAAAATCGCGGCGGATGGTGAACTCGACCAGCTGGCGCAGCAGGGCGATGTCGCCGCGCGAGGTGGGCAGTTCGAAATTGCCGAAGCGGATGAACGAGGGCGCCGCGCGGCACACGATAGCGCCCGGTTCCGGCGCGGCGTGGCCGTCGTAGAACATGTCGCGCACCACCGTTTCGCCGGTGCCGACCAGGCTCAGCGCGCGCGTGGTCGGCACGCCCAGGTGGTGCATCGCCTCGCTGCACAGGAACTCGCGCACCGAAGAGCGCAGCACCGCGCGGCCGTCCGCGCCGCGCGAATACGGCGTCAACCCGGCGCCCTTCAATTGCAGTTCCCAGCGCTCGCCGGCGGCGTTGACGACTTCGCCCAGCGAGATCGCGCGGCCGTCGCCGAGCTGCCCGGCCCAGTGGCCGAACTGGTGCCCACCGTAGTTCGCCGCGTACGGCTGCATGCCGTCGAGCAGCGCATTGCCGCCGAACACTTGCGCGAACTCCGGCGCGGCGAGGTCCGCTGCACTGAAACCCAGCATAGCCACCATCTCCGCCGAATACGCCAGCAGGCGCGGCGCGGCGACCGGCATGGGGTCGACCCGCGAGTACAACGCACCGTCGACCTGGCGCAGCCGCGCGCCCTGCTCCGGATCGCCGGGCAGCTCGCGCACGAACGCATTGTCGAAACGAAGATCGAACATCGGTCGCCTCGGAAGCTGCAGCCTATATCCGGGCACCGTCGGCCCGATGCAAGGCCGCAGCGCGGCTAGCGCGCCACCGCCTGTCTGCGGCGCGCCGGGCGATGGATCGCCTGCAGCCGCTGGTAGACGGTCAGCACGGCGCTGCCGTAATCCCGCGCGCGGCTCGGCGTGTGGCTGTGGTAGTAGCCCACGCCGAGCACGCGGTCGCGGGTCTGGCGCATGCCGTCGCGCAGGATTTTCGCTGCCACCGTGATGTTGGTGCGCGGGTTCAGCAGGGTCAGCGGATCGCGCACCGCGTCGCGATGCATCGGGTAGTAGACCTGCATGATGCCGACGTCCTGCACCGCCGAACCGAACTGGCTCGCCGCCGCCATCGCCAGCTGCACGTCATGGCGCTTACCGCGCACCAGGCGATCGTTGACGCGGAACAGCCACGGCGTAGGCGCAACCTTGCCGTCCGGGTACAGCGCCTTCGACTCCACCAGGGCGATGCTGTACAGCAGCAGTGGATCGACGCCGGCGCTGTGGCCGATCTGCGACCACAGGCTGTCCCGCGAGGTGATGTCCAGGTCGGGCTCCTCGATCGGCATCATCAGGTCCATCGTGCTGACTTCGGACAACAGCGTGCGGCCGCTCTCGACCGGCGCGGAGCGTACTGCCGATGGAACCGCCGCCGCGTTTGCCGGGACTGCCGCGGCAACCGCCAGCATTGGCACCGGCCTGACCGGCAAGGGCGCGGCGCGCAGGGTGGGTGCCGGCGTTGCCGGTGCACCAACCACGACCGCGGCCGATCCTGATCCAGTCGCCGGATGCGTGCCGATGCGCAGCAACACCAGGGCAACGCCGGCGATCGCGCTCGCGGCGACCAGCCGGCGCGCACCCGCCCATTCCGGCCACGTCGAGATGCGCGCGCGTGCCCACGGCACGATCCGGGCGACGACGAGTCGCCACAAGCCGGCGGCTGCCGTCACCTGCCAACCATCCAGCGGCCAGGTGGGCGGCAACAGCCAGCGTTCGGTTGGCGGCTGCCGCGTACGCGGTGACAGCCGGGCGGGCACGGCCCGTGAACGGGCCCACTGGGCAGGTGCTGGCATCACCACGAGCGGGGTGGCGGCGCGGTGGCGTCCCGACGAACCGCCGGACCTCCAGCACGCCGGCGCCATCAGATAAACCTGGCCCGGCTTCCGGGGGATCTCCCGCGCGATCGCGGGGCGCTTGGCCGGATACCTGCCACCGCCCGCCTCGGCGCAAACTTTCCCCCGTGGCGGCACGCCACCGGACGTGACCACGCAAGCATCAACCCCGGCATACCCGCGGCTCGCGCCGTGCGAGGTACCTGCGGTCGTTGGGGTCGAACCATCCACGAGCGAATCCTGTTCAGGGGCACGACCGCGGCGGGTTCCCCGTGCCGGGGACCGCCATTAAATCAGGTTTGTGAAATCGGTTCCCGCATCCGGGTGCTCCCCCGCGAAACCGGATGCAAGCCTGCACGGCCCCGACAGCGCGGGCACAAGCCCGTGCACCAGCCAGCCGCTATAGTCGACTGCCTCTCCCCGCGAAAACCGCATGGACCCGACGCCCGCCAACGACCTCAACGCTGACGCGCTGCCCGGGGACGCGCCCTACCTCGCCGCCACCACGCGCTGGCTGGAACGTGCGGTGATCGGGCTGAACCTGTGCCCGTTCGCCCGCGCGCCGCACGTGCAGGGCAAGCTGCGCCTGCGGGTGAGCCAGGCACGCGACACCGATACGCTGCTCGACGACCTCTGCGGCGAGCTGCAGTCGCTCAATGCACTGGCGCCGGACGAATGCGAGACCGGCCTGCTGATCCACCCGTTCGTGCTCGGCGACTTCCTCGACTACAACGACTTCCTCGACGTGGCCGACGCCGCCGTGCAGACGCTGGGACTGGAAGGCGAATGGCAGGTGGCGGGCTTCCACCCCGACTACCAGTTCGCCGACAGCGCGCCGGACGACGTCGGCAACCTCAGCAACCGCTCGCCGTATCCCACGCTGCATTTGCTGCGCGAATCCAGCGTCGAGCGTGCGATGGAGGGGATGTGCGATACCGACAGCATCTACCGCCGCAATATCGAGACACTGCAGCGCCTGGGGGCTGATGGCTGGCAGGCGTTGTGGCGTGACAAGCCGCGCTGAACAGCCGCCACAACAAAGTGTTCATGCCGGTGCTGTCATGCTGACGCGTGAACAATCTCCCCGATCCCCACGCGGAAAGCACCGACCCCGCCGTGCAATGCACGACCTGCGAAGCGGTGTGCTGTCGCCTCACCGTGGTGCTGATGCCGGAAGACCGCGTGCCCGCCTGGCTGATCGACCACGACGAACATGGCATGGCGACCCTGGCCAAGGGCGAGGACGGCTGGTGCGCCGCGGTCGACCCGAACACCTTCCGCTGCACCATCTACGAAGACCGCCCCACCATCTGCCGCAAGTTCGCGATGGGCAGCCCGAGCTGCCGCGACGAACGACGCAAGTGGTTCGGCAACACGATTCCCACCGTGGTGCACCTATTGTAGGAGCGCACCCTGTGCGCGCGATGCTCTTCGTCACGTAACGAAAAGCATCGCGCACAGGGTGCGCTCCTTAGGTCTTGATGTCCGACCTGTCAGGGTCGAGCATTCCCGACTGATCATCGGGGGAACCGGGTGATGCCGATGCGCTCCTTTGGCTTCGAGCCCGTGACGTAGATGCACACCCCGGTTCCGATTTCGCTCATCCAGAAGTTTGAACGGTACCCTCGGCCCGCCACTGGCGTGAGCCTGCACACCTAAGGATCAGCCGGATGAGCATGGTGATCGGAACAAACCATGCGAGGTAAGGCGATGACAAACGTTGTGGGAGTGGATGTGGCCAAGGCCACGTTTGATGTGGCCGTTGGTCTGGCCAAGCCGGGCAAATTCCAGACACGCGCCAAGGTGGCCAATCGTGAAGAAGGCTTCCAGGAGTTGATGACCTGGTTGGACAAGCACGCGCCGGAAGCGGCGGTGTGCATGGAAGCGACGGGGATCTATCACGAGGCACTGGCCATCTTCCTGGTACAGCAAGGCAAGACGGTCTACGTGGCCAATCCGGCGCAAGTAAAGTACTTCGGCAAGAGCCAGCTGACGCGAACCAAGACCGACCGCACAGACGCCAAGCTCATTGCGCAGTTCGCCACCAGTCAGCAGGCCGGCACCCATCCGATGGCGCCGTGGATGCCGCCGACAGCGGCCCAGCGCACCTTGCGCGCGCTGGTCGAACGGCTGGACGATCTCAAGGGCATGGAGCGGATGGAAGCGAACCGACTCGACGTCGCCAATGACGCCGTACGCGACTCGGTGGAAGCGTCGCTCAAGGAACTGCGCAAGCAGATCAAGGCGCTGGAGCAGCGCATCAACAATCACATCGACAAGGATCCCCAGCTGCGCTACGACGCGGCGTTGATGACGTCCATCCCCGGCATCGCCAAGACCACGTCGGCCTCCCTGCTCGCCGCACTGGGCGACCTGCGACGCTTCGACGCGCCGGGCAAGCTGGTCGCCTTCGCCGGCCTCAACCCGGCACGGCGCGAGTCGGGCACGCTCAAGGGACAGGTCCGGATCTCCAAAACCGGTGCCCCCGGCTTGCGCGCCAAACTCTACTTTCCCGCCATCTGCGCCAAGAACCACAACCCCGTGGTTCGTGCCTTCTGCGAACGGTTGCTCGCACGCGGGAAGCTCCCCATCGTGACCGTGTGTGCCGCCATGCGGAAGCTCCTGCACCTAGTCTGGGGCGTCATCCATACCAACTCGCTGTTTGATCCTGACTACCCCAGACACCGCCTCGTTGCCTCTGCGCACGCATCACCTGGATGCTCGCTTGCATAACGCGGAACGAGACGGTATCTACAGAGGTTGCCGTTGCCCTACGCCGCGAAAATCAGTGCGACCTCGGCGGCATCGAGCGCGCGCCATTCGCCCGGTGCCAACCCGCCCAGCGTGAGGGCGCCGATCGACACCCGCTGCAGCGTCTCGACGTGATTGCCGGCGGCGGCGAACATGCGGCGCACCTGATGGTAGCGGCCTTCGCTGACGCCGAGCCGGGCGTGCCGCGACCCCAGCACCTCCAGCGCGGCAGGCGCGAGCGGGGTGGTTTCCTCTTCCAGCATCAGCGTGCCGCTGGCGAACAGCTCGCCCTCGTCGCCGCGCAGGTCCTGCGCCAGGGTGGCCTCGTAGACCTTGGTCACGTTCGCCTTCGGCGAAATGATCCGGTGCAGCAAGGCACCGTCGTCGGTGAACAGCAGCAGGCCCGAGGTGTCGCGGTCGAGTCGGCCCACCGTGGACAGCGCCGGCGTGCGCACGCGGTAGCGCGGCGGCAGCAGGTCGTAGACCACCCGGCCTGGGTCCTTGCGCGAGCAGGTGACGCCGAGCGGCTTATGCATCATCAGGGTGAGCCCGGGCGGCGGGTCGAGCGGTTCGTCGTCGACGCGGATGGTTCCGTACGGCACCACGTCGTCGGCGTACAGCACCTCGCCATCGGCATCGGTGATGCGGCCGGAGCGGAACAACTGGGTCACGTCCTTGCGGCTGCCGTAGCCCAGGTTGGCAATCAGCTTGACCAGTTTCATCCGCGCACCCCGACTGCTTCGATCACCTTGAATCCTTCCTGCACGGCCAGCGTGCGCACCTCATGGAAACGCGAGGCCAGCACCGCCTCGTACGGCAAATGGCGGTTCGCCACGATCAGCAAGCGGCCGCCCGGCAGCAGCGCCTCGGCCGCGCTGACGATGAACGCGCGACCCAGCTCGGGCAGGTCGGCACGCCCCTGGTGGAACGGCGGGTTGCTGACGATGGCGTCGTAACGCTGCGCCAGGCCGCGGGTCACGTCATGCCAGCGCACCGCCAGCGCCACGTCGCGGCCGCATTCACGCTGCGCCCGCGCCAGGTTGAGCCGCGCCGGTTCCAGCGCGCGCGCTTCGGCTTCGTACAGGTCGATCGCCTCGACCCGCGGGCAACGCGCCACCACCTGCGCGGAAAGATAACCGTAGCCAGCGCCGAGATCGGCCACGCGGCCATGCAAGTCCGCCGGCAAGTGTTCCGCCAGCAGCGCCGAGGCGCGGTCGACGCGGTCCCAGGCGAACAGGCCGGGACGACTGAGATAGCCGTCGGCGATGTCGCGCGGCGCGTCCAGCGCCAGCCATGCGGCCAGCAGGTCGTGATCGATGTCGGCCGGCTGCGGCGTACCCCAGAACACCCGGCACTTGTGCTTGGACAGGTGCTGCACGGCGCCGGCCAGTTTCGCCAGGTCCGCCTCGCCCGACTTCGCGCCTTCCGCATTCGGCATTGCCGCCAGCACGGTGCCGCCCGGCGCCAGCAGCCGCAGCGCGCGGGCGAACAGCGCGCGCGCCTCGTCGCGCTGGCGCGGCGGCAACAGCAGCACCAACGGAAATTTTTTATCAGCTGCCGCTTCGCCCACGCGCAGGCCATGGCGGCCCAGCTCGTCGGCGAACGGCAGGAAACTCTGCTCGCACAGCCAGCCAGGCTGCACCATCTCGCGCAGGCGCACGCCGGCACGGGCGCGCAGGAACAGCACGCGGCCGTCGGCCGGCAAGTGCAGCTCGCCAGCCTCGAACGGCACGAACAGCGCGGCCAGCGCCGCATCCGGCGTGGCCGCGAGGAATCCGCCAGCAGTCACGTCATCCCTTCCACCTCGAACGATGGCGGCATTGTACGTGGCGGCCGGCGGGAGCCGGTTGGCGGAGCGCGCTTCCGCCGTGCGGCAGCAGCGTGTTCCGCGCACGGTGTCGGCCCCGCCGTTGCGCCCTACACCGCCCGGCCCATCCGGCCGATCCAGCGGTACATCGCCCAGGTCACCGCCACGAACACCACGCCGCCAATCCAGATCGCGGCATCGTGGAAGTTGTCGCCCACCAGCGCCAGCGGCGCGTTGCGATCGGCGAAGCCTAGCTTGTCGGAAAACGCCACCAGCGCGGCCACGATCACGCCGAGCAGGCTCTCGCCCACGATCAGGCCGGAAGCCAGCAGCACGCCCAGCTGCTTGGTGGCCTCCGCCTTCGGGCCGCGATCGGCACGCTGCTCGAACCACGCGCCGACCAGCGCGCCGACCACCACCATCAGCGTGGTGGAAGTGGGCAGATAGATGCCCAGGCCCACTGCCAGCGGCGGCAGCCGCATCGACTTGCCGGTGCGCGCCAGCGCCTCGTCCAGCACGATGATGCCCACGCCGATCGCACCGCCGATGGTGATCAGGCTCCAGTCGATGTTGCCGGTGATCACGCCCTGCGCCAGCGCCGAGATCAACCCGGCCTGCGGCGCCGGCAGCGCGCGCGACGGGTCCGCGCCCGGTGCGCCGAGGAAGCCGTAGGCCTGGTTGAGCAGGTCCAGCACCGGCGGGATCACCAGCGCGCCGGCGACCACGCCGATCACCAGCGCCCACTGCTGCAGCGAGGGCGTGGCGTCCACCAGCTGGCCGGTCTTGAGATCCTGCAGGTTGTTGTTGGCGATCGAGGCCACCGCAAACACGATGGCGGTGATGAACAGCGCGAAGGCCACCAGCGCCTTGCCCGCTTCCGCCGGCATCATCGACTTCACGCCCAGCACCAGCAGCAGCGCGGCGATGATCACCACCAGGATGCCCACGCCCGACAGCGGGCTATTGCTCGAACCGATCAGACCGGCCATGTAGCCGCACACGGCGGAGACCAGGAAGCTCAGGATCACCACGAACACCACGCCGCCGGCCACCAGCAGTGTGGTGTGCTCGCCCAGCCCGCTGATGTTGCTGAAATGGCCCAGCAGCCACCCCACCGGGATCAGGCACAGCAGCGTGATCAGGCCGACCATGCCGATCGGCATGTCGTGCTCGGTGCGCGGCAGCGTGGCCAGCTGACCCGCCTTGCGCACGCGCGAAGCGGCCATCGCGCCGGCCAGCCCGCCGATCACCGGCTTGACCAGCTTGGCCAGCGTCCAGATCGCCGCCACGCCGATGGTGCCGGCACCGACGAAACGCACGTAATGGCTCCAGGCGGCCTGCGCCACCGCATCGGCGGCGCCGTCGGCGGGATGCAGCAGCAGGAAGTGCGGCACCGCCCAGCCCCAGCCGATCAAAGCGCCCACCAGCATCGCCACGCCGACCCACAGCCCGACCAGGTGGCCCACCGCGAACAGCGCGAACGACAGGCTGAAGTCGAACCCGGTGGCGGCGCCCTTGTCGCCCACGCGGAAATAGCTGGACACCGCGGCGGCGAACAGCCTGGTCTGTACGATCACGTAGAACGCCGCCGAGACGATCGCGCCGGCGACCACTGCCTTCAGCCCCGCGCCACCCGACTCCACCGACTCGGCCGCCTCCTCCGAACTGGCGCCCACCTTGAGCACCTCGGCGCAAGCCACGCCTTCGGGGTACGGCAGGTCCGAGTCAGTGACCAGCGCGCGGCGCAACGGGATGGTGTACATCACGCCGAGGATGCCGCCGGTGGCGCAGATGCCGAAGCTCATCCAGAACGGGAAGCCGTTCCACCAGCCGATGATGATCAGGCCGGGCAGCACGAAGATGATCGAGGACAGCGTGCCGGCGGCCGAGGCCACCGTCTGCACGATGTTGTTCTCCTGCATGGTGGAGTTCTTCAGCGAGCGCAGGATGGCCATCGAGATCACCGCCGCCGGAATCGAGGTGGCGAAGGTGAGGCCGGCCTTGAGGCCGAAGAACACGTTGGCCGCGGTGAACACCACGGTGATCACGATGCCGATGACCACCCCGCGCAGGGTGAATTCGACGCGCGGCGACGCGCTGGACATTGGCTGTGCGCTCACAGGATGGCTCTCCCCCGGGGTGGATGGCTGCGACGCAAGATAGCGTGGAATGCCCGCCGATGGTTATTCCCGACGGCCTGGACCGCCGCCTGCGCGTAGAATGGGCGGCTGTTGTCCCGAGAGATCCCCATGGCACTCAACGCCACCATCCACAAGGTCGAGCTGCAGGTCAGCGACATGGACCGGCACTACTACGCCGGCCACGCGCTGACCCTGGCGCGGCACCCGTCGGAGACCGCGGAGCGCCTGATGGTGCGCCTGCTCGCGTTCGCGCTGTACGCGGACGAACGGCTGGAGTTCGGCAAGGGCCTCAGCGATGAGGACGAGCCGGCGCTGTGGCGCAAGGCATATAGCGGCGAGATCGAACTGTGGATCGAGCTCGGCCAGCCCGACGAGGCGCGCATCCGCAAGGCCTGCGGCCGCTCGCGTCAGGTCGTGGTGGTCAGCTACGGCGGCAACGCCGCGGAGCTCTGGTGGAACAAGCTCGGCCACGCGCTCGGCCGCCACCGCAACCTCAGCGTGCTCGACATCCCCGCCGCCACCGTCGCCGAACTGGCCGCGCTGCTGCAGCGTGGCATGCGCCTGCAGGCGCTGGTGCAGGACGGCCAACTGCAGCTGATCAGCGAAACCGGCGCGGTCGCGGTCGAACCGCTCAGGCGCATGGGTATGGCCGAACTGGTCGGCTGACGCGGCACGGCCGGCTGACGCGCCGCGCTTTCCCGCATAATCCCGCCCGACCTCTTCAATCCTTCGGAGTCACCCATGCGCTGGTTGCTGCCCCTGCTCGCCGTGTTCGCCCTCGCCGCCTGCGGCACCCCACCGCCGGCACAGGCCAGCGGACAGGTCGACAAGCTCACCGTGATCGACCAGAAAATCGGTACCGGCGCCGAGGCGAAGGCCGGCATGGACGTGCTGGTGCACTACACCGGCTGGCTGTACGACGAGCACGCGAAGGACAAGCACGGCGCCAAGTTCGACAGCTCGTACGACCACGGCGCACCGTTCAACTTCACGCTGGGCGCGGGCCGGGTGATCGACGGCTGGGATCAGGGCGTGGCCGGCATGCGCGTGGGCGGCAAGCGCACCTTGCTGATCCCTGCCGCGCTCGGCTACGGCGCCCGCGGCGCCGGCGCCGACATCCCGCCGAACGCCTCGCTGGTATTCGACGTGGCGCTGGTCGACGTCAGCGCGCACTGAGCCATTTCCTCTGCCACATGTAGGAGCCCGCTCGCGGGCGATGCTCTTGTGGCGGGACTCGGGACTCGGGACTCGGGACTCGGGATTCGGGATTCGAAAAAGCATCGCCCGCGAGCGTGCTCCTACGCACAAGCGGCTGGGCAGCTTGTAGGTTGGGGTGAGCGCAGCGAACCCCAACAATCCGTGCCCTGGAATCGCTCAACCTTCCTGCACCGCCGCCTCGCGCCCCTGCTGGCGGATTAGCGCCTCTTCCCGCGCGTCGATGATCGACTGCATCACGCTGTCGACGTCGGCGATGCTTTCGTCGAACTCGAAGCGGCCGCTGAGTTCGCTGTCCGGGTGCAATTCGCCCAGTTCGTACAGCGCCCACATCTCCTCGCCGTAGTGGGTGTCCAGCAGCTCCGGCGCGAAGCGCGCCAGGCTGATGGTGATGTTGCCGACGTCACGGCGCAGCATGGTGCGCGCCGCATTGTTGCCGGCGGCGCTGACCACCTGCGGCAGGTCGATGATCACCGGGCCAGCTGGCCCGACCAGCACGTTGTATTCGGACAGGTCGCCGTGGATCAGCCCCACGCACAGCATGCGCGCCACCTGCTGCATCAGGAAACGGTGGTAGTCGCGCGCGGTGTCGGCCGACAGTTCCACTTCGCCCAGCCGCGGCGCCGAATGGCCGTCGGCATCGGTGACCAGCTCCATCACCAGCACGCCGCTGAAATAGCCGTAGGGTTTGGGCACGCGCACGCCGGCGGCGGTGAGCTGGTACAGCGCGTCGACCTCGGCGTTCTTCCACGCCGCCTCGGCTTCCTTGCGGCCGAACTTGGTGGCCTTGCCCATCGCCCGCATCTGCCGGCTGCCGCGCACCTTGCGACCTTCCTGGTACTGCACGCGCTGCTGGAAACTGCGCTGCGCCATGTCCTTGTAGACCTTGGCGCAGCGGACGTCCTCGCCCGAGCGCACGACGTAGACGGAGGCCTCCTTGCCGCTCTTCAGCGGCCGCAGCACCTGGTCGATCACGCCTTCGTCGATCAGGTCCTGCAGGCCCTTGGGAGTTTTCATGCGTGGTGGGCTTCGGTCATGGGGAACACGGCATTATCCCCGATCGGTGGCCGGTTCGCGGCCGGTACCAAGCCGATCACGCGCCGCCGCCGCGATCTCGAACGACTGCCGCCGCGCCGCGTGCTCGAATACGTTGGCGGTAAGCAGCAGCTCGTCCGGCCGGTGCCTGGCGATGAACGCCGCGATGCCGTCCTTCACCGTATCGGCAGCACCGACCACCGTGCAGGCCAGCGCGCGCTCCACCATCAGCTTCTCTGGCGGCGTCCAGTACGCCTCGATGTCGTCGATCGGCGGCGGGACCAGCCCCGGCTTGCCGCGGCGCAGGTTGATGAAAGTCTGCTGCTGGGTGGTGAACAGCCGCCGCGCCGCGGCGTCGCTGTCGGCCGCGACCACGTTGAGGCCCAGCATCGCGTACGGCCGCTGCAACCGCGCCGACGGGCGGAAGTCGCGCCGGTACAGCGCCAGCGCCTCGTCCATCGCGTCCGGCGCGAAATGCGAGGCGAACGCGTACGGCAGGCCGAGCTGCGCGGCCAGCTGCGCGCCGAACAGGCTGGAACCGAGCAGCCACACCGGCACTTCGATACCGGCGCCGGGCACGGCCCGCACTTGCTGCCCAGGCTTGGCCGGCTCGAAGTAGCCGAGCAGTTCCAGCACGTCCTGCGGGAATGCATCGGTGTTGTCGAAGTAGCGGCGCAGCGCCCGTGCGGTGGGCTGGTCGGTGCCGGGCGCGCGGCCCAGGCCCAGGTCGATGCGCCCGGGGTACAGCGAGGCCAGCGTGCCGAACGCCTCGGCCACCTGCAGCGGCGCGTGGTTCGGCAGCATGATGCCGCCGGCGCCGACGCGGATGGTCGAGGTGCCGCCGGCCACGTGGCCGATCAGCACCGCCGTCGCCGCGCTGGCGATGCCGGGCATGTTGTGGTGTTCGGCCAGCCAGTAGCGGTGGTAGCCGAGCCGTTCGGCCAGCCGGGCCAGGTCCAGCGTGTTGCGGAACGCCTGACCGGCGTCGCTGCCTTCGGTAACCGGCGCCAGGTCGAGGATGGAAAACGGGATCATGTCAGGCTCTCACCGAATGGGATGGCCACGATGTGGGGGCTGCCGCGCGGATTGCCACCGCCGCGGCTGCCCCGCGCCAGGCCGCCCCACGGGCGCCGAAACGACCTAGACTGACATCGTGTCACGCGTCACCTGTCGCCGTCATTCAACCTCACTGGGAGAGCAGCATGAGCAAGGGCATGGACACCAAGAAGGACGAGAAGAAGAAGCCGGCCAAGACCCTGAAGGAAAAGCGGGCCGCCAAGCAGGAAAAGAAGAAGAGCACCAAGTAGGCCGGGCCGGCGCCGCATCCTCGCTAAACTTTCCCCGCAGGGCGCCGATAGCCCGTAACGGGTTACCCGGGAGTCGGCACGCGGGGATGAGGGGGACGATGGGGAACATGTGGCGGCGCATTTTCCGCAGCCGACGGCCGAAGCCACGCGCAGGACGCGCGCCGCCTGCCGCCACGACGCCGGCGCGCACCACCGTCGCCGCCCGGCCGGCGCTGCCGCTGGCGGCCATCCGCGACCGCTTCCATCGTTTCGTGCTCGGCCTGGCCGACAGCCACGCCAGCGAACCCGGCGCGGCCGAGCTCGCCACGCTCAGGCAGCTGGAGCTGCTCGGCAGCCGCTTCGACATGCACAGCCTGCCACGCCTGCCCACGGTGCTGCCGCAGCTGTTGCGCGCGCTGAGGAACGACAACACCGGCGGCGGCGAACTGGCCCGGTTGATCGGCCGCGATCCGCTGATGGTCGGCGAGATCATGCGGGTCACCGGCAGCGTGCACTACCGTGCGGCGCAGCCGATCACCAGCCTGCAGCAGGCGGTGGTGCTGCTGGGCCAGGACGGACTGCGCCGGATACTCACCCAGCACGTGATGAAGCCCATCCTGCAAGCCCATGCCGGCGCGTTCGGGCAGGCCGCCGGCGAGCGCCTGTGGCATCACGCCGAGCGCTGCGCGCATGCCTGCGCCTGGCTCGGCCGCCACAACCACAGCGATGCGTTCGAAGCCTACCTGGCGGGCATCGTCTGCCATGCCGGCGATGGCGCGGTGATCCGTCTGCTGGACCGGATCGGCCCCGCCGACGACGCCGAGCCGCCGTCGCCTGGCTTTCTTGCCGGCTGTGCCGACCTCGCCGCGCAGCTTTCGCTGCAGGTGGCGCAGCACTGGGAGCTGCCGCGGCGGGTGGTCGACGCACTGGCCGAGCGGCGACTGCAGCCGACACCAGCGGCCTCGCCGCTGGGCAACGCGCTGGCGGTGGCCGACCTGCTGGCGATGGCCCAGCTGCTGGCCGAGCACGAGCGCCTGGCCGAGGACCCGGACCTCAGCCAGGGCTGGCCCGAGGTCTTCGCGCCGAACCTGGTGGCGCGCTGCCGGCAGGATCTGCGGCGCAACTTTTCCGGGGTGTGAGCGATCCGCGGCCCCCGCCGCGAGGCGCCGCGGCGGGAGGCGATAACGCGCCTCCCGCTGCCGCTCCTACCGTGGCGTGACGCTGACGTCGCCGAGCACCAACGAAGTCTGCAGGCTGCGGTCTTCCACGCCGTAGAAGTTGACCTGCACGGGCTGCCCCCTGTACGCATCGAGGCTGACCGTGTGGGCCGGAACGGCACCTGCATCGACCCCTGGTGGTCCGGCAACACCGGCGCAGCCGGCGCCGGGCAGCAGGCCACCCACCCCGCAAGCATCAGGCCGCGGGTCATCCATGTCTTCAATCGCATCGTCAAATCCTCGCGGGTTGGCAAGGATTCCCCGGCGCGTTTTATAGGCGACCAACGATGGCGACGGCATGACCAAAATTCCTGGAAGCCGCCATGCGGCGCCGGCGCGTGGTGCCCGTCAGTACCGGTCCAGTCGCATCGGCTGGGTCAGCAACCCGCTGCGGCTGACCGTCGGCGGCCCGCTCCGCACGAAGCCGAAGTGCCGATACACCGGCACCGCCATGGCCGAGGCATTCAGCGTGAACTGCCGCGTGCCGGCGCGACGCACCGCATCCCGCATCGCGCGCCGCCACAGCTGGCGTGCGATGCCGCGACCGTGCAGGCGGGTGCTGACGAAAAACTGGAACAGGTGGCAGTCGTCCCGCATCGCCGCCACGCCGGCCAGGCGACCGTCCTGCTGGCAGGCCAGGTGGAAGCGCTGACCGGCGAGGATCTTCCTGCGGATCACCCGCGCGCTCATGCCGTGAAGCAGCTCGGCCGCCGCACTGGCCGGTTGCTTGGGCAGAATCCAGCGCCGCGTCACCCGGCGTGCCAGCCGACCGATCGCCAGCGCATCGTCCGGGCCGGCGAGGCGATAGCGGATGGCGCTGGGCATGCGCTCAGGGGTGACGCGCATGCCACGCCGCCAGCGCCGCCTCATAGCGCTCGAGCGCTTCTTCATAGACGTCGTGGACGCAGCGCACGCAACCCTCACCGCAGCAATCGGCGGCATCCGGCTCGCTCGGCGGCTGCGGCATCGGGTCGGCCGGGTCGAGGTTTGGCGGGATGGGCGGGACGGGATTCACGGCACTCCGGACGGCATCAGCTGCGGGGCGGCGGGCCGCCCGGCAGCCGATGGTGGCGCCGATCGCCGCCGCGACTCAAGCGGCGGCGGCGCGGCGAATCATTTCGCCGGCTTGCGGAAGCGGTAGACGAACTGGTCGGTGTGGCCGCGTATCGACTTGTCGAACACCTTGGCGTTGAGCGGGTCGGCCGGGTTGCGCAGCGCGTCGCTTTCGCCGTCGAACACGAAGCCGGCCGCTTCCACTTCCTGCTTCACCACGGCCGGGTCGATGCGGTGCAGGGTGTCGGTGTCGGCGAGGCCGGAGCCGGCCGGGGCCATGTGGTCGATCACCACGAACAGGCCACCCGGCTTGAGCGCGTCGTAGACCCGCTTGTCGAAGCCGGCCATGTCCACCGGGCCCATGAACGGGTCATGGTAGTCGTGGTAGTTCTGCGCAGTGAATACCAGGTCGATCGGCTCCGCCGCGCTCAACAGCGCGGCCGGCTGCTGCAACAGGCTGACGTTCGCATAGTGCGGTGTGGCCACCAGGCCCTGCCAGTTGGCGAAACTTTTTGCGGAGTATTTCCCCATCTCGTGCGGCCACACGGTGTAGACGTGTCCCTGCGGGCCGACGACGGCGCTGAACACGCGCGTCCAGTAGCCGCTGCCCGGCACCAGTTCCAGCACCTTCTGGCCCGGCTTCACTTCGGCGAAGGCCATCACCTGGGCCACCTGGCGGCGGGTGTCCTCAGCGCGGTCGGTCTGGCGGGCGGGATCAGCGAGCGCTTTCTGCACCGCGGCGGAGACCGCCGCCTCGTGCGGTTTCTCCGTCTGGGCCAGGGCCACCGCGGGAATGCTGGCGGCAAGCAACACGGCAAGGATGGCAGGACGCATGGTCGTACTCCTTCAGTGGGCCAAGGGTTTACCGATTGTGCGCCCGATTCGCGCTGATGAACCCGTGCCGCTTGGCACGGGGCGCCGCGGCAGTTCATGCTGCATGCTCGATCCACGACCACGCCATGCCCCAGGCCGGCTTTTCCAGGGCCTGCACAGCCTGGCGCCCGGCAGAGCCGTCAGACGACCTCCCGAACACCGTATCAGGAGTACCCGATGCCAAGGCGCCGCCCCCTTCCTGCACTAGGCCTTGCGCTGGCGCTGTGCCTGTGCGGTCGGCTGGGCCATGCGCAGTCGGCTGCGCAATGGCAGGCGGCGCAGGTCGCCGCCGCGCAGAAGTCCGAGCAGATCATGCAGGAGGCCAACCAGCACAAGAGCCTGCTGGCCCAGTACCGGGTGATGCGCTACTCGTACGCCACCGATCCGGACCCGGCGTTCCACATCATTTTTGGCCAGTACCTGAGCTGGTACCAGACGTTCGTCGGCAATTACCCGGATGCTGCGGCCAGCTTCTCGATCAAGCAGCCGGCGCTGCCGGACGACCGCCCCTCGCCGCTGGGCAACGCCGACTACCGCGCCCGCCCCGCGCTCGAAGCGATTCCCGAGCTGGCCAGGAACTACCGCGCGGTGTTCCTCAACGAAGCGCACAACATACCGCTCACCCGCACGCTGACCGTGCAGTTGCTGGGCAAGCTGCGCGTGGAGGGCTTCAACTATTTCGCCGCCGAGACGCTCTACCAGACCGACACCGGGCTGCAGGCGCGCGGTTATCCGGTCGCCAGCAGCGGCTTCTATACCGAGGAGCCGATTTACGCCGAGATGGTGCGCACCGCCTTGAAGCTCGGCTTCAAGGTGGTGGCCTACGAAGCGCTCTCCGCGGCTACCGGCGACGCCCGCGAAGCCGAGCAGGCGCGCAACCTCTACCGCGAGGTGTTCAAGAACGACCCGCAGGCGCGGCTGGTGGTCAACGCCGGCTATGCGCACATCCAGGAATCGGGCGTCTACCTGGGCGGCTCCTCGATGGCCGAGCACCTGCACAAGCTCAGCGGCATCGATCCGCTCACGGTGGAGCAGACCATGCTGTATCCCCACCCGTCGGCCAGCGACGACCACCCCGACTACGCCCCGGTGATGCAGCAACTGCGCCCCGACGCGCCGATCGTGTTCGTGGACAAGAAAGGCCAGCCGTGGTCGTTGCGCGCGGGCTATGACGTCAGCGTGTTCTTCCCGCCCGAGCGGATCAAACGCGGCCGCCCCACCTGGCTGGACCTCGGCGGCAGCCGCAAGCCGTATCTGGTCAGCGGCGAACGCTGCAACCACGTCTACCCGTGCATGGTCGAGGCGCGCTATGCCGGCGAAGGCGCCGACGCGATACCCGCCGACCGCCTGGTGCTCGACCCGCTGCCGTTGAACCCCACCACCAGCGACCGCATCAGCAACGGGCTGATCGAACCCCACAACCTGCTCTATCTGCGTCCCGGCAAATACCGGCTGAGCTACACCGATGCGGACGGCCACCAGCTGTTCGCCAACGACGTTACCATCCGCGACCAGGACGCGGCCACGCCATCCGACCCCGCCGAGCCGCTCGCACCAGCACGGCCGGCCGCAGCCACCACTATCCAGGGGAAATCACCATGACCCGATCCGCTCTCCGGCCGCTGCTCAGCCTGGGCTGCCTGCTGGCAGCCTTCGCCGCGGCGGCCGCCAGCCCAGCCGACCGCACCGACGCCGCCGCCCTGTTCGGCTTCAGCGCCAGCGCGGCGACGGCCCAGCAGGATCTCGAACGGCGCTTCGACGCCCAGCTCGATCCCGCCGAGCTGCGCGGCTGGCTCAAGCAGATGGCATCGCAGCCCAACCAGGTCGGCTCGCCGCACGACAAGGCGAATGCCGAGTTCATCCTGTCGAAGTTCCGCGAATGGGGCTGGAACGCGCACATCGAGACCTTCAGCGTGCTCTACCCCACACCGAAGAAGGTGGCGCTGGAGCTGCTCGGGCCGAAACCGTACGTCGCGGCACTGCACGAACCAGCCATCGAAGGCGACGCCACCTCCGGCCTCGCCGGCGTGCTGCCGCCCTACAACGTCTACGGGGCCGACGGCGATGTCAGCGCGCCGCTGGTCTACGCCAACTACGGCATGCCCGACGACTACAAGGAACTGGCCCGGCGCGGCATCGACGTGCGCGGCAAGATCGTGCTCACCCGCTACGGCCACGGCTGGCGCGGGTTGAAGCCGAAGCTGGCGCAGGAACATGGCGCGGTCGGCTGCCTGATCTACTCGGACCCGCACGACGATGGCTACGCCATGGGCGACGTCTATCCGCAGGGCGGCTGGCGCCCGGCGCAGGGCGTGCAGCGCGGCTCGGTGGCCGACATGCAGCTGTATCCGGGCGACCCCTTGACTCCGGGCATCGGCTCCACGCCCGGCGCGAAACGGCTGGCGCTGAAAGACGCAAAGACCATCCTGAAGATCCCGGTGCTGCCGATCTCCTACGCCGACGCCACGCCGCTGCTGCAGGCGCTGGCCGGCCCGGTGGCCCCGGCCGGGTGGCGCGGTGCGCTGCCGCTGACTTACCGCGTCGGCCCGAGCGCGGCGAACGTGCACCTGACCGTGCAGTCGGACTGGAAGCAGCAACCGGTCTACGACGTGATCGCCACCATCGAGGGCTCGGCCGAGCCGGACCAGTGGATCGTGCGCGGCAACCACCACGACGGCTGGACCTTCGGCGCGTGGGATCCGCTCTCCGGCACCATCGCCCTGATGGCCGAGGCCAAGGCCATCGGCGGCCTGGTCAAGCAGGGCTGGCGACCCCAACGCACGCTCGTCTATGCCAGCTGGGACGGCGAGGAGCCCGGCCTGCTCGGTTCCACCGAATGGGCCGAGACGCATGCCGCGGAACTCCAGCAGAAGGCCGTGCTGTATCTCAACTCCGACACCAACGGCCGCGGCTTCCTCGGCGCCGGCGGCAGTCACTCGCTGCAGCACCTGGTCAACCAGGTGGCCGCCGGCGTGACCGACCCGGAAACCGGTGTCAGCGTGCGCGAGCGACTGCGTGCACACATGCAAGTGGCCGGCAACAACAAGGACGCCAAGCCGGAAGTCAAGGCGATCGCCAAGCTGGCGGCGGCCGGCGGCGACCTGCCGCTTGCCGCGCTGGGCTCGGGCTCCGACTACAGCGCGTTCCTGGAACATCTCGGCATCGCCTCGCTGGACCTCGGCTTCGGCGGCGAGGACGACGACGGCGGCATCTACCACTCGCGCTACGACTCGTTCGACCATTACGCGCGCTTTGGCGACCCGAGCTTCGACTACGGCATGGCGCTGGCCAAGGTCGCCGGCCACGTGATGCTGCGCAGCGCCGAGGCCAACGTGCTGCCGCTGCGCTTCGGCGACTTCAGCGACACGCTGGGCCGCTACCTCGACGAACTGCACAAGCTGGTCGACGACACGCGCGAGGCTACCGAGCGGCAGCACCAGCTGCTGGACAGCCATGCATTCGCGCTCAATGCCGACCCGACACGGCCGGTCGCCCCGCCCGCACGCGATTCCGACATGCCGGCGATCGACCTCGCCCCACTGGACCGCGCGGCGAAGCGGCTTGCGCAGAGCGCCAAGGCCTGCCGGGCCGCCTACGACAAGCGTGCCGCCGCCGGCTTCAACCTCACCGCCGCGCAGCGCCAGCAGCTCGACCGCCTGGCCGGCAGCATGGAGCAGCGCCTCACCGATCCCGCCGGGCTACCCGGGCGCAGCTGGTTCAAGCACTTCATCTATGCGCCGGGCATGCTCACCGGCTACGACGTCAAGACCGTGCCCGGCGTGCGCGAGGCCATCGAGGCGCGTCGCTGGGACGAGGCCAGCCACTACGCCGCACTCACCGCCAAGGTGCTCGACCGCTACCGCGCGCAACTCGACCAGTTGACGGCGCTGCTGGACAAGCAGTCCTAGCCTGCAGCATCACGCTCGATCGCGAGGCGACCAGACCACCGGCCGCCCCGATCCGCTCCAGCGCCGCACCCGTCCCGATGCGGTCGGCGCCCTGCTATAAATGCCGCCCTGAGGCAGCCGGCAGGTTGTACGGTCGTTCAATCACGACAGGGGAAATCAGCGATGAGGATGCAGCGCTGGATCGTTGCGGGTCTGCTCTTGCTGTCTACTGCCGTGCTGCAGGCACAGCCGGTCTCCTATGCCGAGCTGGCGCGACATGCCCAGTACAAGGACGTGAAAATCTCGCCGGACGGCAAGTACCTGGCCGCCACCGCAGTGGTGAACGGGCAGACCGTGCTGGCCCTGATCCGGGTGTCCGATCACCAGGGCAACCTGGTTCGCCCGCGGCAGGAGGACGACGTGATCGCTTTCTGGTGGGCGTCCGCTACCCGCGTGCTGTATTCCGTGGGCGAACGTGTCGGCGGTTACGATGCGCCGTTTGCCACCGGCGAACTATTCGCGGTCAACGCCGACGGCAATGGCGCGAACATGCTGTACGGCTACCGCCGCAGTGGCATGAGCACCGGCTCGCACATCCAGCGGGCGACGGCCGAATATGGCAGTGCCGAACTGATCGCCACCATCCCGGACGATCCCAAGCATGTGCTGGTATCCATCAGTTCGTGGTCGGGAGCCGGGCTCGAGGGCGCCATCCCCGTGGCCTACCGCATGGACGTGCGCAACGGCAACAAGACACAACTCATCGTTGCCCCCATGCGTGGCGCAAGCTTCGTCGCCGACCACCAGGGGCGGATCCGCTTCGCGGCTGGTTTTGACAATGACGGCAACGTCAGGGTCTACCAGCATCCGATCGATGGTGATGGCTGGCAGCTGCTGCCGGAAGCAAGCAGGAACCGCGCGATACCGATCGAATTCAACCGCGATGACAGCGGGGCGTATTTCACCTGTTCGGCCCCCGCCGCCTTCGGCGTTTGCCGCTGGGATCCGGCAAAGCAGTCGCTCAGCGTCGTGTGGAGCAATCCACACGTCGAAGCAACCCGGATACTGCAGGGCCTGGCCGACGACAGCATCCTCGGCGTGGGCTTCACGGACGGTCGTAGCGGCGCGGCGTTGTTCGACCCGCAGTCACTCGCTGCGCAGACCCTGCTGGCGCTGATGAAGCAGTTCCCTGGCGAGAACGTCCGCTTCGTCTCCGGCACGCGCGACGGCAGCCTGAGCGTGGTGCTGGTCGAGGCTGATGCCGATCCCGGCACGTTCCTGCTGTACGACGCCAAGGCCAACAGGCTCACGCCGCTGCTGGCCCGGGCCTCGTGGATCGACCCTGCCCGGATGGCCACCATGCAGCCGCTCGACTTCGCGGCACGCGACGGCATGCAGTTGCACGGCTACGTGAGCTATCCGCCCGGCAAGGAAAGCGCCAGGCACCTGCCGATGGTGGTGCTGGTGCATGGCGGCCCGTTCGGCATCCGCGACCATTGGGAATACCAGCCGGACGTGCAGGCGCTGGCCACCCGTGGCTACGTCGTGCTGCAGGTGAACTACCGCGGTTCCGGTGGCTACGGCTACGACTACGAACGCGCCGGCTGGAGGGAGTGGGGCGGCAAGATGCAGGACGACGTCACCGACGCCACCCGTTGGGCCATCGCGCAAGGCCTCGCCGACCCGCAGCGCATCTGCATCTACGGCGCCAGCTATGGCGGTTATGCGGCACTCGAAGGGGCGGTGAAGGAACCGGACCTGTACAAGTGCGCGATCGGCTACGTGGGCGTCTACGACCTGCCCCTGATGCACCGCCGCGGCGACATCCCGCAATCGAGCTACGGCGAGGCTTATCTCAAGCGTCAGCTGGGCGACGACATGAACGTGCTGGCTACCCATTCGCCGATCAACCAGCTCGACCGGCTCAAGGCGCGCGTAATGCTGGTGGCCGGCGGCGAGGACAAGCGCGTGCCGCCCGTCCAGGGCCTCAGCCTGCACCAGGCGCTGGCGAAACGGAACATCGCGCACGAGTGGCTGTACAAGCCCAACGAGATGCACGGCTTCTACAACGAAGCCAACCAGGCCGAACTGTATGCAAAGCTTGTGCAGTTCATCGGCTCCAGCATCGGCCCCGGCGTCACGGCGACAGGGAGCGGCAATACCGCCACCCACTGACCCTCTGCGGGGACAGGCGCGCTCCTGCCCGGTTCCGGCAGGAGCGCGTCGTCACAGCTCGCCCATGTGGCAACCGATCGCCGTGGCGGCACAGGATTGCCCTGCCCAACTGATGGGCTACGCGCAGCCACACCGTTCTGGCAGAGTGCGACGATCAGCCGCCACACGACTCCCGGGGAAACTCATCATGCACGCACCCGTCCGGCTCTTGCTCGCCGTCCTGCTGGCGTCAGGCACTTTCGGTGCGTTTGCGGCGACCGGATCCGACAGTTCAACGCCGTATGCTCGCGACCCGACCCAACCGGTCGACCAGGCCTATACCGACCAGATCCTGAAATTCACCACCGCCCCCTCATTCAACTCGCCGCTGACCGACTACCTGCCCGCCTCCACCAGCGTGCCCACGCCGGACAAGGTGCTGGGCCGCATCGCCGGCGCGCCGGATTACCTGCCGCATGTGGCCGACGTCCATCGCTACTTCCGCGAACTGGCCGCGGCCAGCCCGCGGGTGAAGGTGTTCTCGATCGGCAAGAGCGAGGAAGGCCGCGAGATGATCGCGGTGGCGATCGCCGACGAAAACCTGCTGGCCGATCTCGACGCGAACAAGGCGCGCCTGGCCAAGCTGGCCGACCCGCGCCGCATCGGCATGGACGACGCCGTCGCCGACCAGTTGGTCGCGCAGTCCACGCCGGTCTACTACATCACCGGCGCCATCCACTCCACCGAGACCGGTTCGCCCACCGCGCTGATGGAGCTGGCCTATCGCCTGGCGGTGGACGAGGCGCCGTACATCCAGCGCATCCGCTCGCACGTGATCACCCTGATCACCCCGGTGGTGGAGGTCGACGGCCGCGACCGCATGGTCGACCTGTACAACTGGCACCTGGCGCACCCAGGCCAGAACTACCCGCGGCTGCTGTACTGGGGCCACTACGTGGCGCACGACAACAACCGCGACGCGATGGGCATGTCGCTGAACCTCACCCGCAACGTGGCCGACACCTTCGTCGGCTGGCACGCGCAGGTGCTGCACGACCTGCACGAATCGGTGCCGTTCCTGTACGACAACACCGTGGGCGACGGCCCGTACAACGCCTGGATCGACCCGATCCTCGCCGGCGAGTGGCAGCAGCTGGGCTGGGACAATGTGCAGCAGATGACCAGGCTCGGCATGCCGGGCGTGTTCGCCCACGGCGGCTTCGACACCTGGAGCCCCGGCTACCTGATGTTCATCGCCGCCATGCACAACGGCATCAGCCGCCTGTACGAGACCTACGGCAACGCCGGCGCCGACACCGTGCAGCGCATCCTCGAACCGGAGGAATACCAGCGCACCTGGTACCGCCCGAACCCGCCGCTGCCGACCGTGCTGTGGTCACAGCGCAACAACAACAACTACCAGCAGACCGGCCTGCTCACCGCGTTGAACTACTTCGCCGGCAACGGCCAGCAGTTCCTGAAGAACTTCTACCTGAAGGCCAAGCGCTCGATCGAGAAGCCGCAGCAGGCCGGCCCGGCCGCCTACGTGTTCCCGGCCGGCGACAAGCGCAGCGGCTCGCGCGCCCAGCTGCTGCGCATCCTGCAGCTGCAGCACGCGGAGATCAGCCGCACCAGCGCACCGGTCACGGTGACCCTGCCGAAGCAGGACGACGACAGGAAGAAAGCAAAGACGCGGACCTTCCCTGCCGGCAGCTACGTGGTGCGCATGGACCAGCCGTACTCGCGCATCGCCGACACCTTGCTCGACCGCCAGTACTGGTCGCCAAAGGACCCACAGCAGCACCCCTACGACGACACCGGCTGGTCGATGGGTGACCTGTTCGACGTGCAGGTGGTGCGCGTCACCGACACCGCGATCCTGAAGGCGCCGATGCGCCTGCTCGACGTGCCGGTCACCGTACCGCAGGGCCTGGCCGCGCTCGACATGCCGTCGGCGAAGCTGCCGCGCATCGCGCTGATGCACACCTGGCTGAGCACCCAGACCGAAGGCTGGTGGCGCATGGCGCTGGACAAGCTCGGGGTGCCGTACGACTACATCAGCACCCAGGACGTGGCCAAGGCTGGCGACCTGCGCGCGAAATACGACGTGATCCTGTTCGCCCCGGTCGGCGATACCAGCACGCAGCGCATCGTCGACGGCCTGCCGATGTGGGGCGAACCGCTGCCGTGGAAAACCACCGCGCTGACGCCGAACCTCGGCCACATCGACGCGACCGACGACATCCGCCCCGGCCTCGGCGAGAGCGGCATCGCCCACCTCAAGCGCTTCGTGCAGGCCGGCGGCCTGCTGGTCACCGCCGAGGACACCGCAAAGTTCGCCATCGACGAGGGCCTGGCGCCGGGCGTCTTCGTCACGAAAACCGAGAAGCTGAAAGTGGTCGGCAGCGTGCTGCAGGCGAAGTTCGTCGACCGCGGCAGCCCGATTGCCGCCGGCTACGACAGCGACGAGCTGGCGCTGTACAGCGCGGCGGGCCAGTCGTTCAAGGTGTCCAACCTGGTCACCGGCGACCACGGGCTGCCGACCGCGAAGGAATTCCAGCGCCCGACCGGACGCGGCGGCCCGCACGACACGGACACCCCCGAAGGTCGCACCTCGACCGCCCCGGCCGCCCTGCCCGACGTCAAGCCGTGGCAACCGCTGCCGCTCAACGCCGAGCAGATGCGCAACAACCCGTGGGTGATTCCCGCCGAGCAGCGCCCGCGCGTGATCCTGCGCTACGCCGAGGCGAAGAACCTGCTGATCTCCGGCCTGCTCGACGGCGGCGACGAGATGGCCGAGCGTGCCGCCGTGGTCGACGCCCGCTACGGCAAGGGCCACGTGCTGCTGTTCGCCGGCAACCCGATCTGGCGCGGCGAAACCATCGGCAGCTACCCGCTGGTGCTCAACGCCATCGTCAACTTCAACCGGCTGGATACGCCACCGGCGAAACCCTGAGGTAGCAGCGCTCCATGTGGGTCACTTCGACGTCGATGGCGCCGCCGGCGATGCCGGCGGTTTCATCATGGCGTCGCGCTTGTCCTTGAACGGATTGCCGGCGTACCACTGCGGCCACACGCCGGCATGGCTGAGGTATTGCCCCAACTCGTACAGCGCCTGGGTGTCCTGGAGGATGCCTTCCAGGTTCCAGTGCGGATCGAACACGTCGTTCGTCGTGTGGTAGCGGTGTGCGGTGTAGTCCTCGGCCGCCTTCTGGCCGGCAGCGCGGCCGCCCTCGATCAGATCCAGGCCCGAACTGGCCAGCAGCGCCGGCACGCCGGCCCGCGCGAAGTTGAAATGGTCGGAGCGGAAGTAGAAGCCGTTTTCCGGCGTGGTCTCCGGCGAAATCACCCGGCCCTGCTTGCGCAGCACGCCGGCGAGCATGTCCTCCAGCTCGGACTGGCCCTTGCCGATCACCGTCATGTCATGCGCGGGGCCGATCATCGGCAACGCGTCGACGGCGATGTCGGCCACCGTGCGGTTCAACGGGAACACCGGCTTGGCCGCGTAGTACTGCGAACCGAGCAGGCCCGATTCCTCCAGCGTCGGCATGAAGAACAGCACGCTGCGCTCAGGCGGCTTTGCCTGGTGTGCGAACGCGCCGGCGATCTGCAGCAGCATGCTCAGGCCGGTGCCGTTGTCGACGGCGCCGGCATAGACCTGGTGACCCTTGCGGCTGTGGTCGGTGCCCAGATGGTCCCAGTGCGCGGTGTAGACCACCACCTCGTCGGGCTTGTAGCTGCCCTCGACCATCGCCAGCACATTCTTCGATTCGATGTGGCCGATCTTGTTGTGCAGGGTGATCGAGGCGGTCGCGTGCAACGGCACCGGCTCGAAGCCGGGCTTCGCCGCGGCCCGTTCGAGTTCGGCGAAATCGAGGCCCGCGGCGGCGAACAGCCGGGTGGCTGCGTCGCGCGTCAGCCAGCCGGCCACCGGCAGCCGCGGGGACGGATCGACGTTGGCCGGCAGGCTCAGCTGCGGACCGACCGCGCCGTTCTGCAGCACGCTCCACGGATAACCGGCCGCGGCGTCGCTGGTGTGCACGATGAAGCAGGCGGCGGCGCCCTGCAGCGCGGCCTGCGCGTATTTGTACGGCCAGCGGCCGTACCAGGTCATCGCGCGGCCGTTGAACAGCTTCAGATCGCGGCTGGCGAAGCCGGGATCGTTGACCAGCACGATCACCGTCTTGCCTTTCACGTCGACGTCCCGGTAGTCGTTCCAGTGCCAGGCGGGCGCATCCGCGCCGTAGCCGAGGAACACCACCGGCGAATCCTTCAGCGCAACCTCGGCTTTCGCCTGCAGGGTCTGCGCCACCATGTCGGTGCGGTACGCCAGCTTCAGCGGCTTGCCGCGCGCGGTGACGTCCAGGCTGACATCGGTATTCAGCAGCAAGGTGGAGTCGGCCGGCACGGTCTGGAACCACGAACCGTGGTTGCCCGGCTGCAGCCCCATCCGCTTGAACTCGGCCACCAGGAAATCGGTGGTGCGCTGCGCGCCGATGGTGCCGGGCTTGCGCCCGCCGAACGCATCGGAGCTGAGCGTCTGGTCGAAGCGGACGAAATCGGCGGCGTTGATCGATGGCGCCCGCGTCGTGTCGGCTTCGGCGGCGGCCGCCTGCAGCGGCAACACGGCCAGGCCCAGTGCGACCAGCAGGACGGAACTCCTCACACGCATCGAAACACTCCCGGCAATGGCATCGACGACCTTTGTAGCGCGCACCTGCACGGCTGTCCATGCGAGCTGCCGCAATCGCCGGCTGCAGCGGCACCTGCAAGCCAGGCCCTACCGCGCGGCCCTCAGCTGCCCATGCCGACCTCGTAAACCCTGATCCGATTGCGTCCCTCGTGCTTGGCCCGGTACATGGCGCGGTCGGCATCGATCATCAGCTGCCGCAGCTCGTAGCCGCTGCTGGCTGCGGCAGCGATGCCGAAGCTGGCCGAGATCGGAATGGCCGGCGCATCCCCGGCGCTGGAGGCGGCGGCGATGGCCGTACGCATCTGCTCGACCCTTGGCAGCACGCTGTCCAGCGTGCACTCGGGCAACAGCACGCCGAACTCCTCCCCGCCGAGACGACCGAACACGTCGGTAGAGCGCAGATGCGCCTGGCAGGCATCGACCGCACGCTTCAGCACCCGGTCGCCTACTGCATGCCCATGCGTGTCGTTGACCAGCTTGAAGTGGTCCAGGTCGATCAGCACCAGGCAGACGTCGCGCGCCGATTTGCGGCAGTAACGCAACTGCCGCTCGGCTTCGTTGACGAAGTGCTGCCGATTGAAGATGCCAGTGAGGCCGTCGCGCCGCGCCAGCCGCATGAAACGCAATTGCGAACGCTTGACCCGATAGGCCCACAGTGCGATGGACGCCAGTACCAGCAGCAGCAGCGCGATATACAGCCGGCTGGTTTCTGCCGCCTTGCGATCCAGCTCGTCCTGCAGGGTAAGAATCCTGTTCTTCTTGTCGAGCCCCTCGATCTGCAGTTTCTTTGCCAGTACCTGCTGTTTGACGGTCTGGTACGCCAGTGCCTTCGCGCTCACATCATCCAGATAACCCTTGTCGGCGACCATGTAGCCTTTGAGATAGGCCAAAGCTTCGCCCAAGTCGCCTTGCTTCTCCTCAACCTGGTACAAAACCCGATAGGCAGAGGCAGTCGATGCGGAATATACGCCTCCGATGCTTTTGTTTTTCTCGACAACACGAAGTGCATGTATTTTTGCCAGTCCGGCATCGCCACGTTTCCAGTAAGCCTGTGCCAGCAAATCGTCAAAATCGGAAACAAGCGGCGGGTAGCGCTTGCGCTGAACATCCGCATAATTTTCCTGCAGCAGGCTGATGGCTTCGGCGGATCGCCCCCGCTCAATTTCCAACTTTGCGACGACTGTCTTGAACATGCCGGCAATCAGGATATTGCCGGCCCGGTCACAGGCTTCCCTTCCGTTGCGGATTTTTTCCTCGACGATCTGCCATCGCCCCGCCCGAAGAAGTGCATCGAGCTTGTAGTACCAACCGATGCAGGCACTCTTGGGGCTCTCGGCTCCTTTGATCAATTGCTCCGCATAGTCGATCGCCAAGTCGTATTGGCCCGCTTCGAGGTACAACTGCGAAGCAACGCCAAGGGCTTGTATGCGGACTCGTCCTTCAGTTACTCGTGGAAGCTCTTCCAGAAGGAGGCTCAACCGTGCAAATGCCTCCTCGTATCGGGATTGCGTCACCAGGAGGTCTACCGTTGTCGCAGCGGCGCGAAACGACAGGGTTGGATCTTCCGACTGATCCGCGATCGCCTTCATCAAGGGAAGTGCCGTCTTGAAGTCCCCGCGAAAGACAATCTGTCGCGCATCGAGATAGCGTCGGTGCAATTGCTGCTGTGGGGAAAGCCTCAACTTGCTGTCATCGAGTCGTTGCATCAATGCGTTGAACTCATCGATGTTATTCGACTCGGCGCCATCAGCCAGTTTGAGAAGTTGTGCAGGGTCCTGGGGCAAAGAGGCGTGCTGCGGCTCGGCCGCAATAACCGCGCCGGCACGCGCAAGCAACCATATTGCCCATACGGCGAGGAGCAGACAGCGCCTTGCTCCCTGTCGAAACATTTGTCTGATCACCCACGCCTAACGGCAACCCGAGTTATACGGGTCATTTTCTGGGCCTCCTTGATGGTTTTTCCTTCACCCTGCCCTTGCCGTCCTCGTCTTTATCGTCCTTGTCATCCTTATCGTCTTTATCATCCTCGTCCTCATCTTCCTTGCCTGGATTGATATAACAGCAGAAAGCCCCTTTCCCCAGTTTGGTCGCAAGGCTTTGGCCATCCCCGGCAAGGATCGCCACGCGCAACTCCGGATCAACCTCGGGACCGGACAGCACAAGCCCCACATCATCCCGAGATGCATGGCGCAGCCGCGCGTCCTGTCCCACCCGTTCCAGAAAATCGATCACATCGAACATCGGTCATCCCCCTGTCAGGATGATTGCCGGCTATCTGGTGATGGCCGCATGAAATTCCTCTGCCGGCCTTCCCCCCGTTTCCCGCGCATTGCGCGCTGCAAGCTGCAAACCTGGCTGCCTGACGGGCCCAAAATACACCATTCCTTCGACGCCGTGCCATCGCATTGAGGTGCCTATCCTTGCCCCAGGCGGCAGGCGGAACGGCAGCCATCCGGCTCAGCTACTGCACGCCTTCGGTCGTCACGGCAACCGCGCCCAGTTGCGGTTTCGACCGGCCGTCGCTGACGCTGACCCGATTGCGGCCCTCGCGTTTGGCCCGATACAAGGCGTCGTCGGCGTGGATCAGCAGTTGGCGCAGGTCATGCCCGGAATGCTTGGTGGTCGCCACGCCAAAACTGGCCGAAACGCAGATTTCCTCGGCAGCATCGCCGCAGACCTCCACGATCGCCAAGCGGATCCGTTCGGTCCGGGCAAGCACCTGCTCGAGCGTGCACTCCGGCAACACGATGCCGAACTCCTCCCCGCCCAGGCGGCCGAAGATGTCGGTGGAACGCAGATGCGCCTGGCAGGCGGCCACGGCACGCTTCAGCACGCGATCACCCACCGCATGTCCGTAAGTGTCGTTGACGGCCTTGAAGTGGTCCAGGTCGATCAGCACCAGGCAGGCTTCCCGCCCCGACTTCCGGCAGTACTGCAACTGCTGCTCGGCCTCGTTGATGAAATGCTGCCGGTTGAAGATATCCGTGAGCCCGTCGCGCCGCGCCTGGCGCATGAAACGCAGTTGCGAGCGCTTGATGCGGTAGGCCCAGAAGCCGATAAAAGCCAGCACCGTAAGCAACAGCAATATGTATAGACGACTCGTTTCGGAAGCTTTTTTGTC
The DNA here is from genome assembly GCF_021545845.1 of Rhodanobacter thiooxydans. Classification (NCBI taxonomy): domain Bacteria; kingdom Pseudomonadati; phylum Pseudomonadota; class Gammaproteobacteria; order Lysobacterales; family Rhodanobacteraceae; genus Rhodanobacter; species Rhodanobacter thiooxydans. The sequence goes on from NZ_CP088923.1 coordinate 2,863,101, forward strand.
GAGGTTTCGCTGGAGCTGCAGGATTTGGTTCTGCTTGCTCAATGTGTCTAACTGCAGTTTTTTGGCGAGAAGTTGTTGCTGGACGATCTGAAAAGCGAGTGCCCTGGCCCCCACTTCATCCAGCCAACCATTGTTTGACGCCATATAGCGCTCGTGATGGTCAAGAGCGGCCCGCAGGTCTCCCTGACTTTTCGCAATAAGATAGAGAACGCGCTCGGCAGTACTCAAGGATTCCGAATATTTGTTCCCACCACTTCGAGCAACCACTTGGAGTGCCGATTGCTTCGATAAGGCAATCTGGCCGGTACGCAAGTATGCCTCGGCCAATAGCGCATCAACCTGCGAGAGCAACCACGAGTAGCCACTTCTCTCCACTGCATCGTAACTGCTCTTCAGTAGTGTAATTGCCTCTTCTGAATGCCCCCGCCCCAATGCAACTCTCGCCAGGTACAGGCGAACGCCATTGGCATAAAGTTCGTCGCCCACCTTCTCGCACAGATCTATGCCTTTTTGAAACTTCTCGTTAATTCCGTCCAGCTTGCCTGCCTTGTAGAGCGCCACCAGTCTTGCGTAGCCCGTTTTGCATATCCAATCGTTCGGCTGCTGGGTTTCATTGGCAAGCTGGTCAGCATAATTCCAGGCAAGGTCGTACTGCCCAGACTCCTCGTAGAGGAGCGTAGCGACGGTGAGCGCTAGGGCACGAGCATCCGGGTCAGAAATCGTATGCAGCCGCGATAGCAGCAAATTCAAGCGTCGGAACGCATCCTCGTAACGGGAACGCTCCGCAAGAGAGTTCACCACGAGGGAGTCTGCCTTAAAGCGTAAAACCGAATCCCGCGAATGATTCAACACGGTATCAGCCAACCGATCCGATGTTGCGTAATCGCCGACGTAAGCTGCCTGCCATGCTTGAAGGTAATGCAGATATTCCTGTTGCGCGGGCGGCAACTTCGCAGCCTGTTTGTCGAGATGCTGCAAGAGCTCCAGGAATCTGTCGTAGTTCTGTGTTCTGCTGCTATCGGCCTCCTTCAGCAGGGAGGCGCTCTGGTCAATAGTCGGGAGCACAGCCGCATGGGCAGTACTCCCGGATAATCCGAGCAATATCCACCCCGCGATCACCATCCGGCGATTCACTACGGATGCGGGCATTGACTTAGCCGGTCAACTCCACGCACTCGACGCGGAGCGGCTTGTTTCGTCCTCGCGCTCTGGAGTTTCGTCGCCGCCTTCATCCTCCTGCTCTTCCTGCTCCTCGCCGGGCGCAAGCATCGCGCAATGTGTCGCAATGCCGAGCAATGCCTTCAATGTCGATGAATCCTCTGAGAGGATCGCATCCTGCAAAGTCAAATCCAGCCCCGTGCTCGCCATCACATGCTCAAGCTCATTGACCGATGCTCGGCTCAACTGTGCGTCCCGCCCCATCCGTTCAAGAAACTCGACAACGTCCGACATATGCATTCCCCCCGACTGTTGTTGGCTTGGTCAACGTCTTGGGGAACGCTGCCTCGCTGGCGCTATGCGCCAGCGAGGCCATTCCCATTCAAGCACGCTGTTCGTGGCAGTACTCGTCTTCATCGTTGATACCGGGAACAAGCCAACACCGTACCTGCGCAGGAACTAGCAAGCAGCATACATTCTGTGCCCCCACCAGCGCAGTCAGTCGTTCCTGGTCCTTGGCCAGCACAGCCTCCTTGATATCCTGATCGAACTGGCTATGGGCCAGCATGCGCTGCATGTCCCCTGCGGAAGCATAGCGCAAGCTGGCGTTCTGACCGACGTTCTCAAGAAAATCGACGATATTCGACATGGCGTATCTCCCGGATAGTCAATGGATTGGAATGACGCGGCTGGCCTGATTCGCAGGGGTGGAATGGTTTGCCCCGCAGTGAGGCTTCAAACCGCGCCGATTCATCCTAGGGACGACGCCAACGGCAACTTGCCTACTTGCTCACAAAACGCCAGCATCCTGCTTGATTTCCGCCTTGTCCAGCGCGTCCAGCCGTGCGCGCATCGCCAGGTCAGGCTGCAGCGGGCCGGTCGGCGGCAGCACCACGGTGTCTTCCATGCCTACCTCGGCTTGCGGCAGGTCGCCCAGCCGGATCCGGCGAATCCGCGGCTGCTGGATCGGCAAGGTGGCGCCGCGGTAGATGATGATCTCGTGGTCCTGCGGGTAGTCGCGCGCCAGCACCTCGACCAGCAGTTCGCGGTAGGCCGGCCCGGTAGAGAAGCGCGCCAACGACTGGTCACCAACCAGACCCACCTGCCACAGCACCAGGTAGGCGGTCGGGTCGATCCGGCGCCGGTAGAACAGCAGCTGGCTGGCCTCGAAGTGCTGGCAGCCGTAGCGGCCGGGGTCGATGCCGAGGTCGGCGTACAGGCAGTCCTCGGCCGAGATGCCCGGTTCCATGTGCGCCGCGTAGCCCTCGCTGCGGGCCACCTCGATCGACTTGTGCGGTGCCCAGGCGAACACGCCGGGATGGCCGTAGAACACCCCGCACACCCGCTTGCCCGCGCGCACCTCGGTGAGGATCGCCTCGACCATCTCGCGGTAGGTCTGCATGCGCGACTTCCCTTCGCGGTAGTACGGCTGCAGGCTGCGCACGTCCGGGTGCATCTTGTGCAGCCACATCTCGACGATGCCGTCGGAGAGCCCGGCGAACACCACGTCCGCCTGTTCGATATGGCTGCGCGCCAGCGGGCCGAGGTGCGAACCCAGGGTCATGCCCAGGCCAACGCAGACCAGGCTTCCGGGTGAACTTGCTGCATCCATGGTGGCGCACCGTCTTGGCAGTGGGATGGCGGCATTATTCGCACGCCCGCGACGGCGGCGCCAGTTCAGCGCTCCACGGGCGGCTTCGCCGGCAGCGCCTCCAGCAACGGCTTGATCAGGTCCAGCGGCAGCGGGAACACCACGGTGGAGGACTTGCCGCTGTTGGACATGTCGGCCAGCGTCTGCAGGTAGCGCAGCTGCAGCGCCTGCGGCTGCTGCGACAGCAGCGCGGCGGCGTCGCGCAGCTTCTCGGCGGCCTGCAGCTCGCCGTCGGCGTGGATCACCTTGGCGCGGCGTTCGCGCTCGGCCTCGGCCTGGCGGGCGATCGCGCGCACCATGGTCTCGTTGAGGTCGACGTCCTTGAGCTCCACGTTGGCGACCTTGATGCCCCACGGGTCGGTGGCCTCGTCCAGGATTGCCTGCAGGGTGTGGTTGATCGAATCTCGCTGCGACAGGATCTCGTCCAGCTCGTGCTGGCCGAGCACCGAGCGCAGCCGGGTCTGCGCCAGCTGGCTGGTCGCCTGCAGGAAGTTCTCCACCTGCAATACGGATTTGTCGGGCTCGACCACGCGGAAGTAGACCACCGCGTTCACCCGCACCGAGACGTTGTCGCGCGAGATCACGTCCTGCGGCGGTACGTCCATCACGGTCACGCGCAGATCGACCCGGATCATCCGCTGCACGAACGGCACCAGCAGCACCAGTCCGGGGCCCTTGGTGCCGGTGTAGCGGCCCAGGGTCAGCACGACGCCACGCTGGTACTCCGGCAGGATCTTCACCGCGGAGAACAGCAGCAGCATGCCGAGGATTACCAGAACGCCGACGAATCCGAACATGATCATCTCCCGTCTCTCATGGATGGGTCGCGTCGGCTGGCGCCGGCTCGACCCGCAACAGCAAACCCTGCCGCGACACCACGCGCACCCGCGCACCAGCCGGCAAGGCGATATTGCTATGCACGCGCCAGCGCTCGCCGCGCACCAGCATCCACGCCTCGCCGTTGGCGCCCACCGGCTCCAGCAGTTCGCCGATATCCATCCGCATCGCCGCGTCGCCGGTGGCCTGATGCGCGCGGCGCGAACGGAACACCAGCCACACGATCAGCGCCAGCAGCGCGGCTGCGCCCACCGCGATGCCGGCGATCACGCCGAGGTTGACACCATAGCCGGGCACACCGGTATTCATCAGCATCACCGAGCCCGTCACGAACGCCACCAGTCCGCCGACGCCGAACGCGCCCACGCTGGGGTTGGCCGCCTCCGCCACCAGCAGGCCGACGCCCAGCGCCATCAAGGCCAGCCCGGCGTAGTTCACCGGCAGCAGCTGCAGCGCGTACAGGCCGACCAGCAGGCTGATGCCGCCGACGATGCCCGGCAGCATCGCGCCGGGGTGCATCGCTTCCAGCGCCAGTCCGAAGATGCCGGCCAGCAGCAGCAGGTAGGCGATGGTGGGATTGGTGATGATTGCCAGGAAGCGCGTGCGCGCGCCGGGTGCGTACTCGCGCACGGACGCACCCTTTAGCTGCAGCGTGACATCGCGCTCGCCCACCCGTACCTTGCGCCCGTCTGCCTTGGCCAGCAGGTCGGCCACGTCCGCCGCCACGAAGTCGACCACGTGCTGCTGCGCGGCCTCGCTGGCAGTCAGCGTGGCCGCACCGCGCACCGCCTGTTCGGCCCACTGCGCGTTGCGCCCGCGCAACTGCGCCAGCGAGCGGATGTAGGCGATCGCGTCGTTCATCACCTTGTGCGACTCGGCGTCGTTGCCTGCTGCCGCTTCGTCTTTGGCAGCAGAACCCGCCGGCGCCGGCTGCTCGCCGGTTTTTGGCAGCGGCATCGGCGTGGCGCCACCCAGCGACACTGGCGTGGCCGCGCCCAAGTGGGTCGCCGGCGCCATCGCGGCGATCTGCCCCGCATACAGGATGTAGGTGCCAGCCGAGGCCGCGCGGGCGCCAGCGGGGGCCACGTACACCAGCACCGGCACCTTGCTGGCCAGCATGCCGGCGATGATCTGCCGCATCGAGTCGGCTAGCCCGCCGGGCGTATCCAGGCGCAGCACGATCGCCACCGCGCCATCGGCCACGGCGCGTTTCGAGGCGTCGTCGAAGTATTCGGCGGCGGCCGGACCGATCGGACCATCCAGCGCGATCTGCGCCACCATCGGCCGGCTTGCCGTGGGTTGGCCGGTCTCCGCCGCCAGCACCGTGACTACCGGCAGCATGCAGCAGCACATGATCCATGCCACCCTCGACCAGCGCTTCATCGGACCTGCCTCCCGCCGATTCGTCATCGACGCAACCATCCTAGCGCGGACGGCGCGCACAAACTCGTCAATCGCAACTACCGGCAACCATTCCAGGGAAACCGTCATGCCAAGAATCGATACAGCTACCGTCCCGGAACGCAAGGGCTCCGGCTATCCGCCGCCTTATGCGGCGTTCGCCGGCGAACGCCGCAAGCAGGCGCTGGGCGACGCTGGCGGCTTGACCGACTTCGGCGTCAACCTCACCCACTTGCCGGCAGGCGCCTGGTCCAGCCAGCGCCACTGGCATTCGCACGAGGACGAATTCGTCTACGTGCTGTCGGGCGAACTGGTGCTACTCAGCGACGCCGGCGAACAAGTGCTGCGCGCCGGCGACTGTGCGGCGTTTCCCCGCAATGTCGCCGATGGCCACCACCTGATCAATCGCAGCGGGGAAATGGCCGTTTACCTGGAAATCGGCTCACGCTCGAACGAGGATGCCTGCAGCTATCCCGACATCGACCTGCATCTGGAACGCGGCGCAGACCGTTATTCGCACAAGGACGGAACACCCTATGCCTGAATTCCTGGGCTGTCGTGCGACAGCGGCCATTCCGCCAGCACGTGGTAATCCGCCTGGCCGACCACGCTGTGCAGCAGCGCGACGCGATCGACCGGCCACACCAATGGCGCGACTGGCGTGGCATCCAGCACCACGCCGTGGCTGTAGGCGAGCGTGACGTGCGGCGTGAAGCCCGCTTCGAGACGACGGCCTTGCCCGGCCAGGAGTAGCGCATGGCGCAGCTCGTGCCACAGCTGCTGCAGCGGCGCGGGCACGCTGGCACTGCGAAGAATGCATGGCGGCTGCCGGCCGCGGAAGCCGGCGGCCTGGTCCAGCACCCACTCGAACGATGGCGTGCGCAAGCGCTGCGCCGCCGCGGTGGCGGCGGCAACCACGTCCTGCCGCAGCGACGCGTGGTCACCGAGAAAATGCAGCGTGACGTGGTAGCGCGCCGGCTTCACCCAGCGCGCGCGCAGCCCGGGCTGGCCGGAGCGCAGCGCGGCCGCGGCCTGCGCCAGCTGGGCGCGCGTCGCCGCGTCCGGCAACAGGGCCAGGAACAGCCGATGCACCTCGGCCGGTTGCGCGTTATTGCCGCCAAGCAGGTCGAGCTGGGTCGGGCCGGGAGGCGAAAGTTGCCGGTTCATCGTCAGGTGGCGGCCGAGATGACGCGCGAAACTAGCCCGCCGTGCCCGCCGGCGCGGGCAAGGCCTGTCCGACCAGCAGGCCGCGGATCGTGCGCAGTCTGGCCTTGATCCTCGCCTCGTTGGCCGTGCCCGCGCGCAGCAGCAGCTTCTGCCCGGTCGACAGCGATTCCAGCGCCGGGTCGGCGTAGACGTAGTATGCCTTCGAGCGCACCAGGGCCGGCGGCTGGGCGGGTTCCGGCGCGGCCAGCATGTCGTCGATCGCCACGATCAGGCGATCGTTGAAATAGCCCTTCGGGTAGCCCAGCTGCCGATACGCCTGCTGGAACAGCGGATAGGCGTGCACGTACCAGGCCACCAGCGCCTGCGGATCGACGGCGTCGACCACCCGCATGTACGGCGCGTAGCGCGCGGCGTTCGCGGCGCCGGGGACCGTGGCACCGCCCACCTCCTCGACCGCAAATGCCCCCTTGGGCGCATGCGCCGGCAGCGTGAATGCCGCCAGCCCGTCGTGGCGCGGCAGCGCATCGACGGTGGCGACGATGCGCGCGACCAGTTGCTGGCTCACCAGCAACGAGGACAGCTCGCTGTCCCCGGCCAGCGCGACGAGCGCCGCGGCCACGCTGGCATCGCTGTCGCCCAGCGCGGGCAGCGCCGCGGTCGATGCCGTTGCCGGGCCGGTCTGCACCTGTTCGATCGGATGCTGGACCGACGCCGTGGCGGGAGGCACGGCGGTGGATGCCGCCGCGGCCGGCGTGCTGGATGCCGGCACGCCGGGCTGCATCGCCTTGCGCGCGAGGTACACGCCGCCCGCCACGACGGCCAGTACCACTACCACCGCGCCGATCCAGCTGCCTGTCGATGATTGCCTGCGCACGTTCACCCCTTCTGTCGTCGCGTATCCGCTATGGACTCGTTCATCCGCGATTCGTTCATTGCGAGCGACCCCGCCACGCGAGCGTACCCGTTCCCTCGCTGCGCCGCGCCTTGCCCGGCCATAACAACCGGGTCACGTGCCCACAACGCCCCGGGGACTAAGAGCCAAGCGTGCAAGCCCGTCTTGCCGCGTGGCCCCGCGGGGTCGACCGGCCCGCCCATGCGGCAGCGCCCATGCCGGAAGCGGAGGCCTGCCCCGATGAAAACCCGCTGCGTATTCAGTACCAACGATCTGCCGGCCGCGCGTGCCGCGATGGCGGCCGCGCGCGAAGCCGGTGTCGACGACCGCGACATTTCGCTGGTCGCCCGCGAGGACATCGAACTGGAGAAGATCCCCGATCACCTGATGCAGGGACGCAACGACTTCTACCCCGCCGCCGTGCGCGGCGGCGTCTGCGGCGGCGGCACCGGCCTGCTGCTGGGGCTGGCCGCGGCCGCCGTGCCGCCGCTGGGCGTGACGCTGGGCGCCGCCTTCGGCACCTGCATCGGCGAGATCGTCGGCTTCGAGGTGCCCGATACGGTGAGCCGCAAGTTCAGCGACGAGATCGCCGCAGGACGCATTCTGGTGGTAATCGACGCCCGCCGCGAGCAGCTCGACGCGGCCGAACCGGCGGTGCTGCGCACCGGCGCGCGGGAGCTGCCGTTCCATGCGCACACCGCGCTGACCTGAATACGCCGGCATCCCCGGCTCAGGCCTTCAGGCGGTAGCCGCTGCGGAAGATCCACCACACTGCGGCCAGGCAGATCGCGAGGAACACCGCGGTCATCCCCACGCTGACGCCCATGCCGACGTCGGACACGCCGTAGAAGCTCCAGCGGAAGCCGCTGATCAGGTACACCACCGGATTGAACAGGGTGACCTTCTGCCAGAACGGCGGCAGCATGTGGATCGAGTAGAAGCTGCCGCCGAGGAAGGTCAGCGGCGTCACCACCAGCAGCGGCACCAGCTGCAGCTTCTCGAAGTTGTCCGCCCAGATGCCGATGATGAATCCGAACAGGCTGAAGGTGACCGCAGTGAGCAGCAGGAACGCCAGCATCCACAGCGGATGCTCGATGCCGAACGGCACGAACAGCCGCGCGGTGGCCAGGATGATCAGGCCCAGAATGATCGACTTGCTCGCCGCCGCGCCGACGTAGCCGGCCACGATTTCGAACGGCGACACCGGCGCCGACAGGATCTCGTAGATGGTGCCCACGAACTTCGGGAAGTAGATGCCGAACGAGGCGTTGGAGATGCTCTGCGTGAGCAGCGACAGCATGATCAGCCCCGGCACGATGAAGGCGCCGTAGCTGACCCCGTCGATGCCGTTCATGTGCGAGCCGATCGCCGCGCCGAACACCACGAAGTACAGCGAGGTGGAGATCACCGGCGAGACGATGCTCTGCAGCAGGGTGCGCCCGGTGCGCGCCATCTCGAAGCGGTAGATCGCGCGGATCGCGTAAAGATTCATGCGCGTTCCCTCAGCAGGCCGACGAAGATGTCCTCCAGCGAACTCTGCCGGGTCTGCAGGTCCTTGAAGTCGATGCCCGCCTCGCCGAGCCGGCGCAGCAGCACGTCGATGCCGGTGTGCTCGCCCTGCGCGTCGAACGTATAGACCAGTTGCCGGCAGTCGGCCGACAGCTGCAGCGGGTAGCCGGCCAGCGCCGCGGGGATGGCTTCCAGCGGATTCTGCAGGTGCAGGGTCAGCTGCTTGCGGCCGAGCTTCTCCATCAGCTCGGCCTTGTCCTCGACCAGGATCAGCTCGCCCTTGTGGATCACCCCGATGCGGTCGGCCATTTCCTCGGCCTCCTCGATGTAGTGGGTGGTCAGGATGATGGTGACGCCGGTGTCGCGCAGCGCGCGCACCATCGCCCACATGTCGCGACGCAATTCCACGTCGACGCCTGCGGTGGGCTCATCGAGGAACAGGATCTGCGGCTCGTGCGACAGCGCCTTGGCGATCATCACGCGCCGCTTCATGCCGCCGGACAGGGTGATCAGCTTGTTGTTGCGCTTGTCCCACAGCGAGAGGTCCTTCAGCACTTTCTCGATGTGCGCCGGGTTGGCGGCGCGACCGAACAGGCCGCGACTGAAGCTGACCGTGTTCCACACCGTCTCGAACGCGTCGGTGGTCAGCTCCTGCGGCACCAGGCCGATCTTCGCGCGCGCCGCGCGATAGTCGCGCACCACATCGTGGCCGTCGGCCAGCACGCTGCCCTCGCTGGGCTTGACGATGCCGCAGATGATGCTGATCAGGGTGGTCTTGCCGGCGCCGTTGGGGCCAAGCAGGGCGAAGATTTCGCCGCGACGGATCTCCAGGTCGATCCGCTTCAGCGCCTGGAAGCCGGAGGCGTAGGTCTTGCCGAGCTGGCGAACGATGATGATCGGCGGCATGCGATCTCCTGGGGAACGGATCGGTCGCGGGAGCGTCGATGGTATGCCATGTCGCTCCCGGCATGTCGTCGCCGTCGCTCGACGCGGCGGCCGCCGTGTTGCTAAGGTCGCAAACGCACCCGGACATCCCATGAACTCGATCGAAGTAGCCTTGGCCATGCTGCTGGCGGTGGTCGGCAGCGGCTACCTGGTACGCATGCTGCCGTTCTCGCTGCCGCTGCCGCTGGTGCAGATCGGGCTGGGCGCGGTGATCACCGGCGTGTTCAAGCATGGCGTGGCGCTCGACCCGGCCATCTTCTTCCTGCTGTTCCTGCCGCCGCTGCTGTTCCTCGACGGCTGGCGCATCCCCAAGGACGGGCTGATGCGCGACCGCGGCGCGATCCTGGCGCTGGCGCTGGGGTTGGTGGTGTTCACCGTGGTCGGCGTCGGTTTCCTGATCCACTGGCTGATCCCGGCGATGCCGCTGGCGGTGGCGTTCGCGCTGGCGGCGATCGTGTCGCCGACCGACCCGGTGGCGGTGTCGTCGATCACTGCGCGGGTGCCGATCCCGAAGCGGCTGATGCACATCCTCGAAGGCGAGTCGCTGCTCAACGACGCATCCGGCCTGGTCTGCTTCCGCTTCGCGGTGGCGGCGATGACCGGCAGCTTCTCGCTGCTGTCCGCGTCGCTGACCTTCCTGTGGGTGGCGCTGGCCGGGTTCGGCGTCGGCGTGGCGTTCACCGTGGCGGTGAGCTTCGCGCAACGCTGGCTGTCGCGGCACTTCGGCCAGGAGGCCGGCTCGCCGATCCTGATCAGCCTGCTGATCCCGTTCGGCGCCTATCTGCTGGCCGAACAGGTGCATGCCTCGGGCATTCTCGCCGCGGTGGCGGCCGGCATCACCATGAGCTATGTCGAGCTCAGCGGCCGCCTGCTGGCGACCACGCGCGTGCAGCGCACGGCGGTGTGGAACACCGTGCAGTTCGCCCTGAACGGCATCATGTTCGTGCTGCTGGGTGAACAGCTGCCCGCCAGTCTGCAGGGCGCGATGGAATCGGTGGCGCAAAGCGGCCATCGCAACCCCTGGTGGCTGCTGGTGTACGCGCTGGCGATCAATATCGGCCTGGCGCTGCTGCGCCTCGCCTGGGTCTGGATCTCGCTGCGGCTGAACGTGCTCAAGGCGCACCATCACGGCACCCCGGTGAGCCGGCCGCACTGGCGCCTATTGTTGGCGACCTCGCTGGCCGGCGTTCGCGGCGCGATCACCCTGGCCGGCGTGATGACGCTGCCGTTGCTGCTGCCCGACGGCACGCCCTTTCCCGCGCGCGAGCTGACGATCTTCCTCGCCACCGCGGTGATCCTGCTCTCGCTGCTGGTTGCCAGCATCGGCCTGCCGCCGCTGCTGAAAGGCCTGCAGCTGCCGCCGGAGCCGGCGGTGCAGCGGGAGGAGAACCTGGCCCGCCGGAGCGCCGCCAAGGCGGCGATCGCCGCCGTCGAGAAAGCCCAGCATGAACTGCTGGAAAAGGCGCCGGCCGGCGACGTCGATACCTACACCAACGCCGCCACGCGGGTGATCGCCCTGTACCAGCACTGGCTGGACGAGGACGCCTCCAGCGAAGACGAGGCGCGGCAGCTGCGCAAGGCCGACACGGCCGAACGCGAGCTGCGCCTGGCCGCGCTGCAGGGCCAGCGCGAGGCGGTCTTCGAACTGGCGCGCCACCGCCGTATCTCCGACGAGGTCTCGCGCCGGCTGGTGCGCGAGATCGACCTGCAGGAAGCGCGCTACCGCTAGACCGCCTGCCATGCTTCAACCATCCTTGGTCCCTCCCGCACCACGCACGCTCCACGGAACCAGGCCATGCATGTGTTTTGCCGATTGCTGATCGCGGCGACCCTGGCCTGCACCTGGCCGGTTGGCGCTGCCAGCTTGCCGAACCAGCCGGTGCCGTCACTGGACCTGCACCGCTACGCCGGCCAGTGGCACGAGGTCGCGCGCCTGCCGATGTACTTCGAGCGCAACTGCCTGGGTGCCGTGATCGCCACCTACACACCGAACCCCGATGGCACCGTGCACATCCACAACACCTGCCGCACCGGCAAGGGCCCGATGTCCGTGGATGGCGTAGCGCGGATCAAGGACAACCAGCCCGCGGCGCTGGAGGTGCGCTTCGCGCCGGCCTGGCTGACCTGGCTGCCGATGGCCTGGGCCGACTACTGGGTGATCGAGGTGGACGCCGACTACCAGTGGGCGGTGATCGGCAGCCCCGGGCGCAAGCACCTGTGGATACTCTCGCGCCGCCCCGCGATGGACCAGGCGCTGTTCCTGCAGCTCAAGGAACACTCGCGCCAGCGCGGTTACGCGGTCGGCCGGCTGATCATGACCGCGCCGCTGGATTGAGAGCCCGGCGCGCTCCATCCCGACCACGGCGAGGGCGCCAGGCAGCTGCGGCGGCGCGCCGACGGCGCGATGTACGACGCCGAGCGGCAAGGCGGCGACCACGCGCGGATGAGCGGCACGCCACAACGATCCGTGGCGTCGACGCCGCGGCCCGGCCCGGCCAGCACGGCGCTCGCCGGTAGCAGCCGGATCCGCCCTGCTGATAGGCTCACGCGCGCACCGCGGCCGCGGCGGCATCGCCCGCCCGCGCCGTTTCCCCGCCACCGAACCGAAGGTCGAGCTGCCATGACGCGCCATGTCCACGGCTGAGTCCGCCGGCGGCATCGCCTTCGCACTGGTGCAGGCGGGCAAGCGCTACGGCAGGCTGCAGGCGCTCGAACAGGTCACCCTGGCGTTCGCTGCCGGCACCACCACCGCGCTGATCGGCAGCAGCGGCTCGGGCAAGTCCACCGTGCTGCGCCTGCTGCTCGGGCTGGAGTGGCCGGACCACGGCCATGTCGAGATCGACGGCCAGCCCCTGCAGCGCGCCGACGTGCTGCCGCTGCGTCGGCGGGTCGGCTACGTGATCCAGGACGGCGGCCTGTTTCCGCACCTCACCGCGCTGGGCAACCTGGCCCTGTTGCCGCGCTACCTTGGGTGGGATCGCGAGCGGATCCGCCAGCGCGCGGAACAGCTCGCCGCGCTGACCCACCTGCCGGCGAACGTGCTGGAGCGCTATCCGGCCGAACTGTCCGGCGGTCAGCGCCAGCGCGTGGCGCTGATGCGCGCGCTGATGGCCGACCCCGACGCGCTGCTGCTGGACGAGCCGCTGGGCGCGCTCGACCCGGTGGTGCGGCACGAGCTGCAGGACGAGCTGAAGCAGATCTTCAACCAGCTCGGCAAGACGGTGATCGTGGTCACCCACGACCTCGCCGAAGCGGCCTGGTTCGCCGAGCGGCTGGTGCTGCTGCGCCAGGGCGCTGTGCTGCAGGACGGAGCTTTCCGCGACCTGCGCGAGTGCCCCGCCGACGCGTTCGTCAGCCGCTTCGTCGCCGCGCAGCGACGCTTGCCGGAGGCTCCGTGATGCACCGCCTGCTGAGCGCGCCGATGCTGCTGGCGGCCTGCCTGCTGCTGGGTCCATGTCTGCAGCCCGCGCCGGCGCAGGCCGCGCCGGTACGCATCGGCTCCAAGCAGTTCACCGAGTCGGTGATCCTCGGCGAACTGGCGCTGGCCGGCGCACGCGAAGCCGGCATCGACGCGATGCACCGGCGCGAGCTGGGCGGCACCCGCATCCTGTGGCGCGCCCTGCTCGACGGCGAGATCGACGCCTATCCCGAGTACACCGGCACGCTCACCCAGGAACTGCTGAAGGGCATGCCGGCGAACGCGGACATCGCCAGCCTGCGCGCGCGGCTGAAACCCCTGGGCGTCGGCATCACCGACTCGCTCGGCTTCAGCGACAGCTATGCGCTCGGCATGCGCGACGATGTCGCCGCGCGGCTGGGCATCCGGGACATTTCCGACCTGCTGCAGCACCCCGGCCTGCGCTTCGGCTTTTCCAACGAGTTCATGGACCGCGGCGACGGCTGGCCCGGCCTGCGCCAACGCTACGGCCTGCCGCAGGCGAAGGTGAGCGGTCTCGACCACGCGCTGTCGTACCGCGCGGTGGCCAGCGGCGCGGTCGACGCGATCGACCTGTACAGCACCGACGCGGAAATCCCCTACTACCACCTGCGCACGCTGCGCGACGACCGCCATTACTTCCCGCGCTACGACGCGGTCTACCTGTACCGCCTGGCGCTGGAGCAGAGCGCCCCCGCCTTCGTCGGCGTGCTGCGCAAATTCGCCGGCAGCATCGACGAGGACGCGATGCGCGCGATGAACGCGCGGGTGAAGCTGCGCGGCGTGAAGGAAAACGTGGTGGCTGCCAGTTTCCTCGGCATCCATGCGCACGACCACGAGGGCGGCCGGTGGACGCAACTGCTCCAGCGCAGCGTCGAACACCTCAGGCTGGTGGCGATCTCGCTCGGGCTGGCCATGCTGCTGGCGATCCCGCTGGGCATCCTGGCGGCCCGGCGGCGGCGTCTCGGCCAGTGGCTGATCGGCTTGACCGGCATCCTGCAGACGGTGCCGTCGCTGGCGATGTTCGTGTTCATGATCCCGCTGCTCGGCATCGGCACCTGGCCGGCGATCGCCGCGCTGTTCCTGTACAGCCTGCTGCCGATCGTGCGCAACACACACGCCGGCCTGATCGGCATCGCCCCGGAACTGCGCGAGTCCGCCGCCGCGCTGGGCCTGCCGCCCGGCGTGCGCCTGCGCTGGGTCGAGTTGCCGCTGGCGATGCGCTCGATCCTGGCCGGGATCAAGACCGCGGCGGTGATCAACGTGGGCACCGCCACGCTGGCGGCGCTGATCGGCGCCGGCGGCTACGGCCAGCCGATCCTCACCGGCATCCGGCTGGACGACGTGGGCCTGATCCTGCAGGGCGCGATCCCGGCCGCCGTGCTGGCGCTGCTGGTGCAGGGCCTGTTCGAACTGGTCGAGCGCCGGCTGACCCCGCGCGGGCTGCGGCTCGAAGCACGCCAGTAGGCCCGCGCGCGCTCAGAGCCTGTTCATGATCTCCAAGTACCCCGCGCCGGGAGCTGTTTGTCCGCAGGCCAAGGAAGAACGTGGGCACGCGGGGAGAGTCCATGGATGGACTCGGCTTTGAGGAGCTGAGGAGTGGACGTCCGTCCACGACCGAGTGATGACGCCGGCATGCGGACAAACAGACCCGGCCCGAAGGGTTGTCATCGAGCGGCTGCGAGGCAGTCGCTCGATGACAACGCGGGGCACTTGGAGATCATGAACAGGCTCTCAAGCCTTCTTCAGGAAACACGCCTTCAGCACCAGCCCCTTGATCTTGTCCGAGCTGCCTTCGATGTGCTCGTCGTCGCCGTCGACCAGGCGGATGTTGCGGATCACCGTGCCCTGCTTCAGCGGGATCGACGACCCCTTCACCTTCAGGTCCTTGATCACCGTCACCGTGTCGCCACTGGCAAGCACGTTGCCGTTGACGTCGCGCACCACCAGCGCGGCGTCGCCTGCCTGGGTTGCCGCCGCGATCGGCCACTCGTGGCCGCAGTCGGCGCAGACGTAGTTGTCGCCGTCCGGATAGGTGTTTTCCATCGCGCACAGCGGGCAGGCGGGGATGTCGGACATCGGTCGATCCTGGTCGTCCAATCAATGGGCCAGCGATTATACTGGCCAGCGGAGCATGGCTTGCCCCGGCCAGGTGGCCCGGACGGCAGCACCCGTGATCATCGCCGGATCCTCGACCACTCGAGCCCCGACTCGACTATCCTGACCGTCTCCCCCTTCCCCGAGACATACGCCGATGTACCGCCTACTGCTGCTGTTGCTGGCACTTGCCCTGTCCGCTTCCGTCGCCGCCGCCGCGCCGGAAGAAGCCGCCTTGGCCGGGCTTCCTCATGTTGCGTTCCCCGCGCCGCACCGCGTGGCCTCCGGGCGCCTGCAGGCCAGTGACATCCCCGCGCTAAAGCGCGCCGGCACCCGCCAGGTGATCGACCTCAGCCTGGACAGCGAGACGCCCGACTTCGACGAAGCCGCCGCCGTGCGGGCGGCCGGCATCGGCTATCACAACCTGCCGATCCGCGGCGCCGGCGATCTCACCCGCGACCGCGTGGTGCAGTTCGACCGCCTGCTGCGCGAGGCCGGCGAGCAGCCGACCCTGGTGCATTGCGCCAGCAGCAACCGGGTGGGTGCGATGATCGCCCTGCGCGCCGCGCTGCTCGGCGGCCAGTCGACCGACGCCGCGCTGGCGGAAGGCCGTCGCTGGGGACTGAAGAGCCTGGAACCGGCCGTGCGCGAGCGGCTGCAGGCGTGGTCGAGCGAGGCCACGGAAGCCGCGACGCCGCCCGCACACTGAAGCGCCGCGCCCGGCGGCGCCAAAGCCGGCGCGCAAGTGGGGTACCATGCGCGCCACCTCGAACTGCCCCGCCACGGCCCTGGACCCGATCCCCGCATCGCCGCCCGTTCCCACCCCGCTGCCGCTGCGCGCGGTGCTGCTGATGCTGGGCAGCGCCGGCTTCTTCGCGCTGATGGCGGTGACCATCCGCTTCGCCTCGGCCCAGCTGCACCCGTTCCAGATCACCTTCTTCCGCAGCGCGTTCGGTGCCTTGTTCGCCCTGCCGCTGCTGCATGGGCACGGCTGGGCGCTGCTGCGTACGCCGCGCTTCGGTTTCTACGTGATGCGCTGCGTGCTCGGCATGGGCGGCATGCTGGCCGGCTTCTGGGCGATCGTGAACCTGCCGCTGGCCGAGGCGGTGGCGCTGTCGTACTCCTCGCCCTTGTTCGTCACCATCGGCGCGGTGATCTTTCTCGGCGAAGTCGTGCGCCGGCGCCGCTGGAGCGCGGTGGTGGCCGGCTTCATCGGCGTGCTGGTGATCGTGCGGCCCGGCAGCGCGGCGTTCGCCGCCGGCAGCCTGGTGGCCCTGCTCGCGGCGGCGTTGACCGGCGCGGTGACGATCAGCATCAAGTCGCTGACCGGCAGCGAGCCGGCCGACCGCATCGTGCTGCTGACCACGCTGCTGTGGGTGCCGCTGTCGCTGCCCGCCGCGCTGGCCGTATGGCAATGGCCGCATGCCGCCATCTGGCCGTGGCTGGTGTTGTCCGGCGCGCTGGGCACCAGCGGCCACTGGTGCTGGACGCGCGCGCTGCGGCTGGCCGACGCCTCGCTGCTGGCGCCGTTCAGCTACCTGCAATTGCTGATCGTGGCCGTGCTGGCGTGGTGGATCTTCGGCGAACAGGTGGATCGCTACACCGCGGCAGGCGCGGCCATCATCATCGGTGCCAGCCTGTACATCGCCCACCGCGAACACAGCCTGGCGCGCCAGCGGCGCCGCGAGGTGCGCGCCGCGAACGCCGAGCCGCCGATCTGACGCGAGCCGCGTCCGGCGCCAATCACTCCACGTCGGACCAGTCAGTCAGCTCCGCAAGATCCGGCAGGTCCACCACGCTGGCCAGCTCCGCCAGCAGGTCGAGTGGCTCGGGCGCGGCGCCTGCCGCCAGCGGCCAGCGGCCTACCACTTCGTACTTCGACTGGCCGAAGAAGCTGCGGATCAGCACGAACTCGGACACCTGCCACTGGATCGCCGCGACCGATTCCTCGACCGCGTCGACCGCATGGCCGTGCAGCAGGCTCACGTGCGGCAGGAAGCTGGACACGCCACTGACCTGCAGGCCCGCGCCACGGCAATCGCCTTGCGCAGCTCCAGCGCCGCGGCGGTGGTGAGCCCGTCCGCGCACAGCACGAACGGGAACTGCCCGTCCCTGGCGCTGAAGCGCATCGCTGCATCCAGCGTCACGGTGAACCCCTGGGCGCGCACGTCGCTGGCCGCGGCCAGCAGCGATTCTTCCAGCGGCCGGCGCAATCGCTCAGGCTTGCCCATCGGGCACAGCGTCAGGTGCAGGTCGTCGATGCCGACCGGCGTTCCCTCGACCCGGTGCGACTTGCGGAAACGCTCGCCCACGCCGGCGATCGCACGACGCGTCTGCTCATCCGGCAGCAACGCAAAAAAGTAGTTGATGCCGGCGGCGAGTTCGAACGGGTTCAATGAAGTGGAAATGAGCGCTGCCTCCATGCCATCGCCTGAAATAAGCCGAGCCGCGAAGCGGCTTCGGCTTGAATGAAGTTTTAGAGCCGCTACCGCTCACTGGCAGCCCCTGCGATTTGCTTGCAGAGAAGCGCAGCCGACCTAGGACATTGGTTCCGAGCTGAGGTTGCGACTCTATTCAGCTCAGTAGTCAAGGCGGAGCCATTGATGTGGCGCAACACGAAGACTCGGAACTTGGGGTCACTGGCGATGAGCTGCTGTGCTTGGCTGAGCGAATCCCAGCGAGTAGCAAGCAGGTGGACGATCTTGTCGGTGAATCCCTCAGCAATGGAACCATCGTCGCAATGACCATACTGCCTATAGGATGCATAGATGGATTGCCATGAGGCAAGCGAATCAACGGAGCTCTCAGCGGCCTGCGCCTCTGCAGTGGTGCACTTCTGCGCCCAGGCAGAGGAAGCGACTAAAAGAAGGACTATGGCAGTTGCAATGCGCATCATGCGGCTCTAACACGCCAGTGACCCGTTGCCGACTGTCCCGCGACACCAAGTCGGCCAGTCAATGGGATCCAGCTTGCCGTTTGTCCATCGGACGCACAAGTACCATCCTCGTCTGCATCCCGAGGCAGCGGTCATCTATCCCGCTCTGCGGGATGATCCGGAACAACTGACCGGACGGCTTCCGGCACGGGACCCGCGTGTGTAGATTCGGCGAACCCGCATATGTGATCCAGCCCATGTCGCCACGATTCGTCGCCACCCTGCTCTGCCTGTCCGCGTTCTCGGCGCCCATGGCGACGGCCATGGAGGCAGCTCGACCGCAGGCGCGCAATTTCTTCCAGGAACTCAAGCCGCTGCCCAACGACCTGGCGCGCTACCAGTACCTGCATCGGCTGATGCCGTAACTTTCGGACGACGACCGCAAGCAGGCGCGCCAGTTCCTCGCCTTTGCCGACGCTAATCTCGGCCTGTACCGGGCCGCCGTCAGCGACTTTCCGTTCGCCAGTGCGGGCCGCGCCGACCGGGCCATGCCGTCACCGACGCAATGGCAGGCCGTCAACGCGGTGGATGCCATCACCAGGCTCGCTGCGAACCGCCGCATCGTGATGGTCAACGAAGCCTATCACGACCCGCATACCCGCCTGCTCACGCTGGCCTTGCTGCCGCGCCTGCGTGCCTAGGCTTCACCCACTTCGCTGCCGAGGCGCTCGACAAAAGGGATACCGAACTGGCCCACCGCGGTTACGCACTGGCCACGAGCGGCAGCGAATACCTGCGCGAACCGCTGTACGGCGACATCGTGCGCGAGGCGATCCGGCTCGGCTTCGTGATCGTGCCGTACGAGTCATCCGACATGACGCCGAAGATCCGGGAAAACAGCCAGGCCGATAATCTGTATCGCCGTGTTTTCATGGCAGACCCGGCGGCACGCCTGTTCGTGCATGCCGGTTATGCGCACATCGACAAGGCTCCCGGCGGGCTGGGTGAGGATGTCAGACCGATGGCGATGGAACTGAAGCGATTGAGCGGTTTCGATCCCCTGTCCATCAACCAGACCGTATTCAGCGGAGTCGATCCCCCCCGCGACAGTCGCCGCCTTACCAGCAACTGATTGCGGCATTGCACCCGGCCAGGGCGATGGTTCTGCTGAATCGTGTCAACGGCAAGCCGTGGAGCGCCTACCCCCAGCGCAATGACGTCAGCGTGATCCTCCCGCCCACCAGCGACACCCCGCGTCCCGACTGGCTGCGCAGCGACCAGCGGCGCCACGCATGGCTGATCGACACCGCCCTGTGCGCGCGAACCCGCCCCTGCGTTATCGAGGCACGGCTGGCAAACGAACCGGACGATGCCACCCCGGCCGACCGATACACCTTACTGGACGTGCACGAGCGAGCCGCGCTTTATCTGCCGCCAGGCGAGTACAGGGTGCGGGCATGGGGTGCGAGCGGCAGGACGCTAGGCGAGCGCCGCATTTCGATCGGCAAGTGAGGAGCGCCGTCGCACTCCAAGCATGGGCTTCAGCGCAGCTGGCTGTCCTTGCTGCCGCGGCGGTTGTACAGGCTGGCGCTGCGCTGCTCCGCGTCCTGCGCTTCCTGGCAGGCCACGCACAGGCGCACGCCGGGCACGGCCTGGCGCCGTGCCGCGGGAATCGGCGCGTCGCACTCCTCGCAGTGCTTGAGGCCCGGGCCCTTGCGCAACTGCTGGCGCGCCCGCTGCACCGCATCGTCGACCGTGGCGTCGATCTGCTCCTGCACGGCGCCGTCGCCCGCCCAACCGGTTGCCATGGCCCTACCTCCGAAAACCCGCCGATATGACGTACCACAAGCGGTGATCTGGGTGCGCCGGAAAACGTTTCAAGCACCGGCGGCCCGTCGTCGCCGCCGGACGGCATGGCCACGCGACGCGCCGGGTGCGTCGATTGGCAACATGAGTGGGCGCGGC
The DNA here is from genome assembly GCF_021545845.1 of Rhodanobacter thiooxydans. Classification (NCBI taxonomy): domain Bacteria; kingdom Pseudomonadati; phylum Pseudomonadota; class Gammaproteobacteria; order Lysobacterales; family Rhodanobacteraceae; genus Rhodanobacter; species Rhodanobacter thiooxydans. Next base: position 2,883,034 of record NZ_CP088923.1, read on the forward strand.
GAAAGTGCCAGAATGGCGCTTCGCCTTTCATGGAGATCGCGTCATGAGCTCGTCGCCGCCCGCCACCCCCGCTTCTGCCACCTTGCGCAGCGACGACAGCGTCGCCAAGCAGCTGTTCCTGGGCAACATCCTGGAAGAGAACCTGTTCCCCTACCCCGAGATCAACGCCCGCGACAAGGAAATGCTGGGCGCGATGACCGACGCGATCGACCAGTTCCTCGCCGACAAGGGCGCCGAGCTGAAGCAGTACGACCGCGACGCCGAGCAGCCGGCCGAGTTCATCCAGGCGCTGCGCGAGATGGGCCTGTTCGGCCTGATCATCCCCGAGCAGTTCGGCGGCATGGAACTGTCCAACGGCGCCTACGCGCGCGTGCTGGGCCAGACCAGCAGCCACGACAGCTCGGTCTCGCTGACCATCGGCGCGCACAGCTCGATCGGCATGAAGGGCCTGCTGCTGTTCGGCAGCGACGAGCAGAAGCAACGCTACCTGCCGAAGCTGGCCAGCGGCGAGATGATCGCCGCGTTCTGCCTCACCGAATCCGGCGCCGGCTCCGACGCCGCCTCGATCCGCACCAAGGCGGTGCGCAACGACGACGGCAGCTGGACGCTTTCGGGCGAGAAAATCTGGATCACCAACGGCGGCATCGCCGACTTCTACACCGTGTTCGCGCGCACCGACACGCCCGAGGGCAAGATCACCGCCTTCCTGGTCGAGGCGAAGTGGCCCGGCGTGAGCCACGGCCCGCACGAGGACAAGATGGGCATTCGCGCATCAAGCACCACCACGGTGGCGTTCGCCGATGTGCGCGTGCCGGCAGAAAACGTGCTGGGCCCGGTCGGCAAGGGCTTCAAGGTGGCGATGAGCATCCTCAACTCGGGCCGCACCGGCCTGGGCGGCGGCGCGGTGGGCGGCATGCGCACGCTGATCCGGCTGGCCAGCGCGCAGTCGAAGGAGCGCAAGCAGTTCGGCCAGCCGATCGCCGAGTTCGGCCTGGTGCGCGAAAAGATCGCGCAGATGACGGTGGACTGCTTCGCCGCCGAGAGCGCGGTGTGGATGGTGGCGCACCTGATCGACGGCGGCGGCAGCGACTACTCGGTCGAGGCGGCGATGAGCAAGGTGTTCGCCAGCGAAGCGGTGCAGCGCGCGTCCTACGAGGCGCTGCAGATCGCCGCCGGCAACGGCTTCATGCGCGAGTTCCCGTACGAACAGATCACCCGCGACACGCGCATCCTGTCGATCTTCGAGGGCACCAACGAGATCCTGCGGCTGTACATCGCGCTGTCCGGTCTGAAGGGCGTGGGCGCGGGCCTCAGCGAGCTGAAGGCCGCGGTGGGCGACATCTTCAACGAGCCGATCAAGGGCTTCGGCGTGCTCGGCAGCTACACCGGCCGGCGCATGCGCGAGGCCACCGGCTACGGCATCGACCGCATCGCGCACGAGCTGTCGCCGCGGCTGCGCAAGGTGGCCGCCACCTACGAGAAGTACACGGTGGAGTTGTCCAGATCCTCCGACGCGCTGCTGCGCCGCTACGGCAAGAAGGTGGCCGACATGCAGCACGCGCAGAAGCGCCTGGGCGACATCGCGATCGACCTGTTCGTAGGCCTGTGCGTGCTGTCGCGCGCCGACAGTCTGCTGAAACAGGCGCATCCCGCCGCCAACGAAGCCGTGAACATCGCCGAGGTATTCGCACGCCAGGCGCGCCGGCGCATGGCGCGCAACGTACGCGGGCTGGAACGCAACGAGGACGAGGCGATCGAACAGCTGGCCGGCGCGGTGCTAGCGCACGATGGCTACATGTGGGACGTGATCTGAAACCCGACGAAGGAGAACCCGCCATGCGCATCCCCACCGTCCGCGCCAGCACCGGCAATGCGCCGTACGCGGTCGATTTCACCGACGACCAGGGCAACACCTGGCACGCCGACGAACCGCTCGACGAAGGCGGCGCCAACACCGGTCCGGCGCCGCACCGGCTGCTGCTGTCCGCGCTGGGCGCCTGCACCGCGATCACGCTGCAGATGTACGCGGCGCGCAAGCAGTGGCCGCTGCAACACGTCGACGTCGAGCTCGCGTTCAACCCCGACGGCACGCCCGAGTCGGGCAACGACATCACCCGCGTGATCACCCTGCAGGGCGAGCTGGACGACGAGCAGCGCGAGCGCCTGCTGCAGATCGCCAACAAGTGTCCGATCCACAAGGTGCTGACCGGCGAGGTGCGCATCGCTTCGCGACTCGGCGGTTCCCCGTAACGCGCTGCTACCGCGGCTGGGACCTCGACTCGACAGGTGGCCGTGCCGGCGTCACGCGCGTCGCAGCGCGGCCGTCTGGAAGGCCGTTCCGGGACAGGTACCACGGCCGTCATCCTGGCTTCCCCGCACTGCTGTCCGGAATGAATTCGCCGCAGGGCGGCGGAAGAGCTGCGGCACAGTGTTGGGCGGTCATCACCCGCAACCTCGCCCCAAAATCTCCGCTCGCCTTGCCGTCATTGCTGCGAAGGCGGGACAAAAGCGAGCCACGTGAGCGTTGAACAGCCGAAGGCTGGCTCCGCAGGGGCGAGCGCAGCGAGTTGTCGCACTGCCCTACGCATTCAGGCCACCGAATCAAGTGCGATCCCGGCCTTCGCCGGGATGACGGTCGGGAAGATTGCGGGAATGGTGGCCTTGGGCGCAGGGCGTGGATTTATTCCGGACAGCAGCAGAACAGCAACAAACTTTTCCTCACCACCCTTCCTTGACACTGCCACCCGGATAGGGTAAATGGCTTCGACGTGGTGCTTTTCGGGGAGGCACGGCCATGATTTTCCAGAACGTGATTTGGGCGATCACGCTGACAGGCATGGGGCTGGTGACACTGGGCTTCATCTACGCGATCGCGCAGGCTGGCAGGCCAGCCGATACCGCCGAGGCAGAGCGGGCACATCGAACTTCCATCAGCTTGCGCCGCGTCTTGTTCGCGGCGCTTTTGCTGTTGGGTATCGGGATCGCCTGGGCCAGCCTGCGACCCTTTCCCATCCCGGCGCAGCATGCGCCGCTGCAGGCGGCGCAGGTGGTCGATGTGGTCGGCCACCAATGGACCTGGGACGTCAGCCAGACCCACCTGACCGCAGGCGAGCCGGTGGAGTTCCGGGTGACCGCCGGCGACGTCAACCACGGCTTCGCGATCTACGCCCCGGATGGGCGCATCGTCATCCAGACCCAGGCGATGCCCGGCTTCACCAACAAGATCCTGTACACCTTCCGCACGCCGGGCACCTACAAAATCATGTGCCTCGAGTACTGCGGCGTCGCGCACAACGGGATGACCGCCGAACTCGACGTCGCTGCCCGGGGGGACAAGTCATGAGCTCGCTCGAACTCTACCCGCAGGACGAAAAACTGCCGCGCGGCGAACACGTGGCGTTCAACCTGTACATGATCACCGCGTTGCTGCTGTTCGTGCTGATGATGCTGCTGGGCCTGACCATGCGCATGACCCAGGCCGACTGGACACCGGTGCAGGCCGCGATGTTCTACAAGATCATGACCATGCACGGCGCCGGCATGGTCGGCGCCATGAGCCTGGCCAGCATCGCGGTGATGTGGTTCTTCCTGCGCAAGTACGTGTCGCTGCACCTGTGGGCGTTCGTGAGCAACTACGTGCTGTTCATGCTGGGTGCGCTGTGCATCATCTGGGCGGTGTTCGTCGGCGACTTCGCCAGCGCGTGGACCTTCCTGTACCCGCTGCCGGTGCACTCGATGGGCCTGTGGAGCAACGGCGCCGCCGCCGTGTTCATGGTCGGCTACCTGCTGATCGGCGTGGGCATGCTGCTGTTCTACCTGGACGCCGCCGCGGCGATCATCCAGCGCTACGGCAACCTGGGTCGCGGGCTGGGCCTGCAATGGCTGTTCGGCGGCGCGATCGACCCGACCCATCCCAAGGCCGTGGTCGCCAGCACCATGGTGATCATCGCCAACTCGCTGGGCATCCTGGCCGGCGCGGTGGTGCTGGTGATGTGCCTGATCAACGTCTACGACCCCGAGATCGCGCTGAACGCGCTGGTGGCGAAGAACCTGATCTACTGGTTCGGCCACATGATCATCAACGCCACCATCTACATGGGCGTGATCGCGGTCTACGAACTGCTGCCGCGCTACACCGGCAAACCCTACGGGGTCTCGCGCCCGTTCCTGTGGTCGTGGGCGGCGAGCACCGTGTTCGTGATCATCGTGTTCCCGCACCACCTGCTGATGGATTACGCGGAGCCGCGCTGGATGCTGGTGATGGGCCAGATCATCTCCTATGCGGCCGGTTTCCCAGTGTTCCTGGTCACCGCCTACGGCGTGCTGACCAACATCCATCGCTCCGGGTTGCGCTGGACGATGCCCTCGATGCTGGCCGTGCTGGCGCTGTTCGGCTGGGCCGCCGGCATCGTGCCGGCGATCATCGACGGCACCATCGGCGTCAACCGGGTGATGCACAACACGCAATGGGTGCCGGGGCATTTCCACTTCTACCTGCTGCTCGGCGTGCTGCCGATGGTCCTCACCCTGCTTTACCACGTGGTCGGCAGCCGCCGGCGGGCGCCGGTGAACAGCGGAACCGACCGCGCCGGCCTGCTCCTGTATGTCGTGGGTGGCATCAGCTTCTGCATGGTGTTCCTGTACGCCGGCCACATGAGCGTGGCGCGGCGCTTCTCCACGCACCTGCCGGAATGGTTGCCATACGACCGGGCCGGTTCCATCGCCGCGATGGTGCTGATCCTGGGCATGCTGGTGTTCGCCACGCGCATCATCGTCGGCCTGCTCAAGGCGCCGGTCGATGCCGATGCTGCGCACCCTGCTGGCTAGCGCCCTGCTGCTGGTGCTCGGTGGCGCCGTGCTGACGGTTGCCACCGACGGTTTCCACGCATTCACCAGCGAAACCGCACGCCGCCTCGCGGTGCGGCACGACCCGCCGCCAGTACCGGCGGTGACGCTGGAAACCCAGTCAGGCGCGCACGTCAAGCTGGCCGAGCTGCGCGGTCGCTGGGTGCTGGTCGACTTCATCTACACCCGCTGCCTGACCTGGTGCCTGGCGCTGGGCGGCGAATTTGCGCAACTGCAGGATCAGCTCGCCACGCCGCTGGCCGACGGCCGGCTGGTGCTGCTCAGCATCAGTTTCGACCCGGCGCACGACACGCCCGCCGAGCTGGCGGCCTACCGGCAGCGCTTCCGTGGCCGCGACCACGGCTGGCTCATCGCCCGGCCGACGAGCAAGAACGACCTGCGGCAGCTGCTGCGCACCTTCGGCGTCACCGTGGTGCCGGACGGGATGGGCGGCTACGTGCACAACGCCGCGATCCAGGTGGTCGACCCGCAGGGGCGGCTGGTGCGGATCCTGGACGGGGGCAATCCGCAGGCCGTCGCGCAGGTCATGCGGCGCAAGCTGCCATGAGCATCGCCGGACGCCAGCGACTGGCGCCGGCCTTCGCCGCCGTGCTGTTCGTAGCCCTGCTGCTGCTGCCGGCGCGGGCGTGGCTGGAGGGCAGCATGACCCTGCAGATGCTGGTGCAGATCCCGCTGCTGATCGGCGTCGGCTACCTGCTGCCGGCCGCGCTGCCGCCGCGGCTCGACGCCAGCATCGCGCGCTGGAACCACCACGGCATCACCAGCCTGGTGCTGGCCAGCCTGGCTGGCATGTTCTGGATGCTACCGCGCTCGCTGGATGCCGCCGCCAGCGAGGCCTGGATGGCGTTCGCCAAATTCACCAGCGTACCGCTGCTGATCGGCCTGCCGCTGGGGCTGGGCTGGCCGCGCATGGGTTTCGTGGTACGCGGCGTGTTCCTGCTCGAACTGATCGCCACGTTTTTCCGGCTGGGCTGGCTGTATCTGGTCTCGCCGATACGTTTGTGCAACAACTACCTGCTCGACGACCAGCAGCACTCGGGCGAAGCCATGCTGGTGATCGGCAGCCTCCTGCTGGCCGGCGTGACCATCAAGCTTTTGTGGGGGCGCTTCAACTCGACTTGACGGGCCGCCGGCACCACGTCAGCCAATACCTGCCAGCCGGAGCAGCGCCGCCACGAGCGCGCCCGCAACCACCACCAGCAGGAACGGCGCGCGCAGCCACAGAGCGGCAGCGGCGGCGAGCAAGGCGCCGAGCCGGGCGTCGAATGCCAACACCGGGCCGGCGCTGAACGTGTTCATCGCGGTCAGCGAAGCCAGCAGGCCGATCGTCAGCGTGCCGGCCACCCGGCTCATGTGTTCGTTCTCCAGCCAGCGCGCAGGCACCAGGTAACCGGCCAGCTTGATCGCGTACGCCGCCGCACTGGCCAGCAACAGCCATCCCCACAGCGCCATCAGCGGTGCTCCTGCGGCGGTGTGTCGGCACCATCGAAACCGACCGGATCGACGTCCGGCTCCAGCCCCTCGTCCGCCGGCCCGCGACTGAACCAGCCCCACAGCGCCGCGACCAGTGCAGCGAGCAGGATCGGCACGCCCGGCGGCACCCGCGGCATCGCCAGCACGGTCACCAGCGCGCAGACCACGGCCAGCGCCACCGGCTCGCGGGCGCGCAGGCGCGGCCACAGCAGGCCGAGGAACGCGGCCACCGCCGCGCCGTCCAGGCCCCAGCGGCGGGGATCGCCCAGCGCGTCACCGAGCAGCGCGCCGGCCAGGGTGAACAGGTTCCACAGCACGAACACACCCAGCCCCGCGCTCCAGAAGCCGCGGCGCTGCTCGCCGGGATCGAGCTGGCCCGCGGCGGTGGCGGCAGATTCATCGATGGTGAGCTGGGCGGCAAGCAGCCGGCGCCAGCCGCGCGGCCTGAGCATGCGGTTCAGCTGCATGCCGTAGACTGCGTTGCGCACGCCCAGCAAGGTGGCCGCTCCGAACGCTGCCGAACCGGCGCCGCCGCCGGCCAGCACGCCGATGAAGGCGAACTGCGAACCGCCGGTGAACATCAGCGCGCTCAGCGCCACCGTCTGCCACACGCCGAGCCCGGAAGCGACGCCGAGCGCGCCGAACGACACGCCGTACAACCCGGTCGCCACGGCAATCGAGAGGCCAATCTTCACGGCGGGGGACAGCGCGGGGCTCACCGGCGGATTTTATCCCATCGGCCCTCCGTCCTGCGGGATCGCCGCCCTCTTTCTCTTTTTAGTACATTACTGTAATATACAGTTATGGAAACAATCACAACGAAGATATGAGCGACTTCTTGGCCATCGAACAGAAGCTCGCGGTCAGCACGCGCAGGCACCGCGGCTTCCCCCGCGACCAGGCCATGCTGGTACGCATGGTGAAGCTGCTGCACAAGCTGTTCAGCGACCACGCCAACCTGCTGCTGCGCGCGCATGACCTGACCCACCCGGAATACAACGTGCTGATGATGCTCGACGGCAGCAAGGGCGGGCTGAGTCCGTCGCAGCTCGGCGAAGCGACCAGCGAGAAGTCGTCGAACACCACCCGCCTGATCGACCAGCTGCTGGCCAAGGGCCTGCTCACCCGCTCGCCCAGCAACGGGGACCGCCGCAAGCTGCTGGTGCAGCTCACCGACGAAGGCGAGGCGCTGATCCGGCAGGTGGTGCCGGCGGTCACCCTGCAGCTGCAGGGCTTCTTCGCCGGCATCACCGACGCCCAGCGCAGCCAGCTGGAACACCTGCTGAAGAAGGTGCTGCGCGGGGTGGAGTCGCAGGGATGAGCAACGCCGCGAGCGCGGAACTGCCGGCAACGCCGGCGCCGTCCTGGCGCCAGCAGATCGCCCACGCCATGGCCGGCGAGAAGGCCGCGTGGCTGTTCGTCCTCAAGACCCTGCTGGCGATCTACCTCACCGGCTGGCTGGCGATGCGACTGCAACTGGGCTCACCGTCGGTGGCGATGGTCACCGTGATCGTGGTGATGAACCGGCAGTCGGGCATGGTGCTGGCCAAGAGTCTCTATCGCGGTCTGGGCACCCTGCTCGGCTGCACTGGCGCCATCCTGGCGGTGGCGCTGTTCCCGCAGCAGCCGTTGCCGCTGGTGCTGTTCATCTCGCTGTGGGCCGGGCTGTGCGCCGGCGGTGCGGTGCTGTTCCGCCACTTCCGCGCCTATGCCTTCGTGCTGGCCGGCTATACCGCAGCGATGATCGTGCTGCCGGCCATGCACCATCCGGTCAACGTGTTCGACAGCGCGTTCGCGCGCACCTCCGAGGTGCTGCTGGGCCTGCTGGTGGCCAGCGTGGTGTTCGACGCGGTGTTCCCGGTCCGCCTGCGCGGCGACCTGCGCGGCAGCGCCGACCGCAACTTCGACGGCTTCCTGGATTTCATCCGCGACAGCAGCCGCGGCGCGCTGGTCGACCATGAGGCGATGGAGCGCACGCAGATGCGCGTGGTGCGCGGTGCACTCGGCTTCGAGGACCTGCGCACCGCCGCGTTCTTCGACGACCCTTCCCTGCGCACCCGCAACGGCGTACTGAAGCTGCTCAACCAGCGCTTCATGGTCTCGGCTTCGCGCTTCCAGTTACTGCATCACCTGATCGACCGCCTGCGGCGCAAGGGCTCGACCGCCGCCGTGCAGGCGTTGATGCGCCTGCTACGCCCACTGGGCGATGCACTGGACCAGCGTGCCACGCGCGACGACCTGGACCGGCTGGCCGACGAGCTTGCCGCCTGCCGTCGACGGATCGTCATGCAGGCGACGCACGAGCGCGCCGCGCTGGAGCCGCCCTGCCACGACGACTTCGATACCGGCTACGCGCTGATCCGCCGCTTTCTCGACGAACTGCGCGACTACGTGCGCATCAAGGCCCACCTGGACCTGGGCCGCCGCGCCGGCAAGCCCTTGCCGCGAGCGCGTGGCCGCGTGCACTTCGCCCGTACCAACGACAGCCATGCCGTGATGCTGGCGATGCTGCGTTCGGCGGCAGTGACCCTGGTGCTGTCGCTGTTGTGGCTCTCCAGCGGCTGGACCGGCGGCGGCATCGTCCTGTTTGGTCTGGTGGCGCTGATCTCGATGGCCTCGGCGGCGCCGGATCCGGTGTTCGTCTCCAAGCGCATCGCAGCCGGCCACCTGCTGGCGCCGATCGTGGCGCTGCCCACCTACAGCGTGCTGCCGTTGCTGCCCACCTACCCGCTGCTGGTGCTCGGCACGCTGCCGCTGCTGATGCTGTCGCTGTACCTGGTCACCCGGCCCAGGCTGGCCATCATCGGCACCGCCATGAGCGTGGGCATCCTGGTCGCGCTGGCGATCGGCGAGGCGCCGCACGTCGATGCGCCGATGTATCTCAACAGCGGGCTGACTTTCGCGGTGGGCGCCTGCCTTGCGGTGGCGATCTTCAAGCTGATTCCCTCGGGCCACGGCAGCAAGGGGCGTCGTCGCCGGTTGCTGCGCCGCCTGCGCGGGCTGGTCCGGCTTGCCGCCAGCGCGCCGCTGCCGGGCCTGCTGCCGCGTTTCGAAAGCCTCGCCCGCGACCTGTTCCAGCAGATCGTGGCGCAGACCCGGCCGGGCAGTCGGCATTCGCACGAACTGCTGGGCTGGGCCCTGATGGTGCATGAAACCGGCCACACCCTGATCGAGCTGCGCCACGACCTGGCCGAACAAGCGCCGCCGCCCGCGCTGCACGCCGACCTCGCCGCCGCGCTGGACGCGCTGGCCCGCGTCTACGAACGGCTGGACCCGGCCGACCGCGCCGCTGCGCTCGCCCGCATCCGCCATGTCCTGGCGCAGATCGACTTCACTCACCCGACGCTGCGCGAACACCTGCACCTGCTGCTGGGCGCACTGGAGGACGGCGATTCCATGCTGGCCGCCGGCGTCGCCCGCCAGCACCGTCTGCAGCGTTCGCCGGGAGCCGCCCATGCCGTATGAAGTCTCCCTCGGCGGCATCTACTTTCCCGGTGTGCTGGTGCTCGCCGTCCTGCTGCTGCCCGTGCTGTGGCTGCTCGACCACCTGCTCGGCCGCATCGGCCTCTACCGTCATGCGACACATCCGTCGCTGCTGCGCATCGCGCTGTTTGCCGGCGTCTGCAGCGTGGCGACGCTAGCCATGTTTTCCTGAGGTATCCCTGTCATGAGAAGTACAACCCTGATCCGTGCCGGCTTCACCGCCGCGATGGTGCTGCTGGCGGCGGCGACCGCGTACGCCGCCTGGCAACACTACATGTTGTCACCGTGGACCCGCGACGCGCGTGTCCGCGCCGAAGTGGTGCGCATCGCGCCGGATGTCTCCGGCCTGATCACCCGCGTCGCGGTGAAGGACAACCAGCCGGTGAAGAAAGGCGACCTGCTGTTCGTGGTGGACCGCGACCGCTACCAGCTGATCGCCGACCAGGCCGAGGCCGACCTCGCCGCCGCCGAAGCCGCCGCGGCGGCCGCCGGCGCGAACACCTCGGCCGCCGCCGCTGGCGCGCAGGCCAGCGAGGCCGAGGCCGCCATGCGCCGCCTGCAGGCACAACGTCGCGACCGGCTGGGCGACGTGATTTCGCGCGAGGCGCGCGACGATGCCTCCGCCGCGGCCGAAGCAGCCCGCGCCAACTGGCGCCAGGCGCAGGCCGGGCGCAGCGCCGCCAGTGCCAGCCAGCGGCGCGCCCTGGTCGCAGTGCGCCAGGCGCGCATCGCGCTGGAGCGTGCGCAGCTCGATCTGGCCCGCACCGAAGTGCGCGCACCCAGCGACGGCACCATCACCAACCTCGACCTGCGCGCCGGCGACTTCGCCGACACGGGCAAGCCGCGCATGGCCCTGGTCCAGCGCGACGACATCTGGATCTATGGCTACTTCGAGGAAACCAAGCTGCCGCAGGTGCACGTCGGCGATCCGGTCGACATCCGCCTGATGGCCGGCGGCATGCACCTGCGCGGCCACGTCGACAGCGTCGCGGTGGGCATCGCCGACGGCGCCAGCCCCACCAGCGACAGCCTGCTGGCCCAGGTCGAGCCCACATTCAACTGGATCCGGCTGGCCCAACGGGTGCCGGTGCGCGTGCGCATCGACGCGTCCTCGATCCCGAGCGGGGCCGTGCTCGCCGCCGGCATGAGCGCCACCCTAGTCGTGCAGGGAAACCCGCAGAGCTGATCGTCAGGCCGGCCGTGGCCGGCGCAACAGCCGCAGCGGCGCGGGTACGCCGCCCTGCTCGGCAGTGAGGCCCGACATCACCAGCCGCCGGAACGGTCGCAGCCGTGCGCCGGCGCCCAGCGCCAGCTTGCGCAGCGCACGCGCCGGGCGGCGGTCGTCGGTATACAGGCCGGCCAGTGCGTTGGTGGCCAGGTACAGTGGCCGCGTAGCCAGCCGCAGCCGGCGTTCGTAGCGCGCCAGCAGCGCCGGTGCGGCGATGGACTGGCCGGCGGCCTGCGCGGCGCACAGCTCGCGCGCCAGCAGATCCTGCCCGAGCAGGCCGAAATTGAAGCCGTGCGCAGTGACCGGATGCATGCCCACCGCCGCGTCGCCGATCAACGCGAAGCGCTCGGCCACGAAACGCTTCGCGTACACACCCACCAGCGGATAGGCGCAGCGCGGGCCGGCCACGGTCATGCTGCCCAGCCGGTGCCCGAAACGTTCGGCCATGGCCGCTTCCAGCGCCGCATCGTCCAGCGCCAGCAGCTCGCGCATTGCCGGCGGGGCCAGGGTCAGCACCACCGACGAGGTATACGCATCGTGCAACGGCAGCAGGGCCAGGGTCTGGCCGTGACCGAACCACTCCCACGCCACCTGCTCGTGCGGCACCTGGTGGCGCATGCGCAGCACCAGCATGGTCTTGCCGAAGTCACGCATCTCCGCGCCAATGCCCATCGCGCGGCGCGTCTCGGAGAAACGGCTGTCCGCCGCTACCACCAGCTGCGCGTGCAGCATGTCGCCGTTGTCCAGCTCGACCTCGGCGCCGTCGGTACCGGTGCGCACGGCGTCGACCCGCGCGCCGGTGATGCGCTCGACCTCGCTCAGGCCTGCCACCCCTTCGTATGCGGCGCGGCGGATCGCGTGGTTCGACAGCAGCCAGCCCAGCTGTTCCTTGCCGGCCTCGCCGTGGCGGAACATCAGGCCGTCGCGGTCGTCGCCGTCGAGCACCATGGCGTCACGCAGCGTGCCGATCTCATCCTCGCGCAGGCGCGCCCACAGACCCAGTTCGCGCAGCAGCCGTCGCGAGTGGTGGGTGATCGCGATCTCGCGGCCGTCGTCGGCTGGCGCCATCAGCGCCGCCTCTTCCTGCCGCTCCACCAGCGCGATGCGCAGGCCGCTGCCGGCCAGCGAGCGGGCGAAACACAGCCCGGCAGGGCCGGCCCCGATGACCACGATATCGAACGACATGGCAGAACGCTCCTGGGGTTGATCGTCGGCAAGCGACGAGGCGCGACGCCGGCCCGCGCCGACGCCGATCAGGACAGCATCGCCGGCCGCCGTCGCGTCAGCCGCCGCAACCGCCGCAGCAGATCGACGGCAACTGCACCACCTGCTTCGGCGCCACCGACCAGCCGACCTGACGCAACACCTCGATCAGGTCCGCCGCCGTCGCCGAGGCGGATACGCGCATCACCAGGCCGCTCATGTCCAGGTCGGCCACCGCGGTGGGATCGACGTTGAACAGGGCATCCTGCACCACGGCCGGATCAGGGGAGGCCTCGGTCAAGGCAATATGGAACTCCATCGGATTTCCTCGTTTCAGGGGCACCGCATCGGTGCCGTCGACGCCCATATTCGGCACGCTCTCTGGCTGCCACCTTGATCCAGATCAAGTGCGCAGCGGGCCATGGCGATCCGGCTGGCGACCATTCATCGCATGGACAATCTCCACAAAAAGGCGCCGCCATGCCCTTGCAGCTCTACGCCCACCGGTTCTCCTCCTACTGCCAGAAGGTGCTGATCGCGCTGTACGAGAACGGCATTGCGTTCGAATGGCGCGTGCTCACGCCGGACGATGCCGTCACCGACGCCGAGTTCACCGCGCTGTGGCCGATCCGCCGCTTTCCCCTGCTGCGCGACGGCGAACGCACGGCGGTCGAGTCGGGCATCATCATCGAGTACCTCGATCGGCATTACCCCGGTACCGCACCGCTGATTCCCGTCGACGCCGACACCGCGCTCGAAGCACGCGCGATGGACCGCTTCTTCGACCACTACGTGCACACGCCGCTGCAGAAGATCGTGTTCGACAGCCTGCGCCCCGCGGCCGACCGCGACCCCTACGGCGTGAAGGAGGCACGTGCCCTGCTCGATACCGCCTACGCCTGGCTGGAGAGGAAACTAGCCGGCCGCCATTGGGCCACCGGCGGCGACTTCAGCCTCGCCGACTGCTCCGCCGCGCCTGCGCTGTTCTACGCCGACTGGACCCATCGCATCCCGGCAAGCTGCATCAACGTCACCGCCTACCGGCAACGCCTGCTGGCGCGCCCCTCGTTCGCCCGCGCGGTGGACGAGGCGCGACCGTACCGCCCGTACTTCCCGCTCGGCGCACCCGACCGCGACTGAGGTGGGCGCCATCGGCCGCAACATCGAGCTCGCCATGCCCCCGCTTCGTAGAGCGGGCACCGCCCGCCGCTCTTGATGGTGCGCACCGTTGAAAAGCGCGGCGGGCCGTGCCCGCCCTACGAAACCGGCGCGGACCGCGCCACCTGCCGCGGTTACGGTGCGTCACTCGGCCGGCAGGGCCTCGGCGCGGCGCAACCGGCGCTCCTTCCACAGGTAGCCGATGCCCAGCAGCACGAACCACACCGGGCTGGCAATCAGCGCCTCGCGGGTATCCGGCTGCAGGCTCAACAGCACCAGCACGAACACGAAGAACGCCAGGCAGGCCCAGCACATGAACACGCCGCCGGGCATCTTGTAGGTGGAGGCTTCATGCAGCTGCGGGCGCTTGCGCCGGTAGGCCAGGTAGGCGAACAGGATCAGCGACCAGACGAACATGAACAGTACCGCCGACAGCGTGGTGATCAGGGTGAACGCGGTGACCAGGTCGGGGATCAGGTAGATCATCGCCGCGCCCAGCAGCAGGCAGAAGCAGGAAAACAGCAGGCCCAGCGACGGCACCGCCGCCCGCGACAGCCGCGCGAACATCTTCGGCGCGTGCCGCTCCTCGGCCAGGCCGTACAGCATGCGGCTGGTGGAGAAGATGCCGCTGTTGGCCGACGAGGTGGCCGAGGTCAGCACCACGAAGTTGATCAGGCTGGCCGCGGCCGGGATGCCGGCCAGCACGAACAGCTCCACGAACGGGCTCTTGCCCGCTTCCACCAGGCGCCACGGCGTCACCATCATGATCGCGACCAGCGCCAGCACGTAGAAGATGATGATGCGCACCGGGATCGAGTTGATCGCCTTCGGCAGGTTGCGCTTCGGGTCCGCCGTCTCGGCGGCGGTGGTGCCGACCAGCTCGATGCCGACGAAGGCGAACACCGCGATCTGGAAGCCGGCGAAGAATCCGCTGATGCCCTTCGGGAAGAACCCGCCGTCACTCCACAGGTTGGCCAGCGAAGCCTTGTGCCCGCTCGGCGAGGTGAAGCCCCAGGCAACCAGCGCGAAGCCGGTAACGATCAACGCGACGATCGCCACGATCTTGATCAGCGCGAACCAGAACTCCAGCTCGCCGAACAGCTTCACCGTGACCAGGTTCAGGCTGAGCAGCAGCAGCACGCACAGCACCGCGGGAATCCACGGCGCCAGCCCCGGAAACCAGAACTGCGCATAGGCGGCGATCGCGATCACGTCGGCGATCGCGGTGATCACCCAGCAGAACCAGTAGGTCCAGCCGCAGAAGAAACCAGCCCACGGTCCGAGCAGGTCGGTGGAAAAGTCGATGAAGGATTTGTACTCGAGGTTGGACAACAGCAGCTCGCCCATCGCCCGCATCACGAAGAACAGCATCACGCCGATGACCAGGTAGACCAAGAGGATCGACGGCCCGGCCAGGCTGATCGTCTTGCCCGAGCCCATGAACAGGCCGGTACCGATCGCGCCGCCGATGGCTATCAGCTGCAGATGCCGGTTGGAAAGGCTGCGCCTCAGATGATCGGGGTGTTCCAGCGATGCGGTCATGCGGCGCGCCTTGACGTTGGGAAGGCGCCAACATACCGAAAAGCGCACGCCGCATCTATGCGCCGCGCCATGCGGCGCCCCGCCGCTACCCCCAAATGCCCGGTTGGACCCACACTGATCCGCGAAGACCCCAACTAATTGACATCCACGCCGAGGAACCCACCATCATCGAAGTGCACCCGAAAGTTCTCCTTGTTACAACCTGTCATCTCATGACAGTGAGGACACTGCGCTCGGTTCGCAAAAAGTATTGAGGTGTCGAACGACTCGCTGTCGCCAAAGAAGATAGGAGACGGAAACCACTGGTGACAATGCTCGCAGCGAATCTCGATGCTCTTCGTCTTGGACATTTGCATCCTTCTGCGGTCTAACGCTGGAATTGAGCGGCGGCGAAGCCGTCCGCCTCGAATGATTTGTTAGGACTCATTGCGGGTCTCCGGCCTTGGGAATACCCATGCCCTTGAGAACCCAATGAGTGGTTTGCTTAGAAAGCGGCTCTTTGCGCCCCTTGAACCCACGCAAATCGCCTCCAAAAGGGCGAATTTTAGCAATGTCGTAGACGAAGTCATTGAGCCCGGTGGCAAAATCTATGATGTCGATGAGCGATTTTCTGGCTTGTGCTTCCGTCCAGTTTTTTCCATGTGCAATCTTGTCCCTTGTCGCCTCTGCGTTGCTCAGCTTTAGGAGAAGCTGGTCATCAATGGGTTTCCCGTAGACAATCTTGAAAAGATCTCGGAAGCGACCGCGACTCATATGGTCTCTGTCGACAGCGCGATGGGTTAACTCAGACTCGGTCCAATGAAGCTTTACGATCCCGCAGTAGATTGTTTTGTGTTTAACAGACTCGACGCGCGAAAAAACATAAGAAATTGATACATCCCAATCGTAGCCCTTGACGAGCTTTTCAAACGACGGGAGATATGAGCGAACTTCTTTGGGTGAGGCCTTGAAGTGCGAAAGGACCTGCTTGTAGTTTGCGGGATCATTCATCGTGAGTCCTAACGCTTAGTAGACCCCAAAAGTGGGGTGTTGCACCAAGTATGCGGCTCCGCCCCTGACCGCACAAGCCGACAATTCCTGCGGCAGATCAGGCTCTTGCGCGGCAGCACCGCTATCGATACGGGTACAGGTAGCGGTGTTATCCGACACTTTTGAGGGTGTATGAGTTACACAGGCAAAAGTGCGGGTGTAACCGGGTGCGAAAATGCCGTGGCGGCCGGATCGGGTGCAGGCGTATCGGGGAGACAAGGAGGCGGGTTTGCATTCCCGGGACGGAAGGCCGATCCGCCGCCCCTGGCTCTCTTTACGCCGCCGGATTCCACGCCACCTGATTGCGGCCCTGGTGCTTGGCCCGGTACAGCGCGACATCGGCGACATTGACCAATTGCTTGAAGTCCGCGTCGATGGCCGTGGCCACGCCCACGCTGGTGGTGATGTCGATGCTGCGGCCATCGAACAATGCCGGTTCCGCCGCCACGGCGGCGCGCATGCGCTCGGCGAGTGCGTCGGCGGCCGCTGGCTTGATGGCGGGCAGCACCAGCATGAACTCCTCGCCGCCGTAACGCGCGAACAGCGCCTCGCGGGCCAGTCCCGCGCCACGGATCACCCCGACGAAATGGCTGAGCACCGCATCGCCCGCCGCGTGGCCCCAGTTGTCGTTGATCGACTTGAAGTGGTCCAGGTCGAACATCAGCACGCTGCAGGCCTGTCCGCGTGCGCGGCAGGCCTGCACCAGGCGCGTGCCCGCCTCGATCAGCGCGTTGCGATTGAGCAGGCCGGTGAGCCCATCGGTGCGCGCCAGCCGGCGCAGGTCCAGGGTCAGCCGCTCGGCCAGCATCAGGGTGAACCCGGTGCTCAGCAGGAACGAGGACAGGATGCCGAACAGGTAGTTCCATGTGGTGAGCAGTTGGTCGAGCGGCGAGTGTGCGAACAGCTGCGGAAACAGCACCACCACCGAACGCAACAGGTAGAACAGCGCGTCGATGGTGAAGATCAGTGCGGTGAAGCTGCAGGTGTTGCGCATGTCCCGCGGCGAGCGCCACAGCAGCACCCAGACCATCCATGCGTCCCAGACCACGCTGTAGCCGCCGAACATCAGTGCCGAGATCGTCTGCGTCGGTGGCGACAGGTAGACATGGATCTGGCAGACGACGAACAGGCCCGTCACCGCCAGCGGCCAGCGCCAGCGCAGCGGGTAGCGCAGGTGGATGGCGATGCCCATCAGCATCAGCGCATTGGCCAGTGCGATCAGGCCGCCACCCACGACCGTTGAGAGCAGGCTGCCGTTTTCGTTCAGGCCCTGCAGGAGCACGGCGACGGTTATCACCCAGAACGCGGTGGCCCAGATGCGCAGCGCCGGCAGGCCGCGCAGCACCAGCCCGAGCAGGGTGAAACTTATCGAGATGGCGATGCCGATGGCCGCGCCGATGACGCCGAGCGTAAAAAGGTCGAAGTGCATGCCCATTCCCGTATGCAGACCGAAAGCCGGGGTCGGCGTGCCGCTTCCATCATGCGCACGCGGGGCTTTCGGGCCGACACGCCCCGCAAGGTAGCACGGCAGGACGCCGGCATTTCCGGCCGATACCACGCCGCGCCAGCCTCAATGCACCCGCCCCCGAAGCGCGTACTCTGCGGGTGGACACCCCGCCAGCGCCCTGAAACCGCGCAGGAGTTTTCCACGAAAGCCGCGGTTCCACGCTTGCCTATACTTGCAGCGTTCATCCTCGCTGCGGACGCCACTGACGCGCCTGCGCCGCCCTCCCGGAGCCCACCGCCAAGCATGCCACCGGCCATTTCGACGTCAGCATCCCCCGCAAAACCCGGACAACCCGCAGGCCCGGGTCTCCGGCCTCGCGCAGCTGTCGCTGGACAAACAGTTCCATGGCAACCTTGACGCCACCAGCCAGGGCGAGATGCTGGCAGCGGGCGACGGCACCACCTCGGGTGCCTGCGTGGCGCTGGAAAAAATCAGCGGCAAGCTGCATGGTCGCAGCGGCAGCTTCGTGCTGCTGCACCGCGCCTTGATGGTCGACGGCATGCCGCAGGAGTGGACGGTGGCGGTGGTGCCCGGCTCCGGTACGGGCGAGCTGGCCGGCCTCGGCGGCGCGATGACGATCACCGTCGCCAACGGCAAGCACGGTTACGATCTCGGCTATACCCTGCCCGGCCGCCGAGCGGCCTGACCATGCAACCCCGGGAAGCACCGCGATGAACCAGCACACGGAAGTACCCAGCAGCGCCACGCCGAAAACGCCTTCCGTGCTGCGCCGGATCCCGGCCGGCATCTGGGCGCTGGGCATGGTCTCGATGCTGATGGACACCTCCTCGGAGATGATCCACGCGCTGTTGCCGGTGTACCTGGTCAGCGTGCTCGGCGCCTCGGCGCTCGCCGTCGGCTTCATCGAGGGCATCGCCGAATCCACCGCGGCGATCACCAAGGTATTCTCCGGCGCGCTGTCGGACTGGCTGGGCCGACGCAAGCTGCTGGTGGCGATCGGCTACGGCCTCGCCGCGTTCACCAAGCCGATCTTTCCGCTGGCGAGCACGCTCGGCTGGGTGGTCACCGCACGCTTCGTGGACCGTATCGGCAAGGGCATCCGCGGCGCGCCGCGCGATGCGCTGATCGCCGACCTGGCGCCGCCCGCACTGCGCGGCGCCTCGTTCGGCCTGCGCCAGTCGCTCGATACCACCGGCGCGTTCCTCGGCCCGGCACTGGCGATCGTGCTGATGTGGCTGGCTGCCGACAATATCCGGCTGGTGTTCTGGTTCGCGGTGCTGCCGGCCTTCGCCGCATTCGCGCTGGTGGTGTTCGGCGTGCACGACGTGCCGGACAGCGGGGAAAAGAAGCGGGCGCGCTCGCCGCTGTCGCGCGCCGAGTTGGCGCGCCTGCCGCCGTTGTACTGGGGCGTGGTGGCGATCGCCGCGGTGTTCACCCTGGCCCGTTTCAGCGAGGCCTTCCTGGTGCTGCGCGCGCAGGAACTGGGGCTGGGGCTGGTGCTGATCCCGCTGGTGCTGGTGGTGATGAACGTGGTGTATGCGCTGTCGTCCTACCCGGTCGGCGTACTGGCCGACCGCTTCGACCGCGGCACGCTGCTCGGACTGGGCGTGCTGGTCCTGGTGCTGGCGGACCTGGCGCTGGCCCTCGTCGGCGGGCTGGCCGGGCTGGCGCTGGGTGTGGTGCTGTGGGGTTTGCACATGGGCATGACCCAGGGCCTGCTGGCCGCCATGGTCGCCGACACCGCACCGGCCGACCTGCGCGGCACCGCGTACGGCATGTTCAACCTGGTGAGCGGGCTGGCGCTGCTGGCGGCCAGCGTGGTGGCCGGCGAGTTGTGGGACGCGTTCGGCTCGCACGCCACCTTCCTCGCCGGCGCCGGCTTCGCGATCGTGGCGTTGCTCGCGCTGGTGCCGGTGGCACGGCGGGTGCGCAGGAAGCGGCCTGCGCCGGGCTGAACAGCGCACTGCGCATCGCGCGACGCGCTCGACAGGCGGTGCGTCCACCGCGCCGATGCCGGTTTCGCCGGTGCCTGTTCGTCATCCAGGCAGTCCCGTCGATTCGACACATGCCGCTTGCGCACCGCTACGAAAGCGGGTGCCGCTCCACCGCTGCGGCATCCACCTCGCAGCGACCCTCGGCGCAACGTTCCGCCGTTGGCGCCGCGGGCGTGGCATCGAGGCGCTGCTGCGCCGCCTCGGCCAGCAGCGTGCCGATCTCCGCGCCGAGCAGCAGGTCGTCGTACACGCCGAACACCTGGCGACGCAGCCGCCCTTGTGCGTCGATCAGGATCGCGGTCGGCGTGCCCTGCATGGCGTACGCGCGCATGGTGCGCGGGATCGGGTCGCCGTCCGGGCCGGGCATGTCGATGCCGACGGGAAACGTCACGCGGTATTCGTACAGAAACGCGCGCAGCGACTCCGGACCCATCGCCGCATGATGCTCGAACACCGTATGCAGGCCGACCACCGCCAGCGGCGCACCCTCGAACAGCTTCGCCACGCGCTGTGCCTGGGGGATGCCGTGCGCCACGCAGCCGGGACAAAGCATCTGGAAGGCGTGCAGCAGCACCACCCGCCCGCAGAAGTGGCCGAGGCTGAGTGGCTCGGCAGTATTCAGCCAGGCGCTGGTGCGCCACTCGGGTGCCGCTTCGGGCTTCATCAGAAATCTCCGTCCTTGACGTATGGGTAGGTCCACAACGTCATCTGCAACAGGCACGACTTCAGCCACGCAGCGTACATCTTCTCCACCTCGTCGGCGGTGTGACCCTTGCCGGCAAGGAACGGTTTGAGCGTATAGGTCACCGGATAGACCAGCGCAAACAGGTCGCGAAACGGCACGATCGTGGTGGAGGCGGCGCCGTCGGTGCGGTTCTTCTTCGCGCGGTGGTGGCGCAGGCCGATCTCGTGCTGGTAGTCGAGCCACGCCTGGTCGTATTCGGCATCGGCAGTGTCGAGGATCCAGCGGCCGAAGCGCTTGCGCACGGCGCCGAGGTAATCGCCCAGCGGCTTGCCGTCGGTCCTGCCGGTGAGGGACGCCAGCAGGTGTGGCTGCGCGCCGATGAAGCCGTACCAGACGTCGAGGATCGCCTCGACCTGATCCGCCACGATACCGCGCGAAAGGCGCAGATACTTGACGTCCTCGTCGTCGAACAGGATGCTCTTCTTCATCAGTTCGAAGTCGCCGGGCGTCACTGGAGAACGCGCGATCGCACTGGTGCCGAAGGTGTATCCGGGAATGGCGTGGTTCTCTTTCATGGCCTGATTCCTCTCGTTTCGCCAGGTTCGAGGCGCGGGCCTGCGCTCCGTGGCCATGGACTCTAGCGACGGCACCGGCGCGCGTCAGGAAGGCACTTTTCGGTAAGGTGGTTACGACATGGGCGAACACGAACCCGCGAGCAGCAGGCGGCCGGACCCGGCGGACGCCACTGCCGTTCCCGTCGCCTCGATGGTCGAGAGCATCGTCGGCTGCAAATGGTCGGTCCGGCTGCTGCAGCTCTGCGCGGAAGGCAACCACCGCCCCAGCGCGCTGCTGCGTGCCTGCACCGGGCTCTCGGCCAAGGTGCTGAACGAGCGCCTGCGCAAGATGACCCGCTTCGGCATCATGCACCGCACCGTGCATGGCGAGAAACCGCCGGTCGAGGTGGAGTACCGCCTGACGCCGTTCGGCCGCCGCTTCATGGGCATCCTCGAAGAGGTGCAGCGGCTGCAGCAGGCGGTCGAACATGGCGCGATCGGCGACGCTGGCGAAGCTGCGGAAAGAACGCGGTGGGGACACGCCTGACTGCCCCGCGCTGAGCCATCGCTTCGCAGCGCGTCAGCCTCAGCGCGGCAACGCGGCCTGGCGACCTTGCAGGAAACGGCGCACGGCGGGATCGCCGGCAAGGCCGATCGCGATGTCGAAGGCGTGCCGCGCGTCGCGGCAGGCATGCGTCCTGGCCAGCAATGCCGGATTCACGGGGCAGCCGGTGCGCGGCCAGTCCGCCAGGGCCGTGGCAAAGGCTTCGGACAAGGCGTCCTCGGCCGCTGCCACGTCATGCATGGTAGCGGCGAGGATGGCGACGAGCTTGCCGTAGCTGCGGCAGGCCACGGCGTCCGCCGCACGGCATGCCTGCGCGGTACGATCCAAGCCACATGTACATCCTCGGGCCAGACGACGCACCGCTGCGCCGGCGCGGATTCCGCCAGCACACTGCAGATGTTCTCGGCGCCGAATACCGTTGCCCCATCCTTCATGAGCCCGGCCGCTTGAGTGCGGAGTTCCCCGCATAGTCACGCGCATCCAGCGACGCCCGGTCGTGGACCGGGGCGAACTCGCAGGCCACACCCAACTCCCGCTCGAACACACGCACCAGGCGGGTGAAATGCGAACGGCTGCGACCGGTGATCCGCGGCGGCGGACTCACACCGGTCGTGTCGCTTGCACCGGACAAGTCACCACCTGCTGCGTTCCATCAACCGCGGCTTTCACGGCTTTCCCGTCGAGCCACCCTGCGCGAACGCGACGAAGCCTGCCATGAACTTGCGCAGCTGGTCGCTGGTGCGCGCGTCGGCGATGGCGCCATCGGCATCGAACACGCTGCTCGCGTGCGACACCATCAGGCGGCCGCCGGTCCACAGTTCCGCGCCGAGCGTGCGCAGCACCGGCAGCCAGGCGTTCTGCGACAGGATGGTGCCGAAGCCGCCGGGCGAGGCGCCGATCAGCGCCACCGGCTTGCCGGCGAATACGCGCGGGATGTCGGCTGGCGGCCGGGTCAGCCAGTCCAGCGCGTTCTTGGTCACGCCGGGGATGCTGTTGTTGTATTCAGGCGTGGCGATCAGCAGGCCGTCGGCCGCGGCGATCGCCTCCTTCAGCGCCGTCACCTCGGCCGGAAGGCCGTGCGCGGCCTCGTCGTCGCCGTTGTACAGCGGGAACGCGGCGATCGACATGATCTGCAGCCGGCTGCCGGCCGGCACCGCCGCGACGGCGGCGCGCAGCAACGCGGCATTGAACGAGCCCTTGCGCAGGCTGCCGGAAAAACCCACCAATGTGGCCATGTTCCACCTCGGAGCGGCGACAGTAGTGGCAAGAGTAATGCGGAAACGGTGACGCGGATGGCAACCCGATCGGCTCGCCGCCGTCACGTCGGGAGGCGGCCGGGTTACGATGCCGCTCCTTCGCCGCACCGCGGCGCGTTGCCATCGTTGTTCGGGACAATCCGCCGTGCCGCATTACTCCGGTCCCCTGCTCACACGCCCGATCGCCCAGGCGCTGCTGGCTGCACGCGATGCCGGTGCGGGCGAATGGGCCGGCTCACTGGATCTGGGCCGCTCGAATGGCAGCGCGTCGGTGCAGACGGACACCTGGCGGTGGCAGGGTCAGCGCTACCCGTATCCGCACAAACTGAAGGACCGCACGATCCACTACTGGGACGGCGACGACTTCGCGCCGGTGGCGCGCTACGCCGGCTCGCTGATCAAGCTGGTGCCCACCGAGTGGGGTGCGCCCACCTTCGAGATCGACGGCATCAAGATGCTGCCCACCGCGAAGGAATCGCCGGTCGCGGACGCGCGCCGCAAGGTGGCGCTGGTCGAGCCGCGCGGCAAGGTGGTGCTGGATACCTGCGGCGGCCTGGGCTACTTCGCGGCCTGCTGCCTGGAGGCCGGCGTGGCGCGCATCCTCTCGTTCGAGAAGAACGCCGACGTGTTGTGGTTGCGCACGCTCAATCCGTGGTCGCCGGACCCTGACGCTCCGGCCAGCGGCGGCCGCCTGCAGCTCACTCACGCCGACGTGTCGCAGGCGATCGCGCAGATCGCCGACGCCTCGGTGGACGCGCTGCTGCACGACCCACCGCGCTTCGGCATCGCCGGCGAACTCTACGCGCAGGCGTTCTACGACCAGCTGGCGCGCGTGCTGCGCAAGGGCGGCTGGCTGTTCCACTACACCGGCAGCCCGAACAAACTCACCAGCGGCCGCGACGTGCCGCGCGAGGTGGCCAGGCGGCTGGAGAAAGCCGGCTTCAAGGCGCAGCTGGCGCTGGATGGCGTGCTGGCGGTGCGACGCTGAGCCGGCGCCGGGAGGCACTGGGCCAGCCCCTTCCCGCCATCGCCTACTTGCGCGCCGCGATGATCTCGCCCAGGTAGTCTGGCGTGCCCTCGATGCGCACCAGGTGCGGGTATTGCGGGCCGTCGTGATAATCCACCGGCACGGTCGTGTATTCGCCCTGGTATTTCAGCAGCAGCTGGATCGGCGCCTTGCTGCCCTTGGCCGCGGCGATCGCGTCTTTCAGCACGTCGCGCGTATAGGCCGTACCGTTTACCGCCACCAGGGTCGCGCCGGTGCTGACACCGGCCTTGAACGCCGGGCCGTTCCAGCGCACGTCGTTGATCTGGTCATTCTTGCCCACGGTCAGGCCGATCGACCAGGCGAAGTTGAACAGGTGGCGGGGCGATTGCGGCCGGCTGTCGTACTGCTTCTCGTAGGCACTTGGCTGGTCGGTATAGACCAGCTTCCAGCCGCTGCCCTCGATGCCGTCCCGCAGCGGTGGCGTGCGTGCGTCTGCACGCGCGCGCAGGAAGCCGGCCCAGTCGTACGGCGCCACGCCGTTCAAGGTCGACACCACGTCGTCGAAGGTATAGGTCTTGGTGACGAAATTGCCGTCGTCGACGCCGAAAAACGCGCGTGCGAAATCGTCCAGCGACTTGCGGTCGTGGCTCAGCGCGCGCAGCTTCGCGTCCACCGCCAGCCACAGCATCTGCCCGCCGCTGTAGTACTCCTCGCTCATCTGCCAGCTGCGGTACGGCAGGCCGGAGCGGCGCGCGGCGGTCGGGTCGTTGGTGGTGTCCTCCAGCGTACGCCAGCCGAAGCCAGGGCGGTTGCGCTCGTAGTTGGCCGCCACCATCGCCAGCGCATCGCGGAACTGCTCGGGCGTCCACAGGCCGGCGCGCGCGGTCAGCACGAAGCCCCAGTACTGCGTCTGCCCCTCGTACACCCACAGCAGCGAACCGCCCATCGGCACCTTGAAGTTCGGCGTCCACAGGTCGGCCGGGCGGCGGAACTTGCCGTTCCACGAATGCGTGTACTCGTGCGCCAGCAGGTCGCGGCCGGGGGCGGCGTCGCTCCAGGCGGTGAAGTAGTCGGCGCCCAGGCCGTTCTCGCTGGACCGGTGATGCTCCAGGCCGTTGCCGTCCAGCTCGTCCGACAGCGAGAACAGGAAATCGTAGTGGTCGTAATGGTGCGAACCGAACAGCTTCGTCGCCTGCGTCACCAGCGCACGGTGCACCTGCAGCTGCGGCGGCGTGACCTCGAGATACTTCGGCGCATCGGCGACGACATCCATGTGCACCGGCGCGGTGCCGCCGGGATTGAGGTCGAAGCGCTTGAAGTAGCAGCCGGCGTAGATCGGCGAATCGACCAGTGTGTTGAACGTCACCGGCTTGAAGCGGATGGTGTCGCCCGCGTGCGAGGCCGCTTCCAGCGCGCTGCCGAACTGCCAGCCTTGCGGCAGCGTCACACTGGGCGCGAAGGTGATGCCGCGCGTGTAGTGGCCGGCCGGGTACAGCGCCATCTTGTTCCATTCCAGCGCCAGCATGCGGTCGGTCATCTCGATCGAGCCATCGCTGCCCGTGCGGCCGGACAGGTACTGGAAATCCGCGTCGACGCTGGAAACGCCGGCGGGCACGTCGAGATGGAACGCGTACACGTCGTACTCGTCGCGCGTCCACGCCAGCGGCTTGCCGCCGGCGCTGAGCGCGAGACCGGCAAGCATGGCGATCGGGCCGGTCGGCGAGTGGTCGCCGGGAATCCATTGCGGATACAGCAGGGTCAAGGCGCCCGGCTGTACCGGGATCGTCTCGTGCACGCGGAAGATGCCCTGCGAGGTGTCGCCGGCATCGACGTGGATGGCGATCGTGCCGGGGTACGGCACGTCCTGCGGCGGCGGCACGCTGACACCCGGCGCCGCCTGCGCCCAGGCGATACCCGCCGCGAGCGCGAACCATACCGCCAGCGCCCCACCCGTCGCCCTGCGGTGCGCACCGGCCGGCAACCCGGCGAGAGAAACAATGGACATGAGCGACTCCGGCAGGCAGACCAAAGGATTTCCACAACCTAGCATCCCGGCGCCGCAGCGAGGCCGGGACGGAACGTGGCGATTTCAAGTGTTCCCGCAACCAGGGCTGAATTCGCCAATCGCATCCGGATGACCATCGGATCGGCACCGACCGAAAAGGCGGGCATGGTATATTGACCACCGCTGGTATCGGCTTGGCTTCCACCGATACTTCCGGCTATGGGCTGCAACGGCTCTGCAAGGAGGCGAACGCCGCGCTTTACCGCGCCAGGCGGGTCGGGCGCAACCGCGTCATCGCCGATACCGGGAACGGCAATCTGGTCGAAACCTGAAACCCCGGTCTGGCTTCGCGCCTCTTAAGAAAACCGGCGCCATGCCGATTGCCACTCAGGCCCTCAGGATCCATCGATGTCGCGACACGTCCGAATGCTCTCTTGCACAACGAAATCACCTGCCGAGAATAGAAGGCGCCGGTCGGTTCGGCCGCGCCCGCCCGATACCCAGGGTAGGCACATGAGCATGTGCGGCCCATCTCGCCACACCATCAGCGCCCACCCCAGAGGATGGCCGAAATGACGGCCAACAGGGGTTTCCCCACCCGCCTAGGCAACCGCGTCGATTGGAACGACCCCGAATTGCAGAAGCTGCTGAGCAAGATCGAAGGCTGGGACCTGGACAACCGCGAAAACTTCGTGCGCGAGGACGTGCAGATCCAGGTCGGCTGGAGCGCCGGATCCGTCCGCGCTGCCACCCTGGTCTGGAAACGCGAGAAGGTCATGGTGCTGGAAGCCAGCCTGCAGATCCCCACCGGCGAATTCGTGCGGGTGGATACCTTCGTCGCCGACGGCATGCGCAGTGTGTGGGGCGTGGTGGTCGAAGGCCGGGCGGGAAGGCGCGAGGAGGACCGCAGCAACGGCATGAACGTCTACTGGCTGCACGAGTGCTGACCACCGGCCCGTGTGCGCAGCACGGGCCAATCCCTGCACCACCTCACCGCAGCGGCGTCAGCCGATGCGCAGCCTGCTCAGGAACAGGCCATGCTCGCGATCCTCGACGCGGTGGCCCTCGCGCCCCTCGACGATGCAGCCCCACACGCTGCGCGTGCCGCCGGCATGCTGGGTGTCCACACGCACGCGGTCGCCCAGCGGCAACGGAAACCGGGTCACCAGCACCATGGCCTGCTCATCCATCGAGACCATCTGCGCCGGCTTGCTGACCACGGAATTGGCCGTCCATCCGGAACTGATCTGGATCTGCACGTCCTGCAGCGGATGATCGCTGCGGTTGTCGAGCTTCCAGCCGTCGATTTTCTGCAGCAGCGCATCCAGGTTCGGGTCATCCCAGTCGACCTGGCCGACCGAAACGCTCGAGCGTGATTTGTCGTGGCCCATGTGCTGATCTCCGCCGGGTCTGCGAATGGACATGCTGGCGTGTTCCCGCGCCAACATAGCAGAACCGCCGCCTGACGACGGCGCGGAGATGACAGCCATGTCCATCATCCCTCCCCGCTGGCGGCGACAGAGCTTTGTCCACCGCTTCCGGCGTATAAGCTGGCTGACCCACCAGCCCCAAGAGGCCGTCATGAATGCCCTGTCGAAATTCGCCGCGCTCGCCCTGGTGGGGAGCGCCGCCCTCGCCGCGCCGGCGCTGGGCGCCCTGAAGGAAGGCGCCAGGGCGCCCGGCTTTTCTGCGCCGGCCTATCTCGCCGGCCAGCCGTTCACGTTCAAGCTTGCCGATGCGCTGAAGAAGGGCCCGCTGGTGCTCTACTTCTTCCCCGCCGCGCACACCCCGGGCTGCAACCTGGAAGCGCACCTGTTCTCCGAGGCCATCGAGCAGTTCAAGGCGCAGCATGCCACGGTGATCGGCGTCACCGCCGGCAACACCTCGAAGCTGGCGGCGTTCTCGCAGGAGACCGAGCATTGCGGCGGCAAGTTCGCGGTTGCCGCGGACGAGGGCGCGAAGATCGCCAGGAGCTACGACGCGCTGCTGCCGATGCGGCCAGGCTGGTCGGACCGCACCTCCTATGTGATCGCCCCGTCCGGACAGATC
Organism: Rhodanobacter thiooxydans; assembly: GCF_021545845.1. Classification (NCBI taxonomy): domain Bacteria; kingdom Pseudomonadati; phylum Pseudomonadota; class Gammaproteobacteria; order Lysobacterales; family Rhodanobacteraceae; genus Rhodanobacter; species Rhodanobacter thiooxydans. The sequence continues at coordinate 2,910,580 of NZ_CP088923.1, forward strand.
GTACATGTCTATTCGAACCTGAACCCCAAGCAGCATGTGCGCGAGACGCTGGACGCCGCGCAGGCGCTCGGCAACTAGCGCGCTGCGGAGGCGGCAGCGGTTCGACCGGCTCGCCCCAAGGCGAGCCGGCTGCTTTCGTCTGTCCGACGGGTGGATGAAAAACGGCGGCCCTGCCCTCTTCAACGCGCCAGCTCAGCGCATGTCCATCGCGGGAGCTGGCTACGTCAGATCAAATGCCTGGTGTGTCCGATGCGCGACTAGCCATCCGTGGCCCGCACCGGCCAGGGGTCATGCAACGCTCTGCCGGGGGCGTCGCAGGTTCACGGCGTGATCGCCGAGATGCGGGTGGCCCAGTTGCCCAGCGCTCCGCGCGTGCCGCCGCACTGGAACAGCGGGGCGGTCAGGTACTCGCTCAGGGTGCAGGTCTGCGCGATGTATTCTGAGGCGGTCCAGATCGTGTTGCCATCCGCCGCCGCCGCGCCGTAATCGCCCCAGCGCGGGCGGTTGCCGGCCAGGTAGGGGATCCCGGTGAAGCCGTCCCACGGGCCCGCGCCCGCGGCGGCGACATGCACCTCGCCGGCGCCGAGCTTTGCGTCCAGCCCGGCATAGCCGGCGCTTGGATGGTCGTTCGGGCCGACCACGGTGAACGCGATGACGCCGCGCCCGCTCTGCGTGACGGCCGCCGCACCGTAGGTCAGGTTCGCGTCGGGCAAGGCCAGCGTGCCGTTGGCGGAGAGACCAGCGGAGGCCGGATTGATGACGAAGTAGTTGATGCCCGAGCCGTGGCTGCCATCGGCCAGCAGCACGTCAGTGTCCAGCGTGCCCCAGAGCTTGCCGTTGGCGTAGCTCACCTGCTGCATGCGCGAGTCGTTCACCGCCATCGGGCGCGGTGCGGGATAGACGATGTTGGGGTAACCCAGGTAGTTCGGCGCGCAACCTTTTAGCGCAAAGCAGTCACGCAGCGGCGTATCGCCCGGCTTCTGTTGCGCCAGGCTGCTCGGCACGGCGTAGGTCTGCACGGTCAGCGGCGACACGTTCAGCGCCAGCGCCGCCGGTGCGCTGTCGATGGCCTGCGTGTTCGACACCGACCACAGCCAGAGCGTGTTGGAAATGCCCGAATCGTAGAACACCGCGTCCGAGCTCAGCAGGTACTCGGTGCCGCCGCGCGTGTCGACATACTGCCCGCCGGAGGAAATGGCCGGCCAGACCGTGAACGCCGGCGCCGGAACGCTCGGGTCGCCGCCATTGAACAACACCACGTTCGGCGCGGCCGCACCGCTGGCCAGCGCCTGCTTGGAAATGGCGTAGATCTGCGCGCCGTAGAAGCCGGGACCGAACAGCGAGAACTCGTTGGTGGTCAGGAAGATCGCATGGGCGTCGGCGCCGATGTGCGGGTAATCGCCCAGGCAGAAGCCGCCCGCGCAGCCGTGGTCCGGCGTACCCTCGGTGCCGTTGTTCTGCACCGGCAGCCGGTAGATGGTCCAGGCGCCGGTGGGGTCGGCACCCCGGCTGACCGCGATGTCCAGATGGTTGGTGCCCGCCAGCGGCGAGGTGGTGCCGACGCGGTCGAGCGTGAGCACGACCTGGAACCAGCGCTGCGTGCCAGCGTCGTAATAGCAGGACGGGTCGGTGATGCTCGGTCCGTACGCCCTGGTCGCGCGGTTGATCGCCGCCGGATAGCCGTAGAACGTGTTGAGATCGACCGGACCGACGAGTTTGTTGCCGGCCCTGTCGTAGATCGACAGCACGTCGTTGACGCTTTCCATGACGAAGCCGTTGCCGGCGCACAGGCCCTGGTCGGGCGGCTCCACCGAGAACTGGTTGCCGCCGTTGGCGTAACGCTGGTCATGGAAATCGAGGCCGTCGAAACCGCCCAGCAGCTGCGGGTTCGCCTTCGCGCGGCGGGCCGTTCCCATCCGGTTGCTGCCGGCGTGGCCGCGGGCGATGCTGCGGTTCACCACCGGCTGCGGCCCGAGGTCGCTGCCGCCACCCGAATCGGCATCGCCAGCGGTCATCGCCGGATCCAGTTCCAGGTTCGTCAGCGCCTGTCCGCCGGCGGGCGTGGTCACTGGCGTGGTGGTGCCCGCCTTGTGCAGCTGGAGGGTGGTTGGCGTCACAGCCAGCGCGCTCGTGGCAAACGCCACGGCCGCCACTGCGATGAGCAGTCGAGTCTTCATCGTGTCGGTCTCCGTTCGTCGTTGGGACCGCGCCCCCTGGGGCGCCGGTGCCGCTCATGCCGGCACGGCGTCCACCGCAAGTACGCATACTTGACATATGCGCCCAGCCACGATACGCGCGCCCGAGCGAAGTCGCCATCCCCCGGTGGAACCGGCCGGTCCGCGCCGGCATGCCGGCGCTTGCTCGCGCCTGACGGCGTGAGCGACGAAGGCCGCGAATCGCTGCCGCCCTGCGTCAGGCGTTCCGCCCCGGGGCTACGGGTTGGCGTGGCGCCGCGGGCGCCGCCGAGGCGTTGTCCAGGGCGCAAGCCCTGCCGCTGGCGCTGCCTGCCCCGGGCTTCCGTCAACGCCCGCCGCGGCGTCCGCCTTTCATCCGCGGCGGCACCAGCGCCCATAGCGACTGGCCGACCGCGGCACGCAGCCGCGGCTGGTGCATGACCACGCCGCCGAGCAGGCCGACCGCGCAGCCCAGCACGGTATCCAGGAAGCGCGACTGGATCAGCGCCGCGTGCGAGGCCTGCGGGTCGAGCGTGGCGGCCTCGGCCAGCAGGATCGTCAGCGGCGTGATGAACACCGTCGCCAGGCCGTAATGGCGCACGACCAGCCACTCCACCGCGAACGACAACAGCATCAGGATCGGCGCCACCGCCCAGGGACCCAGCGGCAGCGACAGCAGGCCCCACGCCACCAGCATGCCGAGCGCGGTGCCGGCAACACGCTGCAGGTTGCGATTCCACACCGCGCGCAGCGTCGTGCCCTGGATCACCGCCATGCAGCTCACCGGCACCCAGTACGGCCGCTCCATCTGCAAGGCCACCGCGAGCAGCAGCGAGAGGCCGACCAGCGCACCGATCAGCACCGAGTCGAGCACCACGTAGTCGAAGGTGGGCCTGGGCAGCGGTTTCACCGGTGACGGTGCCTGCAGGCGCAGCACGACCAGGCTGTAGCCGAAGGCGATGACGGTCGCCAGCAGCCCGCCGAGAAACACCAGCCCGACCCTCAGCGGCAGTTCCAGAAACGGCACCGGGGAATACGCGCCGATCGCCGCGACCATCACGAAGAACAGGCTGGCCGGCGGCCCCACGCGGTAGTAGCGGCAGGCCATCGTGACCAGCACCGCGATCACCGTCAGCAGCGGCACCGTCGCCACCGCCACGGCGTGGCTCATGATGCCGAGCGCGTAGCACGCCGCGAGGGCGAACGCACAGACCATCAGCCTGGCCATGCGGTGGTACATCGGCGTGTCGGGCAGGTACAGGAACGCCAGCCCGCCCAGCGACGAGACCAGTCCGTAATCGAGCCGACCGAAGTACGCGCCCACCAGCACCGGCAAGCCGGTGGCCAGCCCGGCCGCCACCGGCATCTGCCAGCGCCGGCGCGAGGGATGGAACGTGGACAGGTGCTGCCATTCGACGCGCAACCAGCGTCCCAGTGTCGTGCCTTGGACTGACTGGGTCATGGGCCGGCGAACGCCGCGAGCAAGCCCGCGGGCACGCGGTCGTGGCGCATGCCGCGCGCCGGGAAAGCTCCCGGCAACATGAAGCCGCCGCGGCCTTCCGCCTGCCATTCCGCGTAGGCCCCGCGCAGGAACGCCAGGTAGTTCGCATCGTGTACGCGGGCGAGCACGGCATCGTCGTACCCGCGCGGCGCTTCCACCGCCCAGCCCGCGCGCGCGATCGCCGCCAGGATGTGGTCGACCCGCGCCGGCATCTCGAAGCACGGCACCAGCTCGCCGCAGTGCAGTTCCATACCGCCGTCATGCAAAGCGTGCAGCGGTGAATGGATCGTCTTCATCGAATCCTCGTGGCGAAACGGGCGGGATGCATCGTTCCACAACCGGCTCCGCCAGGAACAGCCTCCGGCCCCCATGCTCCATTCCGATAATGGCCACGGCAAAGGCGACCGTCACGCGAAACGCCTGTGCGGCAAGGTTCCCTCATCGCCGGCGCCAGCAGGGCGACACGCGGCCGCGGCGTGGCTGTGCCAACCGGTGAAACACGCCTGAGCCACTCCGCCGCGTTCAGTCGTTCGTCTTGCGGCCCCTGGGCACGGTGAGCACGATCGAGACGATCGCCGCCACCACCATCAGCACGTTGAAACCCAGCGCCACGAAGGCGGCTTCGCGCACCGCCAGGTTGTCCTGGCGGCCGGCGAAAGTGATCACGCCTTCCAGCCAGCGCACGCTGCCGCTGTCGCCCGCCAGCGCGGTGAACACGGCGGCGGAGATCGCCACGCCGAAGGCGGCGCCCAGCGACGAGGCCATCTTGTAGATGCCCGAGCCCGAACCGCCCTGCGCCGCCGGCAGGTTGGACAGCGCAGCGTCGGTGGAGGGCGTGGCGTAGAACGCCAGGCCCAGGCCGAACAGTGTGTAGCCGATCATCGCCAGCACCTTGTACTGCCCCAGCAGCAGTTGCGTGGGCATCAGCAACGCGATCGCCACGCCGGTGATCAGGCAGCCCCAGATCATCGGCTTGCGCGGGCCGAAGCGCTGCAGCAGCTTCTCGCCCACGCGGATGAAGGCGATGATCGCGATCGCATAGCCCAGCGTCAGCATGCCCGCCTGCTGCGCATTCATGCCGCCGCCCAGCTGCACCAGCTGCAGCGAGACGATCAGCGTGCCGGCGGTGGCGTTGATCAGGAAATTGGAAATCGTGGCGCCGGTGTAGGTCGGGTTGCCGAACAACCGGAAATCGAAGAACGCATTGGCCGAGCGCCGCTCGATCAGCACGAACAGCACGCCGAATACCAGCGTCGCAGCGATCAACCCGAGCACCGACGGGCTGGCCCAACCCAGCGTGTTGCCCTGTGTCACCAATACCTGCAGCGCCAGCATCGCCACCATGAAGGCCAGCACCCCGGGCAGGTCGAACTTGTAGTCGCCGTGGGTCTCGGCCTTGTTCTCCGGCGTGCCGCGCATCAGCCACAGGCCGAGCACGTTGACTGCGATCGCCAGCCAGAAGATCGAACGCCAGCCCAGGTTCTGCGACATCAAGCCACCGACCAGCGAGCACAGCCCGCCGCCGCCCCACGAGCCGATCGACCACAGCGACACCGCACGCTGGCGCGCGGCGCCATCCCAGTACGCCTTCACCAGTGCCAGGCTGGCCGGCATCACGCAGGCCGCCGACAGCCCCTGCAGCGCGCGCCCCGCCAGCAGCACCGGCGCGGCCATCGCACCGGTGGGCGTGATCGCCACCAGCAGCGAGCCGGCGATGCTCAGGTAGAAACCGATGCGGGTGATCCGCAACCGCCCGACCCGGTCGGCCAGCCCGCCCATGACCACGATGAAGATGCCCGAGAACAGCGAGGTCAGCGCCACCGCGATGTTCATGGTGGCCGCATTGATGCCCAGGTCGCGCTGCATGTCGGGTGCGATATTGAGCGTGGTCTGGGCGAACAGCCAGAACGAGACCACCCCCATGATGATGCCGAACAGCAGGCGGTCGTTGCCCTGGAAGTGGGTGGACGGCTGGCCTGGTGCGGGCGTGGCGACGGTGTTCATGTGAACTCCTTGGGCAGCGGCCTGCGGACGAAGCCGACGGTAGTACAGGCCGGGGCCGAATGCACCGGGCGCCGCCTTACCGGTGAAGCTGCAATCCCCTTTCTGGAGGCGCGCCGCCTGCACGGCACTTCCCGGCGAAACCCGGCCTCGCCGCCGCCCTCTTCATCACGGCCCCAGCATCCGCGGCACCAGCGCATGCCATCCCGATGTGTCCCACAGCAGGTGGACCGCAATGGCGATGGGCAGGAACAGGCCAGCCAGACCAGATAGACACGGGGAGAGGGGCTCGATGCAGCAGCCCTTCTCCCTCCGGGAGAAGGTGGCGCGCAGCGCCGGATGAGGGTGCGGGGCTGGCCGGACTTCTCGCTGCGGCCGAACCCTCACCCCAACCCCTCTCCCGCGGGGAGAGGGGCTCGATGCAGCAGCCCTTCTCCCTCCGGGAGAAGGTGGCGTGCAGCGCCGGATGAGGGTGCGGGGCTGGCCAGACTTCTCGCTGCGGCCGGACCCTCACCCCAACCCCTCTCCCACAGGGAGAGGGGCTCGATGCAGCAGCCCTTCTCCCTCCGGGAGAAGGTGGCGCGCAGCGCCGGATGAGGGTGCGGGGCTGGCCGGACTTCTCGCTGCGGCCGAACCCTCACCCCAGCCCCTCTCCCGCAGGGAGAGGGGCTCGATGCAGCATCAGTCGTCGAAGGCCTCGTCGTGCACGTTGTCCAGGCCCCAGTCGTTGAACTTCCCGCGCGTCCACGCATTGGCCTTGGCCAGCGGAACCGGCACCCGCTTCCGGCTTACTTCGATTCCACCTGCTCCGCCACGGCGAGGCCGCTCCCTCGACGCATCGCCTCGAGCAGCCCACGTTGGCGGTCGCCCTGGGCCTTCGCCCATTCGCCATCTACGTCGAGTCGCTCGGCAACGCAATCTGCATGATCCAGACCAACCCGGCCAACAACGTGTTCGAAGGCACCGCCAGACGCAGCTGGTAAACCGTACCGAGGCAGCACCCGGACCGGAGCGCCTGCCGCTCCGGCCCGATGCATCCCACGGCCTGCCGCGCCATCGCGGCAGGCTCACGCAGGAACGCGAGTCCCGGATCGCACCGGCCGCCGTGCCTTTCGCCCTCCTCGTCCCGATTCGGCCTGCCAACGCACGGCGTGGCTGGGGGACCGGCGACGAACCCCCGAGGGGTCATTCGCCGCTGCCGGACTTCCGCGACCGCCGCCGCATGCGCCACCAGCGCAACAGGCCGTAGGACAAGCGCACCTTTTCCTGCCCCACCGGCAGGTCGGCACGGGCGAAGATCCATGAGGACTTGCTGAAGGCGATCTGCTGCTCCGGGTAGACGCTGCGGTGGCCGATGATGAGATACGCCGCTACGCAGGCGCCGGCCACGTACAGCGTGGCGTCCGCGCCGTACAGCTCCACGCCCATCAGGATCGCGGCGATCGGCGCGTTGGAGGCCGCGGCCACCACCGCCGTCAGCCCCACCGCCGCGCCCAGCGCAGGCGTCAGGCCGAACAGGTGGGCGAAGGCGCCGCCAGCCACTGCGCCAAGCACGAACTGCGGCGTGACGATGCCGCCGTAGAAGCCCGAGCCCAGCGTGATCGCCACCAGCAGCGCCTTCCACACGAAGCCGAGCCAGGGCATGGCCTCGCCGTGCAGCGCGCGCTCCATCAGTGGCAGGCTGAGGCCGAGGTAATCCGTCGGCACCAGCAGGATCAGCAACGCCAGCACCACACCACCCAGCATCGGCACCAGCGGCGGCCACAGCGCCCAGCGCTGCTTCAGCCCGCCGAACAGCTTCCTCGCCTGCCCCAGCAGCTCCACGAACAGCCATGCCACGCCGCCGCACAGCACGCCGATCAGCACCGTCTTCAGGAACAGCAGCTCGGTGAACTGGCCGCTGAAGTCGATCACGTAATGCGGGTACGGCACGCCGAGCCAGCGCGACACCTCGAACGAGGTGACGCCGCCCACGATGGCGGGAAACAGGAAGTCGTGGCGGATGCGTCCGATCGCCAGCATCTCCACGCCGTAGATCGCGCCCGCGATCGGCGTGCCGAACACGCTGGAGAAACCCGCGCTGACGCCGCAGGCCAGCAGGCGCTTGCGCATCTCCGGGTTGAGATGCAGCATGCGCCCCACCGCCGCCGCCAGGCTGGCGCCGATGTGCGAACACGGCCCTTCCTTGCCCGCCGAGCCGCCGCAGGCCAACGTGATCAATGCGCACACCGGCTTGATCCACATGGTGCGGAACGGCAGCTTGCCGTGCTGCTCGTTCACCGCCACGATCACGTTGTCGCTGAACGTGCTGCGCCGCAGCCGGTAGCCGTAGTGCAGTAGCAGGCCGTTGGCGAGGCCGCCCAGCGGCAGGGCCAGCGCCAGCACCCACCACGGCGCCGCATAGGCGTGGCCCTCGGTGGCGAACAGCGCGCGCAGGAACAGCGTGCAACCCGCGCCGACCAACGCCCCGGTGAAGATCGCCAGTACCAGCCACTGCAGCACGGTCACCAGCATCACCAGCGGTTCGGTCAGACAGAAACGTCGCATCGGCGTGGCTGGGCTGGGCTCTGGGGTGGGCGGGGTGAAAAGCCTGACGAGTATAGCAATCGGTTCGGTGGCGGCTTCGAAGTACGAAGCGGAAGGCGAGGCCCGCCGCCGCGCCGTCCGGCGCGAGCCCGCGACGTACCGTTCCGGAAGCGAGCCCGACCCGTCGAGGCTAGTGCCCGCCCGATCGCCGCTTCGCCAGCGCGCGCTCGATGGCCTGCTGCGCAAGCGGCGCCATGATCGCGTAGCCCGCGGGCGTCGGGTGCACGCCGTCGCTGGCAAGGTCGGAATCCATGCCGCCCTGCGCGTTCGCCAGCGCGTCGTAGTAGTCGAGGTAGGTGGCGCCACTCGATGCCGCATAGGCCCGGAGCCATGCGTTGAGCACGCGAACCTTGCCGGCGGGCTGCAGTCCGCGATGCCAGGGATAGTCGCTGACCGGCAGCACGGAGGCGAGGATGACCCGGATGTGATTGGCCTGCGCCAGTTCCGTCATGGAGCGCAGGTTGTCCTCGATCATCGGCAAGCTGGCGAAGCCGGTGTTGCCCGCAAGGTCGTTGGTGCCGGTGAGCAGCACCACCGCCGCGGGACGGAGCGCGATCACGTCCTGCCGGAAACGCAGCAGCATCTGCGCCGTCGTCTGCCCCGAGATGCCGCGGTTGACGTACGGCTTGCCGGGGAAAAAGCGCGTGCCCTCGGCGCGCCCCCACGCGTCGGTGATGGAGTCGCCGAAAAACACCACACGTTCCTCGCCGGGCACTGGCGCCGGCAGCCGCGCATTGTCGTCGCGGTAGCGGCCCAGCTGCGGCCAGTCCAGCAATTGCTGCTGCATCGCCGCGACCTGCTCGGCCGTGAGCGAGGCCGGCGGTATGGTGTAGAGCGGGTTGATCGCGACAGGTGGCGCGGAGGTGGAAGCGGCGGCCTGGCCGCTGGTCTGCGGCGGGACGGCAGCGTTGGCGAGCAGCACCAGAGCGGCGAGCGGAAGCGACGAGAAGGCCATGCGGGAATCTCCAGAGAAGCTGGACTCAGAGTGCTCCGACCCGGTTCTCAACGCCACCGCACCAGTGCAGTAACGCGCCGATATGCCGCCGGACGGCGACAAACTCTTTCCCGTCCGGTTACCCTGCTGCGGTCGCACCTGCTCCACTGGCCGTGCGGCACGTGCCATCCCGGACCCTTCGCATGTTGAGCAGCATCCGCACCACCGCACCGTTGTTGTCGAGCACCGTGTTCCTGTTGATGGGAGTCGGCCTGCTGCATACGCATATCGCGTTGCAGGGCGAGGCGCTGGGCTTCTCCGTCGCGATGATCGGAATCCTGACCTCGGCCTACTACACCGGCTTCCTGGTCGGTACCTACACGGTGCCGAAGCTCACGCACCGCTTCGGCCATATCCGCAGCTTCGCCTTCTGTACCTCGCTGGTGGCGGTGACCGCGCTGCTGCAGGCACTGACCCCGGCGTACGGGGCCTGGCTGGTGCTGCGGGTTCTGCAGGGGCTGCTGCTGGTCGGTCTGTACGCGATCATCGAGAGCTGGCTGAACACCGCCGCCGAGCCGAGGCACCGCAGCACGGTATTCGCCGTCTACATGATGCTGAACCTGGGTGCCAGCGCAGCGGCACAACAGTTCCTGCGCATCCGCGGCGAGGGCTTCGTGTTGTTCTGCGTGGTGGCGATCCTGTTCTGCCTCGCCAGCCTGCCGGTGGTCGTGACCCTGCAGCCGCAGCCGTCCCTGCGCGCGGCGCCGCGGGTCCAGGTGGGCCACATGTTCCGGCTGGTGCCTACCGCGCTGGTCAGCGCATTGATATCGGGCATGGCGCTGGGTGCGTTCTGGGGCCTGCTGCCGCTGTACGCGGCCGCCCGCGGCCTGGGCACCGCCGCAGTCGGCACCTACATGAGCGTGGCCATCGCCGGCGGCGTGGCGCTGCAATTGCCGCTGGGGCACCTGTCCGACCGCATCGACCGGCGGCTCGCGCTAGCGCTGATCAGCGCCACCGCGGCACTGGTGGCGCTGGTCAACCTAGCATTGCCGACGGCCGGACAGACGGTCGCCATGCTGCTGGTGTTCGCCTTCGCCGGCATGAGCTTCGCGCTGTACCCGATCGCGGTGGCGCACCTGGTCGACTACCTGCGCCGCGACGATCTGCTCTCGGGGTCGAGCACGGTGCTGTTGGTCAACGGCATCGGTTCAGCGGTGGGGCCACTGCTGGCGGGCACACTGATGAGCCTGACGCAGCCGGCGTTCCTGTTCGCCTGGTTCGCGATCCTCGACGGCCTGCTGGCCGGCTATGCGCTGTACCGCTTCATGCGCCGCAAACGCGAGGTGACCCCGGACGACAACTTCGTACCTTTGGTGCACACCACACCGGGCGCGATGGATCCGCATCCCGATGCGCCGGACCAGCCAGGCAAGCCGGCTTGAGCCGGGTGGGGCGGGGGGCAAGCACTCAGTCACCCGCCCGCAGCGCCAACAGCAACGCAGCGTGGAATCGCTCCGGCGCCTCCATCTGGGCTGCGTGGCCCAGTTACGGGAACGCGATCAGGCGGGCGCCGGGAATCGCCTTGGCCGCCTGCCTGCCGAGCAGGTCGTAGCGGCCGAGCGTCGCGGCCAGTTCCGGCGGCGCGCGATTGGCGCCGGGCGCGGTGCGGTCCTTGTCGCCGACAATCGGCACGGTCGGCACGCGAATGCGCGGGAACTCGTGCACCACCGGCTGGGTGAAGATCATGTCCGAGGTCCGCGCCTGGTTCCACGCGACGATCTCCGCGCCGCTGCCGCCGTAGAGCCCGGCCTGCATGTCGACCCAGCGCTGGTACTGCGGCTTCCACTGGCCGTCGTAGTAGAACTTGAGCGGCTCTCTCGCGTTTGCTGTGGGTGACACGCAGCCGATCTTGCGGTAGGCACCCTACAGCAGGCAGGCGGGCGGAGTCGAAGCGCCGCCAGGTGAGGGCCGCCCCCATCGCCGGCGTGTCCTTCGACTTCCTCGCTCCTCAGGACCGTGGCCATCCACGGCCACTCCCCGCGTGCGGCCTTCGGCCTACGCTCGGAGCCTGCCCCGGACTTGATCCGGGAACGAACGGGCTCAAGCAAGTGCCATTCAGCCACGTCCCCTTTGATTTCACCCGTACTTCCACATCCGCAAGAACGGCCATATATTTCCTGTTCCGCATTCCCGTCGATCCAGAAGTCCGTCCGCACATGAAAGCCATCCATCTTCGTCGCCCTTTCGGGTTGGAGCATCTCGAATACACCGACAGCGCGGATCCCGGCGCACCTGGTGCCGGTAAAATCCGCGTGCGGCTGCACGCCAGTTCCCTCAATTTTCATGACCTGGACGTGGTGCTGGGGCGGATGCCGGTAGAGGACGGTCGTATCCCCTTGTCCGATGGTGCCGGCGTGGTCGAAGCAGTCGGTGCCGATGTGCATGAGTTCGCCGTCGGCGATCACGTCGTTTCTACTTTCTATCCGCAATGGCTGGCCGGAGGCCCGGTCGCGGCCGGTTTCGCTGCAACCCCCGGCGACGGCATCGACGGTTATGCCCGCGAGGCGGTGGTGCGACCAGCTACGGCCTTCACCCATGCGCCGCGCGGGTACAGCCATGTGGAGGCGGCCACGCTGACCACCGCCGGGCTGACCGCCTGGCGCGCACTGGTGGTCGAAGGCGGCCTGAAAGTCGGCGACACCGTGCTGGCGCTGGGCACTGGCGGCGTGTCGATTTTTGCGCTGCAACTGGCGAAGGCCGCAGGCGCGACAGTGATCGTGACCTCATCCTCAGAGGAAAAGCTTGCCCGCGCCGCTGCGCTGGGTGCCGATTACGGCATCAACTACCGCCAGTACCCCGAATGGTCGAAGCAGGTGCTGAAGATCACCGGTGGCCGTGGCGTCGACCATGTCATCGAAGTGGGCGGCCCCGGCACGCTGACGCAGTCGATGCGTGCCACGCGTGTCGGCGGGCATATCGCACTGATCGGCGCTCTCACGGGCGTTGCCGATGTGGTGCCGACGGTCGAACTGATGCTGCGCCAACAGCGCGTCAGCGGCATCGGTGTCGGGAACCGCCAGCACCAGATCGCATTGGTGCGCGCCATTGAGGCTACCGGCATCCATCCGGTAATCGACCGCAGTTTCGCGCTGCGCGATATGGCCGATGCGTTCCGGTTGCAACAAACCGGAGGCCATTTCGGAAAAATCGGCCTGGATTACGCGCTCTGATGCCCTGAGCCGCACACCTGAGGATGCTCTGATCAAGTCTCCGCTCGTCATTCCAGCGAACGGGGCGCAAAGGGGTCGGGTTCATTTTCCTACCCCACGACGGGATGTGGGGCAACGAGCGCCCGGAAGCTGACCGACAGTGGCAGCGATGCCGGCCACGCATCCTGATGCGCTCCGATCGCAACGGAGACGTGCCTGGCACGCCAGCCTCGCCTTGACTTCCCAGGCATCCCTCGGCGAGCGCAGCGAACATCTCCACCAGCCCATATCAGCCGAAGAAACGTCGAAGCAGAGCCCGACATGACAGGAGCGGCCAACAGCTCCCCGAATAATTATCTGATAATTAATTAATAATTAGTTAATAATTATCTGATAATTACGCAATATTTACTTGATAATTAAAATATCCGCCTCCTACGCTGCCTGCGTCATGGGACTGCCATGACGCAACCGCAGGAGACTGAGATGGACACGAACGAGAACATCCGCAGCAACGCGCAGGACGATGTCATCGAACTCGGCGTCGCCAGTGTCGAGACCAAGGGGCCTGGTGGCCCCACCGAATCGGGCGGCGGGCTCGGCAAGACCGTGATCCCTGGCATTTCCGAGGAGTAACCACTCCGGGGCGCACACCATGGTGTGCGCCCTATTCTGAGGAACGGGCGATGCACTATCAGCTCAGGGAAAATCTCTCGTACTGTGAGGTCGACGGACAGCTGGTTTTTCTCGACGTCGCGCAAGATCGATACTTCAAGCTGACCGGCGCTCTCGAGAGGGCCATGCGACAGTTCCAGGCACATGAAGATGTCTCCCCCATGCTAGTGGAGGATCTTGCGGCCGCAAGGATATTGGTCGAGGCACCGAGCCCGAAAGCTCATACCGCAATAACGAGCATCCGGCGCCCGACTTCCAGCGCGATCGAGCAACCCGCCACGACTGCGGGTCAACGAATCGATATGGCCATTGTCTTCGAAGTCATGGCGATCGTCTGGTCGACCCGTCGCCAACTGAAGACCCGTGCACTCAAAACGAATCTCGACGAAGCCAGCGCATACCGCGACAGAAAAACAGGTGCACACGAGGTCGCTACGCCCACCACTCCCGAAGACAACCTGCTCCAGGTAAACGGGCAATTCGCTCGTGCACGCTGCTATGTACCTATCGAGCCGATCTGCCTCCTGGATTCCTTGTCCCTGCTCTGGTTCCTTTCGCGGCGAGGGCTGTCGGCGAATATCGTTTTCGGCGTGACACCGGAGCCTTTCGCGGCGCATTGCTGGGTACAAGCCGGCGACATGGTCTTGAATGAAACACTCTTCGACGCTCATGCATACACTCCTATCAGGGTGGTCTGATGAACTGCCGCTACATCATCCTGCTCGGCGGAAGATTGAACCGGAATGCTGACTACATGCCGCAGCTGGACACGCTCCTGCGCGCTGCGGGAATGACCTGCAAGCTTGAATCAGCGTCGGTCAGGGTCTTTGCTTCCACAGATGCCCCTACCCTTGCAATACCCGGGCACGGTCTGCTTATTGGCCAGGTTTTCACCAAAGACGGCCAGCCCATCTCACAACCTCTGGATATCGATGGTTCGGCGCGCGAACTCGCCAGTCACCTGCTGCAAGACACTTGGGGCAACTATCTCGCCATTTTTTGCGACCGCGACAATATCCCGGCGATCACTCTGCTACGCGACCCTTCTGGCGCTGTGCCATGCGTCTATTCGCTCGCCGATGGCGAAGGCTTCATTACATCGGACATCGGCCTTGCAGTCGACCTGGGACTCTATCGCAGGGAGGTAAACTGGCAGGCCATCGCACACGGCCTCACTTTTCCCTACCTCAAGACGACGCGTACGGCACTGCAGCGCGTCAGTGAATTGCTTCCAGGCGGCGTGCTGACTTACCTGGGAAGGGATGTTTCGGTTCGCTCCGCATGGTCGCCCTGGCGCTTCGTGGAAAGGGGCGTCCGGCACGAGGATCCTCGTGTGGCCGCCGAAGATGTCCGAGTTGCCGTATCCAGTGCGGCCAAGGCTTTAGCCGCGGGTGGCAATAGGTTTTTGGTCGAGCTGTCGGGTGGGCTGGACTCATCCATCGTTGCCACGTGCCTGCGCCATGCTTCGCTGCGCGCCACCTTTTGCACGCTTGTCATGCCCGTAGCCGGGACCGACGAGCGCCCATATGCCCGGTTGGTAACGGAGGCATTGGGACAGGAACTCTTCTCGGTGGAAGTCGGGTTCGACAATGTCCACCTCGAATTTCCCGTGCCCCGCTCTTCCGTCTTGCCCGCGATCGGAATGCTACAACGCGTCATCAACGAAGCATGGGAAGCCGCAGGCAACCGATATGGCGTGGAAGACTTCTTTTCGGGTGCCGGTGGCGATACCGTCTTCTGCTACCTGAGGACCGCAGCGCCCGCCGCCGACGCGTTCCGGGAACGTGGCGTCATGGCAGGCATCACTGCCATCGCAGATCTAGCGGCCCTCCACCGATGCACGGTCTTCAAGGCTGGCCGATTGACCCTCAAGAAAGTGCTGCGTCGGCCACGTGCGACCTGGAAAGAAGATCACACGCTGCTCAACCCAGCCTGTGCGGCCACAACGTCGGAACATCATCCCTGGATGGACGCACCGCCGGGCGCACTGCCCGGCGATCACGAGAAAATTCATGACCTGATCGGGAACCAGCTATTCAGGGATGCCGGACCACGCAGCCCGGAACGCTCCATGCATTTTCCATTACTGTCTCAACCGGTCATGGAGGCATGCCTCAAAGTCCCGACCTGGATGTGGATCGCCGACGGCCAGAATCGCGCCATCGCCCGCCAAGCCTTTGCCGATCGCCTGCCGCAAGCCATTCTCGATCGACGCAGCAAGGGCTCGTACACCGGCCACATGGCTGGTGTCTACACGCGCAACAAGCTGAAGATTCGCGAGTTCCTCGAGGAGGGGCAGCTGTGCACACATGGCCTGCTCGACCGCCCTGCCTTGGCAAATTTCTTCGCCAAGGACCTCGCCTCCAGGGACTTGTCGTTTCTTCGCATCTTCGACCTATGTACAGCCGAGAACTGGACACGTCAACAAGGTCACGATCCATCGTGAGATCCCGCATCAAAACGACGTTCTGCGGCCTTCTTCATTTCAAGCCAGATGCGATATTGCCCTACTTTTTCCGGACTTGGATCTTCATATCCCTGCAACCAGAAGCGGAACCAGTCAACGTTGCGTTCGTACACCGCCAGCTTGTGTCGTGGCTGGTACTTGATATGAGTCTCGTGCGGGAACACGTACATATCCCCCTGATGCCTCCGCATCAGAGGTATCGCATAGTCCAGGGTCACCCGGTATTCCTTCTCGGGCAGCTGGAATAGAACCGGCGCCTTGATCCTGTCGAGTTGATACGCGGGCGATGCCTCCTTCCATCGTTCAGGCGTTTCGCTCGGCGCGCCAAGTTGCCACACTTTCCGAAAGGTAGAACGAAAAGCATCTCGCAAGCTGTTGAACAGGTAATAGGTCGGTGTCACCGAAACACCACTAATGGATGCGGTGCTCACCGCATCCGAATGCGCCAACGTCCACAACGTCGCTTCGCTGCCATAGCTGAGTCCGCCCATGCCAACACGTGTCCGATCGATGCGCCCTTCAGCGGACAGGAGCTTCACGACACCTTCGACGGCTGCACGTCCCTGGTCGTAACCGTCAATGGCGTCAGGGTGTGCCTCCGGATTCGTGTTGATGCACAGCGCCGAGATACCATTCTCGGCCAGGGTGGCAAGTGGCCACTCATTACCCACCCCACCGCGTAGAAAGCCATAGCAGTCATAGAACGTCACGAACAACGGCGGTGCATGATCGGCACTCGCTCCTCGCGCTTCGAAGAGTTGGCCGGTGAACTCCCTTCCCTGCGCATCCTTCCAACGGATCAGTTCCGCCGGCACCGTTGCCGCAATATCCGCGTCCAACCCCTTGTTCGGCGCGAACAGGATTCGCCGATAATCGCTCTTCACATCGATCGCCTCAAGACGTGGCGGATGATCGGCTTCCGCAGCCACACAGACCAATGTATCGGACGACAGCGCACAGGGGATGTCCCAGTAGCGCTGGCTCCCGCTGATAAGCCCATCGGAAAACACGATCGGTCGCACCACGCTCGTTACGACATTCCATCCGTAAAGGGACTGCGTATGTCCCTTGTTATAGTCGTCGGTGGTGAACAGGACCTCGTCACTCCCGGGGCGCCACTGAATATCTGTGATGTCTTTGTGGCGACACATCTCGGCCGTACAGTAGATCGGGTGCGACGTATGCCTTTCCGGCAGCATGGCCAACTCGTCATGCTGACTTAAAGACGGCCCTTTGCCCTTGCGTCCAGGCAACAGCACCGCTATGCGTCCATCGCCAGGATTCTGGGTTATCTGGTAGCGCTGCGGCCGCAGGCCGTCCCAGATCTTGACCGGCGCCGCCGGCAAATCGGGCGAAAGATCGGCCGGCGTCAACCAGCGCACCGGATGCTCCGATATGGGCAGGGCCCGGGTTGCCATCGTTGTCAGGTCGACGGCCTTCCAGCAGTCTGGCACTTTTGCCAGCAGGGGCCCGGTCGAGGCCCACCCCTCTAGGTATCGCCGCGTGGTCGGCTGCCCATTGAGTACGCTCTGCCGAAACAGTCCAGCGGCAATATCCACGGTGTCATCGATGCGGATACCGTGATCGTACTCAGACTCTTCCGCATCGATGACCGCTTTCCGCGTGGCGCCGACACTGTACATCAGTGTTTTACCATCGTTGCTCAACGCAAAGTCCCGCACGTCCGCCGGATCCGACGTCACCGCGTAAGCTCCGGACCCAACCGTCGCCGCACGCCAGACAGAGACACGGCCATTGAAGATCGCGCGATAGTAGATCCACTTTCCATCCGGCGACCAGACGGCTGGCGATGGCAGCACTGTTCCATTGACGTACTGGAACAACGGCACGCCTCCATCCGCTACCCGGAGCGGCGGGGCTTTCCCATCCAAGCTCTGTACATACCACGTAGTGTCATACGTGTTGCGCTCAACCGATGCGCGCTCGGATCGGAAAGCCACGTACCGCCCATCGGGTGAGATCACCGGGTTGCCCAAGTCGATCACCTCCAGTAGGCGTCGCGGCGAAATCGTCTCCGCGTGCGACTGCCCGACGATAGCCATGCCAAGTACAACAAGTGCAAGCGCCAAAATCCAATATGTACTGTGCTTCCTGGCCGAGAAATCCAGACGCATGCGTGCCGTCACGGCCGCCCACGCGGCCGAATGATGGAAAAGTTCCATGTTGCCTCCCCTACCAGTGCTTGGAAATCGAAACGCTGACGAAGCGTCCGATCGCCGAGTAGTTGGTGGCGTCATACGGCACGTAGGTCGCCACCGCCGCGGTATAAAGCGGAGGCGCGCGATTCAGCAGGTTCTGTACCACCAGCTCGAACGTCATGCCCGAAAAAGCACCAGTACGTTCGCCAGTGTTGTAGTTGATCGTGGTGTCGAGCGTGGTGAACGACGCGGTCTTCTCCGGCATCGGCGCAAAACCGTTGGTCACGCCGCCGGTGTAGTTGACGAAGCCCGAAGCGCTGACGCCTCCCGATGTCCACACTGCGCCGACACGGCCATTGAGCCGGGCCGGATTGAAGACGGTGCCCGCGAGCTTTTGTTCGGGCTGTCCGGCACCGGTCGTCTGCGTACTGTCAAGCCAACTGGTCGATCCGCGCACTGTCAGCCGACCATCGCCGAAATCGAAGCGGTACGACCCGGACAGATCAAGCCCCTTGATCCGCTGTCGTGCAGCGTTCACATACTGGTCGCGAACAATCGCCACCACCTTGCTGGCATCGTAGGGCGCTCCGGCATAGTTGTAGAAGTTGCTGCCATAGGTGGCGAGAAGCTCCTGAATCTGCTCCCGCGTTGGCGACCGATCCACAAAGTCTACATAGGCCGGATTGCTCAGCGCCTGCTGGTAGGCGACCGGCTGAACCACGCGGTCGGTGTAGTCGATGTCGAACCAGGTTAGCTCGGCATCCAGACCCGGCAGTGACTCCGGATGCAATGCCAGCGAAGTCGTCCAGGTCCGTGCCCGCTCCGCACGCAGGTCGGTGGTGTTGCCGCCGGAAGACAACAATACAGTGGCGTCGGTTGGGCTACCACTGGCACCCACTGCAGAGGCACTGAACAGATAGGCATACTTGTTGCCGTAGCGCTGCAGCAGTGTCGGAGCCTTGAACGACTTTCCCCAAGAGGCCTTGAGTGTGAAGTCCGAGGTGGGGTCGTAGATCACCCCCAATTTCGGCGTGGTCACTCGGCCAAAGCTGTCGTAATCCTCGCCGCGCATTGCTGCACTGAATTCCAGACGATGGACACCCGCGATGCCCGAGGATGGCGAAACGAACGGGAAATCAAGTTCGGTATATGCGAACCCAGCACGTTGATCGCCACCATAGGAGCTGCCGGAAACCTTCGACACGACCCGGAACTTGTTTTTTCGCGACCCGGCTCCGACAGCCAGACGCGTCTCCCCTCCGCCCATCGGGAACAGTGGGCCTTCGGCGCCGACCTCCCAGGAACGACTTTCGTTGCAGTAGCAGCTCTGTGAAAGACTGTTCTCCGCTACCGACACGAAATGGTCCTCATTGGCAGTATTGTCCTTACCGTACGTTCCGCCGAGCGTGATGGACCAGTCATGCCGAAGAAAGAACTCGATACTTGGCGACACCAGCGTGATCGACGTCTCCGGGTTGTAGCGGTAGTAGGAATCTGTCGACGTCCCGAGATACTGCGTCACAGCGCGCTTGGTTCTGAGCGCGTCAAGCCGCAATTCGGCTACGTCGCCCAACGACTGATGAACGATCATAAGACCGCTGTGCGATTCGCTGCCCGGGTAGATCGTATACGGGTCGATCAGGTACTTGGTGTAACTGCGCTGGCGCGCATAGATGGGATCGACGTCGGCACCCTTGAACGTTGCGATCAATCCACCGCCGGCCCAGGTGGTGCCGGCGGTCGCGGTGTACTCGCGCGTCGCCAGCCCACCTTCGGTCGCATTGCCATAGCGCGCACGCACGGTAACTCCGTCGAAGTCGGACTTCATGATCACGTTGGCCACACCACCCACCGCATCAGAGCCGTAGATCGCCGACGCACCGTCAGGGACGATTTCCAGGCGATCGATCGCCTCTGCGGGGATGGCGCTGATATCCACGGCCTGGGAATACCCGTCGTAGGCCAGCCGGCGACCGTTGAGCAGCGTCAACGATGCGTCGGCGCCCAGTCCGCGCAGGTTCAAGGCGGAGCCGCCAGTGGTGTCGCCAAGGCCGCTGGCAACGCCCATGACACCTGGGTTCTGCCCGCCATTGAAGTTCTGCGGCACGCTACGAATCACCTGACCCAGATCGGTGAAACCTTCCTGCTGGATCTGCTCGCTGCCGATGGTGATGACTGGCGATGGCGTGCTGCCGCCGCGGATACGCGTTCCCGTAACCTGTACGCTTTCCAAGTTCGTGGCGGCGGGTACCGAATGTGTTGCGCTTGATGTAGTGACCGTGGAGTCTGCCGCCCTCGCCTGTCCGGCCGCACGTCGGATGGCCACAGTCCGGCTGTCGAGCATTTCGTACTCCAGGCCCGACTCTTCGAGCAGCTGGGTCAGCGCCTCGCGCCAGTTCATGCGGCCGTGCACCGCCCTGCCCTGCTTGCCCACGACCAGCGCAGATGGATAGTCCACCTGCAGGCCGCTTTGTGTGCGGAGCGCGTCGAGAGCGGTGGCAAGTTTGCCAGCTGGCAGATCGAAGTTGCGTGCAGCATCCGCTGTCGGCGCCACCTGCGCAGTAGCGGTATACAACGGCAGCAGTGGCGCCAACACGGCAGCGAGGGTGCCTCGCACCAACATGATCCTGAAGCTGCGTAACGGTATCTGCCGTGTTCGGACCATGCCTGTGGTCTGCAGCACCGCTTCGCGGCTGCTACGGCCATGCGGCATGACTTTCGCGCCGCGTCCTGCAAGCTCCAACGCACAGACCCAGTTCATCCCCTTGGTTGGGTCGGCCACTACAGTCCCCTTATCTTTCAACATGAAATGTCTCCGATTGGTGGTCGTCCCCTTGGCCGACCTGTGAGAGATGTGTCCTGCCAGGCATCCCGCTTGCTCCTGGTAGTTCCCCGATAAGTAAAGGCGTGCACGCCATGCCCGGCTTGGCTCCGTCAGCAAATAGGCGCCCCACGCGAGGGATCATATCTGAATTTCAGATATTTGAAAACCGGATATAGGTTGGGGACGGCCTACCATCTGAGTCGCCGTGATGCCTCCCAAATCGATCCACAAAGCTGAGTACAAAGTGCTGCAGGGGCTGCTACGCGAGATGCGCATCAAAGCCCACCCAAACCAGGCCGATTTGGCCGCACTGCTGGGGAGAAAGCAGTCATATGTCAGCGACGTCGAACGCGGTTCCCGAAGGATGGATCTGCTCCAACTACGCGACTTCTGCTTGGCGTGCGACCAGGACTTGGTCGGCTTTGTAAGACGGTTTGAGGAAAAGATCGCTGGCGGGCCTAACCGAGTCGCCCTTTAGAAGAGAGCGGATCACCAACATATCCGCTCATGAACATCCGTTTTTCAGATACCGAAAAACTGGATATAGGGTGGGCGTGGCCTTCCAGTTATGACGCCGCAATGCCCCCGAAGTCGATCCACAAACCCGAGTACCAGACGCTGCTCGAACTGCTAATCGAAGTCCGGAACAAGGCTGGTCTGAAGCAGGCCGAACTGGCCTCGTTGTTGGATCGATCACAGTCCTATATCAGCGACGTCGAACGCGGTGGACGACGGCTGGACCTGCTGCAACTGCGCGAATATTGCCAAGCCTGCGATCAAGACCTGGTTGGCTTTGTAAAACGGTTCGAGAAGTCGATTGCTGGTCGCGGACCAAGTTCAGCAGGCCGGGCCTCTCGCTAACGGGAGCGGCTCAAGAACAGGGCACGTTGGCTTACCTACCAAGAAGTGAGTCTGATCTGTCTTGGAGACAGATGCCTTCACGGTCGTCGCCGTCACCTCTATCGAGTACGAACCATCACATCGCTGCGAACATCAGCCGTCTACAAAGACCTACGACTGAACCAGCCAACGTGATCCCTCGGACGCGCGTACCGCGGCTTGAACGTCGCGCTACCAGCATTTCCGTCGATGGTCTTGAGCGGCTACTCAAGTCTTGGAGGGTGGGCATCACCGATGCTTCTGCAGATGTCCGAACATGGAAAGCGGTGAGCTATTGAAGAGGCTAGCTTGTCTACACCAACCTACTTTGGCCGAGCGCAGCAATGTCCGACCCCACCGGTTGCAAGCGCCTACATACTAAGGCGAACATAAGTAAGCGAACATTTTCGCTTCGTCGCTGTCCAAGGATAGGATGTCGATGAGGAGAGGGAAATGCGCGCTACCGATGGTCGAAAGTTGTCCCACGAGACGCTGGAGGCGATGCGCCTTCGGGCGGTCGAGGCGGTGGAATCCGGGGAGTCGCCGGAAACCGTGATCCGGACGCTTGGGCTGTCGCGGCCACGTATTTATGAGTGGCTGGCCGCCTTCCGTGAGGGCGGGCTGGAGGCGCTGCGAGCCAAGCCCATCAGCGGACGGCCGCGCAAACTCGACGAGCGTGCCATGCGCTGGATTCATGCAACGGTGACCACGAAGAACCCGCAACAGCTGAAGTTCGAATTTGCGTTGTGGACACGGGCGATGGTGCGTGACCTGATCGCCCGGCGGTTCAAGGTTCGTCTGTCCGAGGTATCGGTCGGACGCCTGTTGCGCGAACTGGGCCTGTCGCCGCAACGACCGCTGGCGCGTGCCTACCAACGCGACCCGGCACGCGTTGAAGCCTGGCTGCATGAGGAATATCCAGCGATCCGCAAGGAAGCCAAGCGCGCCAAGGCGCAGGTGTTCTTTGCCGATGAGGCCAGTGTGCGCTCGGACTACCACAGCGGCACGACGTGGGCACCGCTCGGGCAAACGCCCACCGTGGAGCGGACGGGCGCGCGTTTCACCCTGAATTTCATTTCGGCGGTCAGCCCGCGGGGTGAGCTGCGGTTTGCCTGTTGCCCAGGCACCCTGACGACCGCCAAGTTCATCGACTTCCTCAAGCGGCTCATGGTCCATCGCGATGCGCCCGTCTTCCTTGTCGTCGATGGCCATCCGGTGCACCGTTCACGCGCCGTGAAGCAGTTCGTCGCCGGTACTCAAGGGCAATTGCGCTTGTTCCAGTTACCGCCTTACAGCCCGGATCTGAATCCGGACGAGTTGGTGTGGAATCACCTCAAACGCCACAAGCTTGGTCGTTTGGCCTTGAGCGGGCCGGACCACCTCAAGCGTCATGCCATGGCTTTCCTGCGCGCCCTGCAGAAACAACCGGCCTTGGTGCGCGGCTTCTTTCAACACCCCACCGTCCGCTATGCCGCCTGATATGTTCGGATACTTTCTTTCGGCTTAGTAACATCGATCCAGCCACTGATATTCGCGACGGCCAAGCTGCGGGAACATGGCAGCCATGGAAAAGCATATCGACATGGATAGCCCGCTCTCCCGGGCCTATTGGTGCGGCAACTTCACCTGCAGTGATGCAGAGTTGGCCAACGCAGTGCGCATCATGGACAGCACTGCAGTAGGCCTTGTCGGGCTGTACCTGGTCACACGTCAATCCGAATCCTGTGCCATCGATCAGCTCGACATGCCGTGGATCGATATTGGGTAACTGGCGAAGAACAGATCAGGCTCACTTCCTCAGCGGAATCATGTGACTAACCTCGATCTTGCGCTGCGCCTCGTGCGCCTGCGGAGCGTGGCTCAAACAAGGCATCGGCGACGAGGGGCTGATCGCGTCCGACCACACGGCAGACCACCGAAACCACCCGAAACCACCCGAAACCAAGGCTAAATGAACCTAACCCCTTTCTGTTCTTACTATGGAAGCACCGCCTCGAAGGCCTTGGCTGCAACTTGCTCATTGAACCGGATTTCTCCCGGCTTATCCAGGCGCTGGAGCACCCAGTATTTATCCACGACCTTGGGGGCATAGATTTCTAGCTCGTTGCCGTTGCTAGTCGCATTGCGAAGTACGCACACCCGATACCTCGAATGGTGCTCCTGGAGCCGTAGGTATTCATTCGGCGTCAACTCAAACTGAATAACATTGCCGATATGCCCCTTCACCTCGACATACAGAACCTCTTTGCCCTTCCTGACTTCAATATCCCACCCACGGTTATCCCGCTCGACCGATTTCACCGCGTAGCCCTGCTGCTTGTAGTGCTTTTCTGCCAAAGCAACAGCGGCCTGCTCGATCTGAGTGACTAGGTCCTTGTTCGGTTTGCTCCACTTGCCTCCACGCTTACCTTGGGTGGGGTTTACACGCGTACCTGTTGATCCACCTATGTACTTTCGGAGCCGATCT
Source organism: Rhodanobacter thiooxydans (assembly GCF_021545845.1). NCBI lineage: Bacteria > Pseudomonadati > Pseudomonadota > Gammaproteobacteria > Lysobacterales > Rhodanobacteraceae > Rhodanobacter > Rhodanobacter thiooxydans. Next base: position 2,934,456 of record NZ_CP088923.1, read on the forward strand.
ACAATTCGCAGGGCCTCCGGATTGCCTTCATCCGGGTACCACACGTTCGACTGACCTATAAACCCCTTGCCGTGCGGCACACGAAAATCGCGATCCCTCTCTTGCACAAGGAGGGCATCGTCGGCATCCACTTCGCAAAGGTAGTCCAGACCTGCCCAGTCGCCCATCTTCGGTCGCCCGCGGCGCTTTCGATAGGCTTTGTGGAAGACCGTGGCATTCCGGTACCAGCCAATCACCACTTGACCACCATCGGGATGCTTCGCGATATAGACGATGTCGACGCCCGGCAGCGACTCGTTCTCTCTCCACTTCTGTGTGGGATCGATCCTCTTGAGATTGATACCAGCGAAGCGCTTCTTCTTGGCGTACTTCCGGGTGATGTCTTTCGTCATCACGAAGCCATAGCAGCGCCCGGCTTCATAGCGAAAGTTCCACATCTCGCCACCTTCGCCGTTCTCCTCGACGTAGGCACCGCCGCCAACGATCTCGTCGATCCCATCGTAGGTCTTCATGTAGCCCACGCGAAACACCAGCAACGGATTAGCCATTCGAACGCCCCCCGAGTAGCACCTAATCAAAAAGCCAAGCATCCAAAACAGTGGTCAGAGTAGACATTTCGACATACTCAGCGCCACGTCCTTCTCCGGCCACACCGGGCACAACGCTTCCACTGCCTCCATCAACTCCACCCAATCGGAAAGATCTCCTCTCCCCGGCAGCGAACCCGGCACGACATAGCCCCCAGCCGGCGGTTCGGCCACTCTGCCAGGATGCTTCGTCGGCAACTTGGGCAAAGCGTTCACCAAGCCATCCCCCCGCTGAACTATTCGCGTACCTCAGCCATGTTGCTGCCTGCGCGCCAAGTAGGCAAGCCGGGGAAAAAGGTGTCAGGGACAATGTGGCCGCCGCGGTGGTCTGCCGAGTGTCCGAACTGTGGCGAAACGTCCTGTCCTTGCCTCGACCCATGCGCGGAATCGATCCATGCCCAGCACCTTCTGTTGCTGCAGGTAGTCGCGAATCTCAACGCAAGGGGGTCGGGTTCATTTTCCTACCCCACGATGAGATGTGAGGCAGCGCGCGCCGGGAAGCTGACCGACAGTGGCAACAACCCCGGCCAGGCATCCTCATGCGGTCCAATCACAACGGAGACGTGCCGTGGCACGCCAGCCCCGCCTTGACCTCCCAGGTATCCCCCAGCACGTCGTTCAACGCGGCAACGATCGCCAAGCCTGCTTCGCCGCGGATGCGGATTACCTGCGCTATCTGCAGGAGTTACAGGAAGCCTCACGCAAACACGATTGCGCCATCCATGCCTACGTACTGATGACCAACCACGTCCATCTCCTGGTGACACCGGCAGGCAACGGTGCGATCTCGCGCATGATGCAGGCGGTTGGCCGCCGCTATGTCGGCAGCTTCAATGCACGCTACCGGCGCACCGGCACCTTGTGGGAGGGCCGCTTCAAGGCGGCGCTGGTCGACACCGTGCGCTACCTGCTGACCTGCTATCGCTACATCGAGCTCAATCCCGTCAGAGCCCGCATGACCGACGATCCCGCGGACTACCCCTGGTCGAGCTACCACCACAACGCGATGGGACAACCCACGCCACTCATCACGCCACACCCGCAATACATGCTGCTGGCCACCACACCTGCCGCACGACAAGCCGTCTACCGCGCCCTGGTCCACGAACACGTGGAAGAAAAGCATCTCGACGATCTGCGACAACACACCCAGCAACAGCGCGTATGGGGCAGCGAACGCTTTCAGCAGCAAGTCGAAGCACTGACCCAGCGCTCAGTCAGCCTCAGGCCTCGCAGAAGACCACCCAAATCGCCAAAAAATCAGGATTAAATGAACCTGACCCGAATGGCACTTACTTAAGCCCTTTTTGGATGGCCATTCAACCGGATGGCTTCGCGGAGTACGGCACGAGGTTGGGTCATCAAGGAAAAGGGTTTGGGTCGTCGCTTGATGACCCTGGGTTCAACGCGTCCGGGCCGGTTGGCAACACGTTGCTGGCCGATCAGCGCAAACAGAACCTGGCGCGGGTCGAGCGTGGTGTCATCGAACGGGTGGTGCCGCCAAGCGTCATAAAGTTGCAGCGTATGCTTGAAACTGAGTTGTCGCGGCAGGCAGCCCATCGACCATGCCGCTTGCGCCATGAGCAGGCGGATCAGGTTGTAGGCCAACAGGTAAACCCAGATTTCCTTGATCGCCATGTCCGGCGTGCGACAGCTGAGCGTCTCCATGCCCAAGGTGGTTTTGATATGGCGCAAGTCCAGCTCGACGTTCCAGCGCTGGCGATAGAGCAGTTTCAGCGCTTCTTTGGGTGTCTCCTTGGGGCATAGCAGGGTCGTGACCAAGGTCTTTCCACCGGCCCGCAACTCGCGCACGATCACCGTCGCGGGCGCGCGGTCGTACTGCGCCTGAGTCATCCATTCGGGTTTGAGTTTGGGCTTGGGCAGGGCGAGCAGGTGATCGCGCGTACCCACGATCAGGCCGCCCTCGAAATTCGTTGTCCTTGCACGCGCGCCGTGCTGCTCGAAGACCGCATCGATGCCCCGTTCGTACAAGTCCGCCAGCAGGAAATAGGTGGCGTAGAACGCATCGCCCAGCAATACCTCGCCACGCTTCAAGGTGTCGAGCATCGACCGCAGCAGCGTTTGTTCGTCGCTGCCTTTGCCGTGGTAACCGCTGCTTGCCGCATCCAGGATGGCACCGCTACCCAGACAGATCAGGGCCGCCATGCGGCACAGCGGAAAGCCCAATCCCGGTTGCTGGGTACGCGGCTGGGGGTAACGTACCTGATTGGCCACGGTATCGGGCATCGACACGGTCGTGCCGTCGACCAAGCGCACGGCCCGGCCTCGCCATTGCCCCGTCGGTGGCACGCGATCGGTCAGGTGGCGTCCGCTATGGCGAGTGAGCGATGCGATCAGTGGCGTGGGCAGGCGCTGGCGCGCACGGCAATAAGCGCCGGTGCGTGTACTGCATCCATCGCGGGAGGTGACCCGCGATGCGGGCCACGGCCGTGTCGTTGACTGCACGCTGACACGAACGATCGTCGCTCAACGCCTGGCGCAAGAACATGGCCAGGGTTTCCGTGGGCGGAAACCGTCGCTCGCTATGCACGGGCAACAGTACTTCCAGAGGATCGAATAGTTCCGGACCGGTGAGGATGTTGAAGAACGTGAAGATGTCCGCTTGTCCAAGCTGGCGGCGGATCTGCTGTTGCTGGAGAGCGACACGACGGCTACGCTGCATCAGGGCTGGTCTCGGGTGGTGAGTGGATGTCTGGCGACACCACCTTATCATTCGAGCCAGCCCTTCCTGCTTGTCAGATCAGTGAGTTACGGCTTAAGTAAGTGCCATTCCACTCTGACCCGGGTTTCTTTTCTCGCTCTTTGCTTTCGCATGCTGGTAGAGCGTAGGCTGACACTTGTTGTTGACAACCGAACTTAAACTAAGGAGTGGTAAATGGTCGACTTCAAGAAAAAGCGCGTCGCCGGCCCCGCAGGAAAGCCAGTTGAACCAACAGAGATCTATGAACGCCTAGATAGGGCAAGCGACAAAGGGCCGCTTAGGGCCGCGCAGGAGCGAGTTCTACAGGATTGGCATCTCAATTTCAGAAGAAATAATGATGTAATACTCAAGCTCCACACGGGTCAAGGAAAGACTCTTGTAGGCTTATTAATGCTCCAATCAAAGATAAATGAGAGCGGCGGCCGAGCAATCTACCTTTGTCCAAATAATTTTCTCGCCAGACAGACCCTCATTCAGGCAAAGCAATTTGGAATAACGTGCACCGATGCGGACGATGACGGCAATCTACCGTCTTCATTTTTAGACGGTCGCGCAATACTAGTTGTAACTGTTCAGAAACTTTTCAATGGACTCACGAAGTTCAACTTGGGCGCACGCTCGACCGAAGTAGACTATATCGTTATAGATGACGCGCACGCTTGCATTGATTCAATCCGCTCGGCATGTCAAATAACTTTACCGCGTAAACATGAAGCTTACCAACATATTGTAAATTTATTTGAAGACGATCTCAGAAAGCAGGGGGTCGGATCTTACGAGGAAATCAGACAAGCAAACGATAGAGGGCCAAGCCCTATCTTGCCAGTTCCATATTGGGCGTGGCTCGATCGCGAGGAAGAAGTCACTCGAATCCTTGCGCGTGCAAACCAAACAAAAGAACTCAAATTTGTTTGGCCGATACTCCGAGATAAGATCAAGCTTTGCCAATGCGTAGTCTCTTCAGAACAAATTATAATAATTCCACATATCCCGCCGCTGGAAATGTTTGGGTCGTATGCTAATGCCAAGCATCGTATATTCATGTCTGCCACCGTCACCGATGACGCCTTCCTGATAAAAGGTCTAGGCTTGGATCGAAACGTCGTTACTGCACCCTTGAGAGATCCAAAGGAAACTTGGTCAGGTGAGCGAATGCTTTTGATCCCGTCCATAATTTCCACAGACCTCGACGAAGGATACGTCATGGCAAATTTTGGGAAGCCGGACGCTAAGCGACGCTACAATACAGTTGTACTGACACCAAGTTTTAATAGCTCAAAAGGTTGGGAAGCATCTGGTGCAGTTGTCGCAAGCACAAATACAATTGATCAACTAGTTGATGCCCTCCGAAACGGTATAATTCAGACGACGCTGACAGTTGCAAATCGGTACGACGGAATTGATCTACCAGATGAAGCGTGCCGCATATTGATACTCGACGGCAAACCTTATGGTGAAACGCTATGGGAAAGATATGTAGAGGAATGTCGCCCAGAGAGTCAAATCTCTGCTGCTAGGATAGCGCGAACGATCGAACAGGGCTTAGGCAGAGCCGTTCGCGGCGAGAAAGATTACTGTGTGGTGCTCATCACTGGCTCGGATCTCGTGAGGTCCATACGCTCAAGAGAAATTCAAGATCATCTATCCGATCAAACAAAGGCCCAAGTTCGCCTCGGGCTAGAAATTTCCGAGGAAGCACAGGCCGATGTTCAAAATGCAGGCACCTCGCATTCCGCATTGATGGCGTTAATACGCCAATGTTTAGAACGTAACGAAGATTGGAAGGAGTTCTACAAAGAAACAATGGACTCTCTTTCTCCCCAAGCTCTAATATCGGGCCTGCTCGACATATTCACGGCTGAGAGACTAGCCGAAGTCGATTTCTCGCTTGGAAGATATCAGCAAGCCATTGCACGCATCCAAGCAATTCTTGACAAATATCCCGACATGGCTTCTACCGAGCGAGGATGGTACCTGCAGGAGGCTGCGCGATACGAATATTTAGAAAGTCACGCGGGGGCACAAGCTAAGCAGGCTGGAGCACATCGACTCAATCGACTGCTTTTAAAGCCAGAGTCCATCCCAATTTTGAAGTTGTCAGCGATTGCCCAAAAAAGATCTATCAGCATAGTCAAGTGGGTTCAAAATTTTCAATCAAATGAGAACTTAAGGCTCGCCGTAGACGATATAACCAACTCACTAAAATTCGGGGTCCGCGCAGAGCAATTCGAAAGGGCATGGCATGAGCTGGGGGCCGCATTAGGATTCGCTTCTGAGCGACCCGACAAGGAGTGGAAGGAGGGGCCGGACAATCTTTGGGCACTCAAGGCTGGCAACTACTTGCTCGTTGAGTGCAAAAACGAAGTAGAACTGACTCGTGCGCATATAAACAAAGATGAGAGTGGTCAACTCAATAACGCATGCGCATGGTTTGATCGCGAGTATGTCGGATGTGAATCCACGAACGTACTAATCATACCTACAGTAAAACTTGGGCCAGGCGCTGGATTTAATAAAGACGTCCGCATAATGCGGAAACGTGACTTGAATAAATTTATTCACTCGGTTCGCACTTTTTATGACGACATATACAAATTCGACCGCAATGACTTAACAGAGGAGAAAGTTCACGAGCTTCTCACTCAACATAAACTCATCATGGAAGACTTCGTCGAAGAGTTCACATCGTCCGTGGCCATTTAATAAAATGTCGAGGCGATCTTTCAATCGCCTCGACATTTATTTATGTTCACCGGAATACCTGAAGCACTCGCGCGCGGAACAGCTACATATTCCTCCGATACTCCCCCCCCACCTCATACAACGCATGGCTAATCTGCCCCAACGAGTTGTACTTCACCGCCTCCATCAACTGCTCAAACACATTCTTCCGCTCCCTGGCCGTGTTCTGCAAGGTCCGCAAACTCTCCGGCGCCAACGCATTCCGTGAATCACCATACGTCTTCACGTTGCCAATCTGCGCCCCCTTCTCCTCGGGTGTCGAGCGGATCAACTCGATCTCGGTAGCAATCTCCCCGCCATGATCCTTCGGCAGGAAGGTATTCACGCCGATCAACGGCAGCGACCCATCATGCTTTTTCTGCTCGTAATACATCGATTCTTCCTGAATCTTGCCACGCTGATACATGGTGTCCATCGCGCCGAGCACCCCGCCGCGCTCGCTGATCGCCTCGAACTCCTTGTACACCGCTTCCTCGACCAGGTCGGTGAGGGTGTCGACCACATAGCTGCCCTGCCACGGGTTCTCGTTGAAGTTGAGGCCGAGTTCCTTGTTGATGATCATCTGGATCGCCACCGCGCGGCGCACGCTTTCTTCCGTCGGCGTGGTAATGGCTTCGTCGTAGGCGTTGGTGTGCAGGCTGTTGCAGTTGTCGAACAGCGCGTACAGCGCCTGCAGCGTGGTGCGGATGTCATTGAACTGGATTTCCTGCGCGTGCAGCGAGCGGCCGGAGGTCTGGATGTGGTACTTCATCATCTGGCTGCGGCTGCTGGCGCCATAGCGCTCGCGCATCGCACGGGCCCAGATGCGGCGGGCGACGCGGCCGATGACGGTGTATTCCGGGTCCATGCCGTTGGAGAAGAAGAACGACAGGTTCGGCGCGAAGTCGTCCACCTTCATGCCGCGCGCGAGGTAGTACTCGACGATGGTGAAGCCGTTGCTGAGGGTGAAGGCGAGCTGGCTGATCGGGTTGGCGCCGGCTTCGGCGATGTGATAACCGCTGATGCTCACCGAGTAGAAGTTGCGCACCTTGTGGTCGACGAAGTACTGCTGGATGTCGCCCATCATGCGCAGCGCGAACTCGGTGGAGAAGATGCAGGTGTTCTGCGCCTGGTCCTCCTTCAGGATGTCGGCCTGCACGGTGCCGCGCACGCTGGATAGCGTCTCGGCCTTGATCCGCGCGTAGGTCCCGGCATCCACCAACTGGTCGCCGGTGACGCCGAGCAGGCCCAGCCCCAGGCTATCGTTACCCTTGGGCAAGTCGCCGGAATACTGCGGACGGCCGTTCGGGTACATCGCGGCGATCTTCGTTTCCGCCGCGGCCCAGCGCGCGGGGTCTTCCCTGAGGTACTTCTCCACGTTCTGGTCGATCGCGGTGTTCATGAACATCGCCAGGATCATCGGCGCGGGGCCGTTGATGGTCATGGAGACGGACGTGCTTGGCGCGCTCAGGTCGAAGCCGGAGTACAGCTTCTTCATGTCGTCCAGCGTGGCGATGTTGACGCCGGAGTTGCCGATCTTGCCGTAGATGTCCGGGCGCGGCGCGGGGTCTTCGCCGTACAGGGTGACCGAGTCGAACGCGGTGGACAGGCGCGTGGCGGCGCCGCCCTGGCTGAGGTAATGGAAGCGGCGGTTGGTGCGCTCGGGCGTGCCTTCGCCGGCGAACATGCGGGTGGGGTCTTCGCCGCTGCGACGGTACGGGTAGACGCCGCCGGTGTACGGGTAGTGGCCGGGCAGGTTTTCCTTGCCGAGGAAGGTGACCAGTTCGCCCCAGTCCTTCGACTTCGGCGGCGCCACCTTCGGGATCTTCTGGTGGCTCAGCGACTCGCGATAGTTGTCGACGCGGATGACCTTGTCGCGCACCTTGTATTCGTTGACGTCGGCGGTGACCGAGGCGAACAGCGCGGGCCATTCGCGCAGCTGGCGGATGGCTTCGTGGGTGATTTCCTTCAGCGCGGCGTTGTAGCGCTGGCGCAGCAGCAGGAGGCTGCGGTCCACACCTTCTCCCCTCTCCCCTCGGCGACCGTCAGGGAGTCCCCTTGCCGGTGAGAGGGGTTGGGGGTGAGGGTTCAGGGCTTGCGTGGAGCTGCTCGCTCCGACCGTATCTTCACCCTCGGTTCCTCTCCCAGAGGGAGAGGGAGGCGAAGCAGGCTGCAAGTCGGCGTTGCGGTACGGCTCCAGCGGGCGCGGCAGCTTGTCGTCATCCAGTTCCTTCAGCGACTCGTAGTAGTGCTGCGCCTTGCTGGCGTATTCGGCCTGGGTCTCGATGCCCTTGTTGATGGCGCGGCCCTGCTCGGCGATCTCGGCAAGGTAGCGCACGCGACTGCCGGGGATGAGTACGGTGGCGCGCGGTTCTTTCAGGGTAGTGTCGATCTGCGGCGTCCACTTCTCCGCGGGCAGGTGCAACTTCCCGCGCATCAGCCGGCACAGGTTGCTGAACATCCAGGTCACGCCCGGGTCGTTGAACTGGCTGGCGATGGTCGGGTAGACCGGCACGTCCTGGTCGGCCACCTTGAACGCGGTGTGGTTGCGCTTCCACTGCTTGCGCACGTCGCGCAGCGCGTCTTCGGCGCCGCGCTTGTCGAATTTGTTCAGCACCACCAGGTCGGCGAAGTCGATCATATCGATCTTCTCCAGCTGGCTGGCCGCGCCGTAGTCGCTGGTCATCACGTAGACCGGGAAGTCGACCAGGTCGGCGATCTCCGAATCGCTCTGGCCGATGCCGGCGGTTTCGACGATGACGAGGTCGTACGGCTGGCTCTTCAGGAAATCGATGCAGTCATGCAGCACCACGCTGGTGGCGGCGTGCTGGCGGCGGGTGGCCATCGAGCGCATGTAGACGTGGTGACTGCGCAACGCGTTCATGCGGATGCGGTCGCCCAGCAGCGCGCCGCCGGAACGGCGACGCGTCGGATCGACCGCGAGCACGGCGATGCGCATGTGCGGGAACGCGTGCAGGAAGCGCAGCAGCAGTTCGTCGACCACCGACGACTTGCCGGCGCCGCCGGTGCCGGTGAGGCCGAGCACGGGTGTGTGCCTGCCGGCCAGCTTCCACTGCTTGCGCTGGTGTTCGAGCTCGCCGTCGCGGAGCTTGCCTTCCTCGATGGCCGAGAGCATGTGCCCGACCGAGATCTCGTCGTCGATGTCGACCTTGGGCAGTGCGTTGGTCTCGGAACTGGCACGCTGCGCGGCGGCATTCCTGGCGCGTTGCATCACGTCCTCGATCATGTGCACGAGGCCCATGTGCATGCCGTCGTTGGGGTGGTAGATGCGTTCCACGCCGTAGGCTTCCAGTTCGTGGATCTCCTCCGGCGTGATGGTGCCGCCGCCGCCGCCGAACACGCGCACGTGGCCGGCGCCGCGCTCGCGCAGCATGTCGACCATGTACTTGAAGTACTCGACGTGGCCGCCCTGGTAGGACGACAGGGCGATCGCGTCAGCGTCTTCCTGAAGAGCGGCGCGCACCACGTCCTCGACCGAGCGGTTGTGGCCGAGGTGGACCACCTCCGCGCCCTGCGACTGGATGATCCGTCGCATGATGTTGATCGCCGCGTCGTGGCCATCGAACAGGCTGGCCGCGGTGACGAAACGCAGTGGGGTGGTTTCCGTCTGCGGGGCGCTGGCGGGAACATGCTTGGCGGGGGAACTCATGGCAACTCCGGACATCGTGTGCTTGAACCAGTCAATTCTAGTGGATCGACGGCAGTCACGCGGAATTGGCCCCCTCTCCCTTTGGCGACCGTAGGGAGTCCCTTTGCGGTGAGGGGGCTGGGGTGAGGGTACGGGGGGCACCGAAGTTGAAGACCGCGCAGGATTCGGCACTTCGCTCCGCGCGCACCCTCATCCGCCCTCCGGGCACCTTCTCCCAAAGGAGAAGGGATGTCACATGCAGAGCGCGAGGTCCGGGCTGCCCACCACGCGCTCGCCCACCGGCTCGCCGCGCATGAAGGCGAGCGCGGCGTCGATCACTTCGGGCGCGTCCAGCACGCGGCGATGGCCCAGGCCCTGCGTGGTATACAGGCGCGCGCCGGGCCAGAACCGGGCGTAGCGTTCACCTTCGGCCCACGGCACGTCCTCGTCGTCCAGATCGTGCACGATCAACGCGGGCTGGCCCAGCGCCGGCAGCCGGCGATCCACCCGCAGCTCGTCGATGTGCACGCCGGTGCGCCGGTGCAGCCATGCATAGAACGGCGGGCGCAGGTAGCCTGCCAGGTGCACGAAGCGGAAGAAGCGCCGCGCCGCCGCCTTCATGTCGGCGGCTGGCGCCACCAGGATCAGCCGCTCGGCATGCCAGGCCTCATCCTGTGCGAGGGTGAGCGCCGCGCCGCCGAGCGAATGGCCGATCGCCAGCGCGGCGTTGCCGTAATGCATACCGACGGCGCGGATCGTGGCGATGAATTCCGGCAGCGTGCACAGCTTGCCGCTGCTGTGGCCGTGGCCGGGCTGGTCGAAGGTGACCACCGCAAAACCCAGCGCACGCAGCCGCGCCACCCACGGCAGGAAGCGCAGGCCGAAACTGGACCAGCCATGCGCCAGCAGCGCGTAGGGCTGGGTCGACGGATCGCCCCAGACGTAGGTGGCGATGGTTTCGCCGTTGACCTGCAGCTGGCCGCGCTGCATCTCCGCGTCGCCCCGGGCGGCCCGTGCACGGCTGCGGCTGCTGACGAACGGGGTGGCGAACAGGCGCGCGGCACGGTTTACCGTGCGCTGCGGCGCGAGCCGGCCGCCCAGCACGAAGCTGGTGCGCACGGTGGCGAGCTTGAGTCGATCGATGACGGTGGACATGGGCGTTGCCTCAGGTTTGCCAGCTGCGCCACAGGCGCTCGAACGCCGCCCGGGTGCGCTGGCCGGCTTCATCGAAGCCGAACAGCCCGGCGTCGTGGTGCAGGCCGAGCATCAGCGCATAGATCTCGAAAGCGAGCTGGGCGACGTCGGTATCGGCGCGCAGTTCGCCCAGCCCGACCGCCTGCGTGATCGCCTTCTGCAGCTCGTCGCGCCAGCCGGCCTGCTGCCGCACCACGCCATCGTGCAGCGCGCCGTCGCGACCGTCGTATTCGCTCACGGCGGACAGCAGCACACAGCCGCGCTGGTGCTCGCGGCTCCATTCGAACCAGTTCGCCACGATCGCGCGCAACCGCGGCAGGCCCTTGGGCTGCTGCAGCGCCGGCAGCAGCACCTGGGCCACGAAACGCTGGCGGCCGGTATCGAGTACGGCCAGCTGCAGGTCTTCGCGCGAGCCGAAATGGGCGAACACGCCACTCTTGGACATGCCCACGTCGCCTGCCAGGCCGCCGATCGACAGGCCCTCCAGCCCGTCGCGGCGGGCCAGCGCGTAGGCGTGGTCGAGGATGGTGTCGCGGGTGGCCGCACGCTTGCCCGGAAGGGTTGCCGTCTTCATGGTCACGAAAAATAGCACGATCGTTCGTTCCATATCAAACGCAAGCTCACGCGGCCTCGGCAAACCTTGCGGGTATGCTTTGCCACTGCACGCCAAGGAGGATCCCCATGAAATTCCGCAACCTGACCATCCCGCTGGCCACCGCCCTGCTGGCCGCCTGCGTCACCTCGCCGACCGGCCGCTCGCAGCTGATGATGGTGTCGGACAGCCAGATGAGCCAGATGGGCCTGAGCGCGTTCAATGACATGCGCAAGCAGGGCAAGTTCGTCGACGCCCCGCGCGAGCACGCCTATGCCACCTGCGTGTCCAACGCGCTGATCGCAGTGCTGCCGCCGCCATGGAACACCCAGCAGTGGGAAGTGCAGATCATCGGCGACGACACGGCCAACGCGTTCGCCCTGCCCGGCGGCCGCATCGGCGTGAACCGCGGCATGTTCAAGATCGCCACCAACCAGGACCAGCTGGCGGTGGTGCTGGGCCACGAGTTGTCGCACGTGGTATCGCGCCATGGCGCCGAGCGCGTGTCCGACAACATGGCGGCGCAGGCGGCGGTGGCCGCCGGCACCATCTATGCCGGCTCGCGCGGCAGCGACGCCGGCAACGCCGCGGCCCTGCTCGGCGTGGGCGCGGAGGTGGGCATCCTGCTGCCGTTCTCGCGCACCCAGGAAAGCGAGGCGGATACGCTGGGCCAGCGCTACATGGCGCAGGCCGGTTTCGATCCACGCGCCGCGGCAGCGCTGTGGGGCAAGATGGGTGCACAGGGCGGCGGCAAGCCGCCAGCGTTCCTGTCCACCCACCCTTCTTCCGGCAACCGCGCGCAGGCGCTGGATCGGCAGGCGCAGCAACTGCTGCCGGTGTACCAGCAGGCGCGCGCCAGCGGCCACGCGCCGAACTGCCGGATGTAGATGACGAGCCTGCGCCGCACTCCTGCGCCTGCGGCTTGCTGCGTCGCACCACCGCCTGCGGGGATGACGTACTAAACTTCTCGCTTTGATTCATCGCCCCGACTCCGCTCGGGGCGATGAGTTTCAGGCGTTTTCACACCCCCAGGCAGGGTCCCATTCGCTCCCCGCCGCCCTCTGTAGATGCCATCGGCACCGCAAATCAATGGAGTCATCGTTCCAATGATCTTTGAAACCATCGCCAACACGGGTCACGAAGAAGTCGTCTTCTGCCACAACAAGGACGCCGGCCTGAAGGCCATCATCGCGATCCACAACACGGTGCTGGGCCCCGCGCTCGGTGGTCTGCGCATGTGGCCGTACAAGACCGAGCAGGAGGCGGTGAACGACGTGCTGCGCCTGTCGCGCGGCATGACCTTCAAGAACGCCGTGGCCGGCCTGAACCTGGGCGGCGGCAAGGCGGTGATCATCGGCGACCCGAGCAAGGACAAGTCCGAGGCGCTGTTCCGCGCATTCGGCCGTTTCGTCAACTCGTTGAACGGCCGCTACATCACCGCCGAGGACGTCGGCATCGACGTCAACGACATGGAATACGTGTTCCGCGAAACCGAGTACGTCACCGGCGTGCACCAGGTGCACGGCGGCTCGGGCGACCCGTCGCCGTTCACCGCCTACGGCTCGCTGCAGGGCCTGATGGCCGCGCTGCAGTTCAAGCACGGCAACGAGGACGTGGGCAAGTACAGCTACGCCGTGCAGGGCGCCGGCCACGTCGGCGGCGAGTTCATCAAGCTGCTGCGCGAACAGGGCGCCAAGGTGTTCGTCACCGACATCAACAAGGAAGCGGTGCAGCGCTGCGTGGACGAGCTGGGCTGCGAGGCGGTGGGCCTGGACGAGATCTACGACGTCGACGCCGACGTGTACTCGCCGTGCGCGCTGGGCGGCACGCTCAACGAGCAGACCATCGACCGCATCAAGGCCAAGATCATCTGCGGCCCGGCCAACAACCAGCTGGCCACCGACGCGATCGGCGACGAATTGAACCGCCGCGGCGTGCTGTACTCACCGGACTACGCGGTGAACGCCGGTGGCGTGATGAACGTGTCGCTGGAGATCGACGGCTACAACCGCGAGCGCGCGATGCGCATGATGCGCACCATCTACTACAACCTGGGCCGCATCTTCGAGATATCCAAGACCGAGAACATCCCGACCTACAAGGCGGCCGACCGCCTGGCCGAGGAGCGCATCAGCGCGATCGGCAAGCTGAAGCTGTCGCACATGGGCAACGGCGGCACCCGCTTCCAGGGCCGCATGCGCGGCCAGTAAGCCACACCGTTGCGGGCATTGCCGGCTTCCGGCCTGCCTGGTTCCATGAAGGCCTGCCGCCACCCGTGCGGCGGGCCTTTGCTTGTGCGGGGCATTAATCGAATAATCAGCTGCGGGAGGGGGTGCCAGAGGTGCGCAGGATGATGATCTGGCTGGGATGGGGCTTGTTCGCGCTGGTGCTGCTGGTGATCAGCGGGTTGCTGCTGGCCGACCACCTGACCCCGCGCGCCACCGGCGTGCCCAGCACCGCGTTGCCGCCGCAGCCCACACAGACCCCGATCGACCGCGAGCTGACCCCGTACCTTGCCAGACACCCGGGGGAGACGGCGGCGACCTTGCTGTCCGACGGACTGGACGCGTTCGCTGCGCGCGCGGCGTCCGCGCGCCTGGCCGGGCGCAGCCTCGACCTGCAGTACTACATATGGCACGACGATCTGGTCGGCCATCTGCTGGCGCGCGAGGTGTACGCCGCGGCCGAGCGCGGCGTGCGTGTGCGCCTGTTGCTCGACGACATCAACACCAAGGGACTGGACCCGGCGCTGCTGGCGCTGGACGCACACCCGAACATCGAGGTGCGGCTGTACAACCCGTTCCGCAACCGCAGCGGCGTGTGGCGATTGCTGGAGATGGTGCACCGCTTCTTCAGCGTCAACCATCGCATGCACAACAAGGCGTGGATCGCCGACGGTCGGGTCGCACTGGTCGGCGGACGCAACATCGGCGACGAATACTTCGACGCCAACCGCAGCGTGAATTTCCGTGATCTGGACATGCTGCTGCTCGGCCCGGCGGTGGCCGACGCCAGCGCGATCTTCGACGATTTCTGGAACTCCAGCGCCGCCGTGCCGATCGAGGCGCTGAACCCGCAGACGCCGGAAAGCCTGCACGCTCTGGTGGCGGCGCTCGCCAGCGAGTGCACCGACGCCGCCGCGCAGGTCTACCTGGACCGGGTCGCCGCCTCGCCCTCGGTGCAGCGCCTGGCCAACCACGACCTGTCGCCGCACTGGAGCACGAACATCGTGGTGGCGTCCGACCCGCCGCTGAAGACGACAACCGCCGATCGCCGCGGCTGGCTGCAGCCGCGGCTGGTCGCCCACCTGGATGACGTGCACAGCGAAGTGCTGCTGATTTCGCCCTACTTCGTTCCCGGCAGGCAAGGCGCGGCGACCCTGCTCGGCCTGGCGCGCGACGGCACCCATGTCGGCGTGATCACCAACTCGCTGGCCGCGAACGACGTGCCGGCCGTGCACAGCGGCTACGAGCGCTATCGCCGGCAGTTGCTGAACGGTGGCGTGAGCCTGTTCGAGATCCGCCGCCATGGCCCAGTCGCCACCCACGGCCTGTTCGGCAGCAGCGGCGCCAGCCTGCACACCAAGGCATTCGTGATCGACGGCGCGCGCGGCTTCGTCGGCTCGTTCAACCTCGACCCGCGCTCGGCCAACCTCAACACCGAGATGGGCGTGCTGTTCGACGACGACGCCCTGGCCCACGACCTGCGCCAGGAATATCTGCGGTTGGCCGCACCGGCGCTGAGCTACCAGCTGCGCCGCGGCGCGGACGGCTTGCCGCAGTGGCTGGACCGCAGCGTGCAGCCGCCCGAGGTGCTCGAACACGAGCCCGACGCCGGCTGGTGGCTGCGCACGGTCACCCGCGCGATCAGCTGGCTGCCGATCGAGTCGCAACTGTAGGAGCGCACCCCGTGCGCGATGCTTTCCGTCACGTGACGAAGAGCATCGCGCACGACCGAAGGAAGTCCCTTGCGGACAAGGTGCGCTCCTTAGGTCTTGATGTCCGACCTGTCAGGGTCGAGCATTCCCGACTGATCATCGGGGGAACCGGGTGATGCCGATGCGCTCCTTTGGCTTCGAGCCCGTGACGTAGATGCACACCCCGGTTCCGATTTCGCTCATCCAGAAGTTTGAACGGTACCCTCGGCCCGCCACTGGCGTGAGCCTGCACACCTAAGGATCAGCCGGATGAGCATGGTGATCGGAACAAACCATGCGAGGTAAGGCGATGACAAACGTTGTGGGAGTGGATGTGGCCAAGGCCACGTTTGATGTGGCCGTTGGTCTGGCCAAGCCGGGCAAATTCCAGACACGCGCCAAGGTGGCCAATCGTGAAGAAGGCTTCCAGGAGTTGATGACCTGGTTGGACAAGCACGCGCCGGAAGCGGCGGTGTGCATGGAAGCGACGGGGATCTATCACGAGGCACTGGCCATCTTCCTGGTACAGCAAGGCAAGACGGTCTACGTGGCCAATCCGGCGCAAGTAAAGTACTTCGGCAAGAGCCAGCTGACGCGAACCAAGACCGACCGCACAGACGCCAAGCTCATTGCGCAGTTCGCCACCAGTCAGCAGGCCGGCACCCATCCGATGGCGCCGTGGATGCCGCCGACAGCGGCCCAGCGCACCTTGCGCGCGCTGGTCGAACGGCTGGACGATCTCAAGGGCATGGAGCGGATGGAAGCGAACCGACTCGACGTCGCCAATGACGCCGTACGCGACTCGGTGGAAGCGTCGCTCAAGGAACTGCGCAAGCAGATCAAGGCGCTGGAGCAGCGCATCAACAATCACATCGACAAGGATCCCCAGCTGCGCTACGACGCGGCGTTGATGACGTCCATCCCCGGCATCGCCAAGACCACGTCGGCCTCCCTGCTCGCCGCACTGGGCGACCTGCGACGCTTCGACGCGCCGGGCAAGCTGGTCGCCTTCGCCGGCCTCAACCCGGCACGGCGCGAGTCGGGCACGCTCAAGGGACAGGTCCGGATCTCCAAAACCGGTGCCCCCGGCTTGCGCGCCAAACTCTACTTTCCCGCCATCTGCGCCAAGAACCACAACCCCGTGGTTCGTGCCTTCTGCGAACGGTTGCTCGCACGCGGGAAGCTCCCCATCGTGACCGTGTGTGCCGCCATGCGGAAGCTCCTGCACCTAGTCTGGGGCGTCATCCATACCAACTCGCTGTTTGATCCTGACTACCCCAGACACCGCCTCGTTGCCTCTGCGCACGCATCACCTGGATGCTCGCTTGCATAACGCGGAACGAGACGGTATCTACACACGGGCCAAGGATTGCCGCGTGCGCTAAAATCGCCGGTCTGCATTCAAGGAGTCCGCCATGCGTCCGTTTCCGCTCGGAGAAGACATCGACCTGCTGCGCGAGTCCGTGCATGCGTTCGCGGAAAAGGAAATCGCCCCGCGCGCCGACCGCATCGACCGCGACAACCTGTTCCCCGCCGACCTGTGGCGCAAGTTCGGCGAGATGGGCCTGCTCGGGGTGACCGTCCCGGAGACCTACGGCGGCAGCGGCATGGGCTTCCTGGCGCACATGGTGGCGATGGAGGAAATTTCGCGCGCGTCCGGCTCGGTCGGCCTGTCCTACGGCGCGCACTCCAACCTGTGCCTCAACAACATTTTCCACAACGGCAACGAAGTGCAGCGCCGCAAGTACCTGCCGAAACTATGCAGCGGCGAACACGTCGGTGCGCTGGCGATGAGCGAGCCCGGCGCCGGTTCCGACGTCGTTGGCTCGATGAGCTGCAAGGCCGAGCTGCGCGGCGACGTGTGGGTGGCCAACGGCAACAAGATGTGGATCACCAATGGGCCGGATGCCGACGTGCTGCTGGTCTACATGCGCACCGCGCCGCGCCCGGCCGGCAGCCGCTGCATGACCGCCTTCATCGTCGAGAAGGGCATGAAGGGTTTCTCCACCGCGCAGAAACTGGACAAGCTCGGCATGCGCGGCTCCAACACCTGCGAGCTGGTATTCGACAACTGCGAGATCCCGGCCGAGAACATCGTGGGCGAGGTCAACGAGGGCGTGCGCGTGCTGATGAGCGGGCTGGACACCGAACGGCTGGTGCTGTCCGGCGGCCCGATCGGCCTGATGCAGGCGGCGCTCGACATCACCCTGCCCTACGTGCGCGAACGCAAGCAGTTCAACGCGCCGATCGGCACCTTCGAGATCATGCAGGCCAAGGTCGCCGACATGTACACCGCGCTGCAGAGCTCGCGCGGCTTCGCCTACATGGTGGCGCAGCAGTTCGACAGCGGCGTGAAGTCGCGCATCGACCCGGCCGCCTGCCTGCTCAACGCCTCGGTCAACGCGGTGAAGGTGGCGCTGGAGGCGATCCAGTCGCTGGGCGGCAACGGCTACATCAACGAGTTCCCCGCCGGCCGCCTGCTGCGCGACGCCAAGCTGTACGAGATCGGCGCGGGCACCAACGAGATCCGCCGCATGCTGATCGGCCGCGAGCTGTTCCATGGCAAGGCATGAGCAACATGCGCCGACAAAGGCATCGGCGCCGGCACATCGAACCGAATTCCGCCGCATGCTGATCGGCCGCGAGCTGTTCCATGGCAAGGCATGAGCAACATGCGCCGACAAAGGTATCGGCGCCGGCACATCGAACCGAATTCCGCCGCATGCTGATCGGCCGCGAGCTGTTCCATGGCAAGGCATGAACAACATGCGCCGACAAAAGCATCGGCGCCGGCACATCGAACCGAGTTCCGCCGCATGCTGATCGGCCGCGAGCTGTTCCACGGCAACGCGTGATTTCCCCACATCGGATAAGGAAAGGCCCGCACCAGGCGGGCCTTTCGTTTGTGTGCACCGATCTGCTCAGAACGCCCAGCTGAAACTGGCGCTGGCCATCTGCGCCTGCCGGCCCTGGCCCAGGTAACGGTCGTAGCCGAACTGCAGGCTGGCGTGCGGCGTCATCTTCCAGTCCAGCGTGGTGCCGAGCATGCCGCCGTAACGTGACAGGCCGATGCCCCCCACCGGGGCGAACTGGTTGACCCCGCTGAAGCTGGCATCGAATGCCTCGCCGCGCAGGCCGAACGACTGCTGCCACAGCATGCGTCCCTGCATGGCGAGGCTGCCGCCACCGGGCAGCGCCCATTCGCGGGTGACACGCAGACCCGCGCCGGCCTGCCAGCGCGCCGTACTCTGCGCCGCCGATTTCAGGCCAAAGCCGTAGGCGCCCAGCTCGTTGAAACCATCGCGCCGGATCTGCGCGTACTGCAGGTTCATGTACGGGGTGAGCTGCGTGCGGCCCAGGGTGAAGCGGTAACCGCTTTCGCCATAGGCCACGCCGTAGCGGCCATGGACGTCGCTGGCGACCCCGGCGAACTGGTCGCCCAGTTGCAATTGGCGACGCATGGTTTCCCGATAACTGCCGATGCCGAAGCGGCCCATGGCGTACCACGATCCGTGGACCATGCCGCCATACAGCATGCCTTCCAGCGCATGGCTGCGGCCCTGGTCCGCACTTTCGGCCAGCCGCCCCAGGCTCCGGCTCTGGCTCAGCGCATAGCCCGCGACGCCGTTGCTGCCGACGCGCAGGTCCTGCCCGACCAGCGCACCGCTGAGGTCGTAGCCGACGTGCCCATAGCCGCTGCGCGACATGCCACCGTGATAGCCAAGGCTCTGCGTCCAGGCACCGGCCTGCGGCGCATCGAGCAGGCGGTCGAAACGGTCGGACAGCGCCCGCGTACCGGCATCAATCGCCTCGAAGGTCATCGCCGCGCTGGCCGCATGCAACTGGCCGGAAAGGCTTTCCAGCGAACGCTGCATGACCTCGGTGGAAACGGCATGTTGCAGGTTCGCGGCACCCTCGACAAAGCCCGTGCCGACCGATGTTCCGCTGGCGACGCCCTGCAACTGGCTGTTGATCTGCTGGAACGCGCTCTGCGTGCGCAGCGCAGCGCCGAAACTGGCGGCGGTGTATGGCAGCCCTTGGATCTGGCTCAGGTTCACCTGCTGCACGTCGAGCCAGGCGTTGCTGGCGTCGTAGCCCAGCGTCGCGGTCAGCGCCACGCCGGGAGCCGTGTTCAGCGCCGAGAAGGTGCCCGTGAGGCCAGCGTTGGCCGTCAGCACCGTCGTATGCGAGTTGAGCGTGTAATTGGCATTGGCGCCGTACACGTAAAGGTCGCCGCCGGACAAGGTGGCCGTACCGTTCACGTACAGTTGCGAACCCAGCGACACCGCCATTCGCCCGCTGCCCTGCTGCAGATAGTTGCCACTCAGATGGACGTCGCCCTGGCTCACCACCAGCACGCCGGCGTTGGTCACGCTGTTGTAGACCGAGAAGCCGGTGGGATTCAGCTGCGTGGAAGCGGACATCAGCGTGCCCGCCGCGCCAATCTCCACCGGGCTGTGCAACCCCGCCACGGCGAGCGTGCCGCCCTGCACCTGGGTGAGGCCGGTATAGCTGCTTTCGCCGCCCCAGAGGTTGAGCCGGCCCGGCCCCTGCTTGATCAACCCGCCGGCACCGGAGATCGGATTGCCCCAGGTCGAGGTGCCGCTGAAATTCACCGTGACGTCGCCCCAGTCGAACCTTGCCGGCCCCTGGACTGCCGCGAACACGTCCAGGGCTCCGTAGCCGAACGTGGGGTCGGGACCGGGCGCGCCGAGATCGCGCGCGGTGCCGAGCAGGGTCTGGCGCACCAGGTCGTTGCTGAAATACGGAAAAGCCTGCCACACCAGCGCTGCCGCGCCCGACACCTGCGGTGCCGCGAACGAGGTACCGCTGACAACCCAGTAGGAGGGGTTGGTAGTGCTGGCCGTGGTGTCCTTGTCCAGCACGATCACGTCGCCCGGCGCGGCCAGGCAGTAGTTCATGGTCCGCCCGCAGGCGTTGGAGTAGCTCGCCAGCTGGGTGGGATGGTTGCTGTCCAGCGCCACCGCGACCAGCCAGCCCTTGTCCAGCCCCAGACCCGGTGCCACCGTGGGCAGGCTGGCGATGTCGCTGGGACTGGTGCGTGATTCGTTACCCGCCGCGAACACCACCAGGCCGCCATGCTGCACCACGAACGGCTGGTAGGCTTGGCCAAAGGCCTGGTTGATCGAGGCGTTGGTGGTGTCCCAGTAGATGCCGCCCCAGGAATTGTTCATCACCTGCACGCCGGCATTGATCAGGGCCGGGTTGAGTGTCTGTGCGAAGAAGGCCGCGTCGGCGGCGGTCACCGCGTTGCCCTGGCCGGAGCCGTCGTCCTTCGGCGTCACGTCGCTGATGATACGTGCCGAGACCAGGCTGGCCCTGGGCGCGATGCCGCCGGGGAATTTGGCGAACCCCGTGCCTGCGGCGATCTCCGACACCCAGGTGCCGTGGCCGACCACATCGTCGATGGCCGTCTTGTTGACCGTGGGGTCGACGTAGATCAATTCCTGCGTGACTCGCCCAGCCACGGTGGGATTGCTGCGCATGATGCCGCTGTCGACCATGCCGATGGTCACGCCGACGCCGGTGTAGCCCAGGCTTTGCGCGCCGCTAGCCCGGGTAATTGAGAGCTGGGCATCCAACGGTGGCTGGGCACTGGGAGGCGGTGACGGTGGTGGCGCCGGCGGCGGGGATGTCGGCACCACTGGCGGCGGCGTGGGCTTGCTGCCGCCGCCCCCGCCGCAGGCACTCAGCCCAAGTGCCATGGCCACCAGCAGGGCCATTTCGCGACGCCGCCAACCCGAGTCGAGCACTTTCATTCATCCCCCTTGACCACAGTCCGATCTCATGCAGCAACGGCGTGATGGATATGCCGCCGCTTGCCCCCATGCGCATCTTGGCACAACGAAAATCCAATGAAACCGGATGCAAATCCAGACACCGCAAGGACTTGCGGTTGTTTGCCGAGTTTTGCAACAGGCTGCGATAATTGGTCAGTTGTCTGTCAGGCGTTCGCGCCCCTCAAGTCTTGCAAGCGGAGTTCTCCATGTCGGATGTCAACGTCGTCATCGTCGGTGCCAAGCGCACCGCCATCGGCTCCTTCCTCGGCCAGTTCACCGGCGTGCCCACCCCGAAGCTCGGTGCCACCGCGATTCGCGCGGCGCTGGAGCAGTCGGGCGTGGCTCCCGCCGACGTCAGCGAGGTGATCATGGGCTGCGTGTTGCCCGCCAACCTGGGCCAGGCGCCGGCGCGCCAGGCCTCGCTCGGTGCCGGTCTGCCGACCAGCACCGGCTGCACCACGATCAACAAGGTGTGCGGCTCGGGCATGAAGGCGATCATGCTGGGTCATGACCTGATCAGGGCCGGCTCGGCGGCCGTGGTGGTCGCCGGCGGCATGGAGTCGATGACCAACGCCCCGCACATGGTGCAGGCGCGCACCGGCATCCGCTACGGCGACGGCCAACTGGTCGACCACATGGCCTGGGACGGCCTGACCAACCCCTACGACGGCAAGTCGATGGGCTTGTTCGGCGAACTGTGCGCCGACAAGTACCACTTCACCCGCGAGCAGCAGGATGCGTTCGCCATCGAGTCGGTCAACCGGGCCAAGGCGGCACAGCAGAATGGCGGCTTCGCCGGCGAAATCGTGCCGGTGACGGTGAGCGGCCGCAAGGGCGACGTGGTGGTCGACACCGACGAGCAGCCCGGTCGTTCCGACGTGGCCAAGGTTCCCTCGCTGAAGCCCGCCTTCCGCAAGGAGAACGGCACGATCACCGCCGCCAGCTCGTCCAGTATCTCCGACGGCGCCGCCGCGGTGGTGCTGCTGTCGGCCGACGATGCGAACAAGCGCGGCCTGAAACCGCTGGCGCGCATCGTGGCGCACGCCACCCACTCGCAGGAACCGGAGTGGTTCACCACCGCGCCGGTCAGTGCGATCCAGAAGGTATTGGACAAGGCCGGCTGGAAGGTTGGCGATGTCGACCTGTTCGAGATCAACGAGGCGTTCGCCGTGGTCGCGATGGCCCCGATGAAGGAGCTCGGCATCCCGCACGACAAGCTCAACGTCAACGGCGGCGCCTGCGCGCTCGGGCACCCGATCGGCGCCAGCGGCGCGCGGCTGGTGGTGACCCTGCTGAACGCGCTGAAAACACGCGGCCTCAAGCGCGGTGTCGCCTCACTGTGCATCGGCGGCGGCGAGGCGACGGCGATCGCGGTGGAATGCATTGGCTGATACGCAGCGCATCGCCATGACCGACGCATGATATTCAGATGACGGCCGGATAAATCAGTTTTTAATACGCACTGAAGCTCCACACATAAAGATGTGGCGCGGTCACCGCGAAAGCGCTATTAATACACGGCCAAATGGCATTCCACGGCAAAGGAGATCCACCATGAAGTTTACGCGTACCCTACTCGCCGCCGCGCTCGTCGCGCTGTTGGCGGCATGCAGCAACGGCGCGCAGGATTCCGCGCAAGACGCTCAGAAGTCGGCTGACACCGCGCAGCAGGCTGCTGATACCGCGCAGAAGGCTGCCGAGGCTCCGGCAGCGGCGGCGGCTCCGGCTGCTGCTGAGGCCCCGGCTGCTGCCCCGGCCACCACGGCTGCCGCTCCGGCCGCAGCTCCAGCGGCAGCTCCGGCCACCACGGCTGCCGCTCCGGCTGCTACTGCAGTCGACGCCGCCGCCAAGGCTGCCGACGCTGCCAAGGACGCCGCCGGCGCCGCCAAGGACGCGGCCGACAAGGCCAAGGACGCCGTGAAGGGGCATTGATCCTTCTCTGGTTTCCTGAAAAAACGGCCGCCTTGCGCGGCCGTTTTTTTTCGTCGACGATTTGCCACTCCATCCGTGATTTTGGTCGCCGGCCCGCGCCCGCTATCATTCGTGGTTCGGCCTTGATGGCAACCACTCCGTGAGCCCGCATCCATGAGCGTCATTGCATCGCAGATTGATCCGCGTTCTGCCGAGTTCCAGGCCAGCAGCAGGCAATTGCGCGCCGTGGCGGACGATTTGCAGCGCGAACTGACGCGCAGCGCGGAAGGTGGCGGAGCGAAGGCGCGCGAAAAGCACGTTGCCCGCGGCAAGTTGCTGCCGCGCGAGCGCATCCGCGCCCTGCTCGATCCCGGTTCGCCATTCCTGGAACTCTCGCCGCTGGCCGCGCACGGCATGTACGACGACGCCGCGCCCGCCGCCGGCATCATCACCGGCATCGGCCGGGTCAACGGCATCGAGGTGGTGGTGGTCGCCAACGATGCCACGGTCAAGGGCGGCACCTACTTCCCGATGACGGTGAAGAAACACCTGCGCGCGCAGGAAGTGGCGCTGGAAAACAACCTGCCCTGCATCTACCTGGTCGACTCCGGCGGCGCCTTCCTGCCGCTGCAGGACGAGGTGTTCCCGGACAAGGAACATTTCGGGCGGATCTTCTACAACCAGGCGCGGATGTCCGCGCTCAACATCCCGCAGATCGCCGTGGTGATGGGCAGCTGCACCGCCGGTGGCGCCTACGTGCCGGCGATGAGCGACGAAACGATCATCGTGCGCGAGCAGGGCACCATCTTCCTCGGTGGACCGCCGCTGGTGAAGGCCGCCACCGGCGAGGTGGTGGATGCCGAGACGCTGGGCGGCGCGGACGTCCATACGTCTGTCTCCGGCGTGGCCGACCACTACGCCGAGAACGACGCGCACGCGCTGTCGATCGCACGCGACATCGTCGGTCACCTGAACCGCAGGAAGGGCATGCCGCTGGCGCTGCGCGCACCGGTCGAGCCGAAATATCCGGCCGAGGAACTCTACGGCGTGATCCCGCAGGACACCCGCCGCCCGTTCGACATCCGCGAGGTGATCGCGCGCGTCGTCGATGGCTCCGAGTTCCACGAGTTCAAGGCGCGCTACGGCAAGACCCTGGTGTGCGGCTTCGCACACATCCACGGCTACCCGGTGGGTATCGTCGCCAACAACGGCATCCTGTTCGCCGAAAGCGCACTGAAGGGCGCGCACTTCATCGAGCTGTGCAACCAGCGCAACGTGCCACTGGTGTTCCTGCAGAACATCACCGGCTTCATGGTCGGCAGAAAGTACGAACAGGCGGGTATCGCCAAGGACGGCGCCAAGATGGTCACCGCCGTGGCCTGCTCGCATGTGCCGAAGTTCACTGTGGTGATCGGCGGCAGCTTCGGCGCCGGCAACTATGCCATGTGCGGCCGCGCCTACGGCGCCCGCTTCCTGTGGATGTGGCCGAACGCGCGCATCTCGGTGATGGGCGGCGAGCAGGCCGCCAGCGTGCTGGCCACGGTGAAGCGCGACGGCATCGAGGCGCGCGGCGGCGAGTGGTCGGCGGCCGAGGAGGCTGCCTTCAAGGCGCCTATCCGCGAGCAATACGAGCGCCAGGGCCACCCCTACTACGCCAGCGCACGGCTGTGGGACGACGGCATCATCGACCCGGTGGACACCCGCCGCGTGCTCGGCCTGGCGATCTCCGCCTCGCTCAACGCGCCGATCGAGCCGCAGCGCTACGGCGTGTTCCGCATGTGAGCGTCCGCTCCGTACGCAACGATCCCGCGGGGATGCGCGGCAATGATTCGTGGCAGCCGCGCCGGCGGAACGGCGGCGCAGCGGGATGAGCCTCGCGCGGCCGTCTCGTCAGCCGACCGGATGCGTGATCGCCCTGCCGTCCGCGGTCTGGGTTGAGGGTTGGCGCTTGGCGAATCGCGCACCCATCCACAGCAAGACCAGGGTCAGCCCGTAGAACACCAGCTGCATGCCGGCCGGCTGCGCGTCGTAACCGATCAGGATGTGGGCGGTCTGGCCTGGTACCGAGCCATTGCCGAGCAGCCACGAGCTGTCCCACAGCTGGTTGCCCCAGGCCGGCAACAGGTCGGCCTGGATCAGGTAGCGCGCGGCCGTCGAGGCCAGTCCCGCCGCCAGCAGCACCAACATGCCGTTGGTGACGCCGAAGAAGTGCCGCATCGGGATGCGCAGCAGGCCCGCGTACAGCGCAAACCCCAGCGCCGCACCAGCCGCCGTACCGATCGCCAGGCCGGTCCACAGGTGACCGGCACCGCCGGCGCGCATGCCGTACAGGAACAGCACCACCTCGGAGCCCTCGCGTAGCACCGCCAGCGCCACCACTGCCAGCAGCAGCCCCAGCGAACTGGCGCCACTGTGCACCGCGCTGCCCAGCTCGCGCATCTGCCGGCTCAGTTCGCGGCCGTGGCTGGACATCCACAGCACGTGCCAGCCGATCATCAACACCGCGGCCAGCAGCACGATGGCATTGAACAGTTCCTGCCCGGCACCGCTGAATGCCGAGGCCAGCAGGTCGGCCGACAGCGCCACCAGTACGGCACCGAACACTCCCAGCGCGATCCCGCCGCCGATGAACCAGCCACGCCGCATCACGCCGCGGGTGGCAGCCGCCACCACGCTGACGATCAGCGCCGCCTCCAGCACTTCACGAAACACCAGCAAGGCTACGGCTCCCATGGCGCTACTCCACCACCAACGTGCCCTGCGCGGTGGGCTGGTGGAAGTCGCCATAGAAGCGATAGTGCCCGCGCTTGAGCGGGCCGATGAACAAGCTGGTGCGGCTGTTCGGCATCACGATCTTCTCCGCGGGAAAGTCGTCGCTTTCGAACTCCTCCGGCGAGGCGTCCTGGTTGACCAGATCCAGCCTGACCCGGGTATCCGCCGGAATGCGCAGTTCGCTCGGCTGGTAGCGGTGGTCCTTCAGGGTCAGCGTGTAGCTGGGAACATCCGCCGCGCTAGCCAGCAGCGGCAGCGACATGGCGAACACGAACGGCAACAGGCGCTGCATGCAAAGCTCCCATATCGAGGATGACTGATTGATAGTCATTATCATTCATTGGTGCATGGTACTCCATCGCCCGGCATGACGCCAAGTGGGCGGTCAACCAAGCCACACCATGGCGAGACAGGCAAAAACCGCTCCGACTGGATCTAACGGCATGGCGGCGTGCCGCCGGCGGCGGGCTCAGCCTTGCGGTGCCTCGCCGCGCAGGCGCACGTCGTTCGGCAGCATGTCGATGCGTTCCACGCTGGCTTCGCGCAGCGACTCGAAGAAGCGCTGCACCTGCTGACACACTGCCATGGTGCCCTCGCGCGCGATCGCCGAAACCAGGAACCACGGCTGGGTCCAGCCCAGCTCGGCGATGATCTTCTCCGCCACGGTTTGGCGCTCATCCGCTGGCAGCACGTCGGCCTTGTTCAGCACCAGCCAGCGCGGGCGCTCCAGCAGTTCCGGATTGAATTTCTGCAGCTCCTGCTCGATCGCGCGCACCTGTCCGGCCACGTCGGAACCGTCGATCGGCGCGATGTCGACGATATGCAGCAGCAGGCTGGTGCGCGCCACGTGGCGCAGGAACTGGATGCCCAGCCCGGCACCTTCGGCAGCACCCTCGATCAGGCCGGGGATGTCGGCGATCACAAAGCTCTGGTCGGTGCCCAGGCTGACCACGCCCAGGTTCGGATGCAGTGTGGTGAACGGGTAGTCCGCCACCCGCGGCGTCGCCGCCGATACCGCGCGGATGAAGGTGGACTTGCCGGCGTTGGGAAAGCCGAGCAGGCCGACGTCGGCCAGCAGGCGCAACTCCAGCTTCAGCTCGCGCACGTCGCCCGGCGTGCCCGGTGTGGCCTTGCGCGGTGCCCGGTTCACCGAGCTCTTGAAGTGGATGTTGCCCAGCCCGCCCTTGCCGCCCTGCGCCACCAGCATGCGCTGGCCGTGGGCGGTGAGGTCACCGATCACCTCGTCGGTGTCGACATTGGTGACCATCGTCCCCACCGGCACGCGGATCGTGGTGTCCTCGCCGCCCTTGCCGTACATCTGGCTACCCATGCCGTTCTCGCCGCGCTGTGCCTTGAAGCTGCGCTGGTGGCGAAAGTCGATCAGGGTGTTCAGGCCTTCATCGGCGACCAGCCACACCGAGCCGCCGCTGCCGCCGTCGCCGCCGTCGGGGCCGCCGAAGGGAATGAACTTCTCGCGGCGGAAGCTGATGCAGCCATTGCCGCCGTCACCGGCCTGGACTCGGATTTGCGCTTCGTCGACGAATTTCATTGGAGAGCCGGGATTTGGGATTCGAGATACGGGATTCGGGAGAGCGGCTTGTCGCCGACATGGTACGGGAGGCGGGGCGTTTCGGCTTTTACGAATCCCGAATCCCCAATCCCGAATCCCGGGCAAAAAACAAAAGCCCCGCCGAAGCGGGGCCTTCGCTGCCGCATCGCGGAAGGCTTATGCCTGCACGACGCTGACGAAGCGGCGGTTCTTGGCGCCGCTGACCTTGAATTCGACCTTGCCGTCGACCAGCGCGAACAGCGTGTGGTCACGGCCGAGGCCCACACCGGTACCCGGGTGGAACTGGGTGCCGCGCTGGCGCACGATGATGTTGCCGGCCTCAATGGCCTGGCCACCGTAGATCTTCACGCCGAGGTACTTCGGGTTCGAATCGCGACCATTGCGGGTGGAACCACCTGCCTTCTTGTGTGCCATGACTTTCTACTCCGGCTGAATCAGGCGTTGATGCCCGTGATCTCGATTTCGGTGAAATGCTGACGATGGCCCTGCTGACGCTTGTAGTGCTTGCGGCGGCGGAACTTGATGATGCGGATCTTGTCGGCGCGGCCGTGCTTGCGCACGGTGGCGCTGACGGTGGCGCCCGCGATGACCGGCGCACCGACGGTGACCGACTCGCCGGAACCGACCAGCAGCACCTGGTCGAAGCTCACGGTGGCGCCTTCATCGGCGGTCAACAGCTCCACGCGCAGCACGTCGCCCTGCTGCACACGGTACTGCTTGCCACCGGTCTTGATGACTGCATAACTCATGGAAATGCCCTTCTGTCGTTATTCTCTTGGGTATTTCGCCCCGAACTGGCCGGAACGAACGCGGGAGTATAACGAGACCACGGGCTGCTGGTCAATTCCTGACCAGTCGGCTAGGACTGGGCCGACGCCGCAGACTTTGCCGGAGCCAGCACCGCCGCCGGCCTGGACTTGGGCTTGGGCTTGGCTGCCGGTTTGTGATGGTGAACGGGCTTGTGCCGGACGTGCTTCTTCACCGGCCGGGTCGCTGGCTTGGTCTCGCTCTCGGCAGCCTCCGGCACGGCCGGACAGCGCCCCTGTGCGTCGAGGCTGCCCTTCTTCTGCAACTCCTGCAGCATCGTGCGGGTGCGCTCCTGTCCCCATTGCTGGCCCACCTGGGTCGCCTCGGCCATGGCCGCCGGCATTTCGGTCAGCACCTTCTGGCCCAGCGGCGAGCGGTAGAACTTGAGCAATCCTTCGATTTCCTCGCCGCTGAAATGGCGCTGGAACACCGGCACCATGCGCTGCGCCACGGCGGTGGCGCCGTCGCCATCGACGAACCCCTGCCAGTACTCCGCCGGCACGCAGGGAAGTTTCTGCCGCATCTGCGCCGCCATCTGCGTGTTCATCTGGCCGAGGGTCTGCTCCACCCGCATCACCTTGAACAGGTCGCGCACCTGCTGCTCGCTGGGCGCCACCGCAGCGGCGACCCCGCAGAAGACGAGCAGCCACAACAGGGCGCCGATCCGGATCCAGGTGTGCATGGGCGGTGGTCTCCGACTGAGCGACCACGCGGCCGCGAAACCGTGCATTAGGCCATACGTCGCGCCCGATCGGAACTTTCCGGCTGAAGCGGCAATAACTGACCTGCTCAGGTTGGTATAGTGCGCGTTCCCCCCCATATCCGGCGTCCATGGACACCATTCGCATCCGCGGCGCACGCACGCACAACCTCAAGAACATCGACCTCGACCTACCCCGCGACCAGTTGATCGTCATCACCGGCCTGTCCGGTTCCGGCAAATCCTCGCTGGCCTTCGACACCATCTACGCCGAGGGCCAGCGCCGCTACGTGGAATCACTGTCGTCCTACGCACGGCAGTTCCTGTCGATGATGGAGAAGCCCGACGTCGACCACATCGAAGGCCTGTCGCCGGCGATCTCGATCGAGCAGAAATCCACCTCGCACAACCCGCGCTCCACCGTCGGCACCATCACCGAGGTGTACGACTACCTGCGCCTGCTGTACGCCCGCGTCGGCACGCCGCGCTGCCCCGACCACGGCACGCCGCTGGAGGCGCAGACGGTGAGTCAGATGGTCGACGCCACCCTGGCGCTGGATCCGGAGCAGCGCTACATGCTGCTGGCGCCAGTGATCCGCGAGCGCAAGGGCGAGCACGTGCAGGTGTTCGAGCAGCTGCGTGCGCAGGGCTTCGTGCGCACCCGCGTCGACGGCGCGGTGTACGACCTGGATGCGGTACCGCCGCTGGGGCTGCGCATCAAGCACACGATCGAGGTGGTGGTGGATCGCTTCCGCCCGCGCGAGGACATCAAGCAGCGCCTGGCCGAATCGTTCGAGACCGCGCTGCGCCTGGGCGACGGACTGGTGATCCTGGCCAACATGGACGTGCCAGGCGCGCCCGAACAGATGCTGTCCTCGCGCTACTCCTGCCCGGTCTGCGACTACTCGCTGCCGGAGCTGGAGCCGCGGCTGTTCTCGTTCAATTCGCCGATCGGCGCCTGCCCGGCCTGCGACGGCCTGGGCGTGACCCAGGTGTTCGACCCGGCGCGCGTGGTCGGCCACCCGGAGCTGTCGCTGGCCAGCGGCGCGGTGCGCGGTTGGGACCGGCGCAACGCGCACTACTTCCAGCTGATCCTGTCGCTGGCCGCGCACTACGGCTTCGACGTGGACACGCCATGGAACAAGCTCCCTGCAGACGTCCAGAAGGCCATCCTGTACGGCAGCGGCAAGGACCGGATCGCGTTCCGCTACATCACCGAGCGCGGCGGCAAGGTCACCCGCGAGCATGCATTCGAGGGCATCCTGCCGAACCTGGAGCGGCGCTACAAGGAAACCGAGTCCGCCGCCGTGCGTGAGGAACTGGCCAAGTACATCAGCGACCAGCCCTGTCCTGCCTGCGAAGGTCAGCGGCTGAACCGCTCGGCGCGCAACGTGTTCGTCGCCGACCACGCGCTGCCCGCGCTCACCCACCGCTCGATCGACGACGCACTGGCGTTCTTCGAGGAACTGAAGCTCACCGGCTGGCGCGGCGAGATCGCGGTGAAGATCGTCAAGGAGATCCGCGAGCGGCTTACCTTCCTCAACGACGTGGGCCTGAACTACCTCACCCTGGACCGCCAGGCCGACTCGCTCTCCGGCGGCGAGGCGCAGCGCATCCGCCTCGCCTCGCAGATCGGCGCCGGCCTGGTCGGCGTGATGTACGTGCTGGACGAGCCGTCGATCGGCCTGCACCAGCGCGACAACGAGCGCCTGCTCGGCACGCTGACCCGCCTGCGCGACCTCGGCAACACGGTGATCGTGGTCGAGCACGACGAGGACGCGATCCGCATGGCCGACCACGTGCTCGACATCGGCCCCGGCGCCGGCGTGCACGGCGGCGAGGTCGTGGCGCAGGGCACGGTGCAGGACATGCTCGACTCGCCGCGCTCGGTCACCGGCCAGTTCCTCTCCGGCGTGCGCGCGATCGAGGTGCCGAAGGAGCGTCGCCAGCCGATCGACGACGACTCGTGGCTGCGCCTGAACGGCGCCAGCGGCAACAACCTGAAGAACGTCGACCTGGCGATTCCCGCCGGGCTGTTCACCTGCGTCACCGGCGTGTCCGGCTCAGGCAAGTCGACGCTGGTCAACGACACCCTGTTCCGGCTCGCTGCCGCCGAACTCAACGGCGCCGGTACGCAAGCAGCTCCGTACCAATCGGTGCAAGGCCTGCAGCTGTTCGACAAGGTGGTCGACATCGACCAGTCGCCGATCGGCCGCACGCCACGCTCCAATCCGGCCACCTACACCGGCCTGTTCACCCCGTTGCGTGAAATGTTCGCGCAGGTGCCGGAAGCGCGCGCACGCGGCTACACGCCGGGGCGCTTCAGCTTCAACGTACGCGGCGGCCGCTGCGAGGCGTGCGAGGGCGACGGCATGCTCAAGGTGGAGATGCACTTCCTGCCCGACGTCTACGTGCCCTGCGACGTCTGCCACGGCAAGCGCTACAACCGCGAGACGCTGGAAGTTCTGTACAAGGGCCACACCATTGCCGACGTGCTCGACATGACGGTGGAGGACGCGCTGAAGCTGTTCGAGAACGTGCCGACCATCGCGCGCAAGCTCGACACGCTGCGCGCCGTCGGCCTCGATTACATCAAGCTGGGGCAGAGCGCGACCACGCTGTCCGGCGGCGAGGCGCAGCGCGTGAAGCTGTCCAAGGAGCTGTCCAAGCGCGACACCGGCAACACCTTGTACATCCTCGACGAGCCCACCACCGGCTTGCACTTCCACGACATCGAGCAGTTGCTCGACGTGCTGCACCAGCTGGTCGACCAGGGCAACACCGTGGTGGTGATCGAGCACAACCTGGACGTGATCAAGACCGCCGACTGGGTCGTCGACCTCGGCCCCGAGGGCGGCGCCGGCGGCGGCCGCATCCTGGTTGCCGGTACGCCGGAGACCGTGGCCGCCACTGCCGAATCGCACACCGGCCATTTCCTTGCGCCGCACCTGAGGCCCGCCAAACCGAAGAAGCCGGACGCCGTCACGCGGATCAAGGCGGCCACCAAGCACATTGCCTCAGCCGACAAGTACAAGCCGATGCGCGGCAGGAAGAAATCGTCATGAACCCCACCAAGACCACCGACACCGCCGGCGCGGGCGAACCGAATGCCGAGGCCGGCCAGCCGCTGCACGTCGCCTCGCTCAGCGTGCGCTGGCGTGACCTCGACGCGTTCAACCACGTCAACAACTCCAGCTACCTCACCTACCTGGAAGAGGCGCGGCTGCAGTGGCTGAGCCACGTGCCCGGGCCGTGGTTCGACGAGCATGCGATGCCGGTGATGGCTGCCAGCCAGGTCAACTACCGCCACCCCATCGCCTGGCCCGCGCAACTGCAGGTGCAGCTGTTCTGCGAGCGCATGGGCAACAGCTCGATGACGATCGCGCACCGGGTAATCGATGCCGAACGCCCCGACCAGCTGTACTGCGACGGCCACGTGGTGATGGTGTGGACGGACCCGGCCAGCGGCAAGCCGGTGCCGGTGCCCGAGGCGATCCGCAGCGCCGTGGGATAACCCGCCCACATTCCCGGGAGCCGCTTGGGTTCCAGCTCCAGCTCCAGCGCCACGCCGCTGACTCCGGCCCGGACCGACATCACCATACGGCGGTGCCGTCATCGGTGCACGGCGAGCAGTTGCCGTCGCTATGATGGCGGTCCGGTTCCCACGATGGAATGCGCCTGATGACGACAGCACATCGCCCCGCCTTGGCCCTCGCCTGTCTCGCCGCGCTCGCCGGCGCATCGAC
The DNA here is from genome assembly GCF_021545845.1 of Rhodanobacter thiooxydans. NCBI lineage: Bacteria > Pseudomonadati > Pseudomonadota > Gammaproteobacteria > Lysobacterales > Rhodanobacteraceae > Rhodanobacter > Rhodanobacter thiooxydans. Next base: position 2,967,144 of record NZ_CP088923.1, read on the forward strand.
GGCACGCGCCGCTGATACCACGGCACTCACCCTGTACCGCAGTGACAGCCCCGCGCTGTACGCCAGCCATGGCGACGGCGAGGTCGACGAAGGCTATGCGGTGGTGCGCGAGCAGCGTTCGCTGAGCCTCGTCGCCGGTACCCACGACGTGGTGATTGGCGACCTGCCGAACGCGCTCGACGCCGAGGCGCTGGCGCTGGGCTTTCCCGACGGCAACGCCAAGGTGATCTCGCAGCGCCTGCTGCTGGCGCAAGGTGCGGACGCGGCGCTGAGCGGCCTGCTCGGGCGCGAGGTGAGCGTGCTCGGCAGCAGCGGCGAAGCGCTGGCCAGCGGCACCCTGCTGCGTGCGGGCAACGGCCTGCTGGTGCGCGGCGCCAACGGTACCACGCTGGTGCGCGACTACGCCGCCGTGCGCAGTGCCCAAGGCGACTTCCCGCTCGGCTCCAGCCTCAGCCTGCGCGTGGACGCCGCGCGCAGCGGCCAGACCCGCGCGGTGCTCAGCTACCCCACCTCCGGCCTCGGCTGGCGCGCCGCGTACGTGGCCACGCTGCAGCCCGGCGCGGCCTGCCGCATGCGGTTCGAGTCGCGCGCCAGCATCGCCAACCGCAGCGGCCGCGACTGGCACGATGCACAGCTCACCCTGATCGCCGGCCAGCCAAACATGGCCAAGGCTTCGGCACCGCGGCCGATGGTGTCGATGGCGCGCGGCTACGGGCCGCAGGACATGGTCGCCGGCGGTTTGCCGCAGCAGGACAGCCTCGGCGACTACCGCAGCTACACCCTGCCCGGCACGGTCGAGCTGCCCGACGCCAGCGTCAGCCAGGTGCCACTGTACGCCGACCACACGCTGGACTGCGAGCGCACCGCACTGTACGAGAACGGCAACCGCTACCTGCCGCCACGGCCGATCCTGGAGCGCGACTTCAACCCCGGCGGCGGCAACGCCATCGTCAGCACGCTGAAATTGAAAGCATTCGACAGCCTGCCGGCCGGCTACCTGCGCGTGCTCAGCGCCGACAGGAACGGCACGCCGCAGTTCATCGGCGAAGGCCGCATCGAGGACACCCCGAAAGGCGGCGACGCCACCATCACCCTGGGCACCGCGTTCGACCTGCGCGCGACGCGCGAGCGTACCGCCTTCCACGTCGACAAGGCCGGCCGCACACTGGACGAGGCGTTCCGCATCACCCTCACCAACGCCGACGACAGCGCGCGCACGGTGACCGTGCGCGAGCATCCCGGCCGCTGGCGCCAGTGGACGCTGGTCTCCTCCAGCAGCAAGCCGAGCGCGCAGACACCGGACACGCTGGAATTCCGCGTCGACGTGCCGGCCAGCGGCAAGGCCGTACTGGATTACGCGGTGCGCTACCAGTGGACCGCCGACGAACAACCGCAATAACTACCGACTGGAGTTCCCATGCTCAACCTGACCAACCACGACAACGGCATCCGCGAGATCCAGCTTGCCCGCCCGCCGGTCAACGCGCTGAACCTGGATCTGCTGCGCGCGCTGCACGCCGCCCTCGACGAAGCCGTGCGGGACGGCGTGCGCGGTATCGTGCTGTCCGGTGCGCCGGGGTTGTTTTCCGCCGGCGTCGACGTGCCGGCGCTGATCCAGCGCGATCGCGCCGGCGTGCGCGAGTACTGGCGCGAGTTCTTCGCGCTGTGCGGCAGGCTGGCGCGCGCACCGATGCCGCTGGTGGCCGCGGTCACCGGCCACAGCCCGGCCGGCGGTGCGGTGCTGGCGCTGTTCTGCGACTACCGCGTGATGGCCGAAGGGCCGTACCGGATCGGCCTCAACGAGGTGCAGGTCGGGTTGATCGTGCCCGAGGCGATCCAGCTCGCGCTGCGCCGCGTGGTCGGCACCTATCGTGCCGAGCGGCTGCTGGTGGTCGGCGCGATGCTCGAGTCCGCCGAGGCACTGGCCTGCGGCTTCGTCGACGAACTCACCGGCGTCGACCAGGTCGCGACCCGCGCGATCCGCTGGCTGGGCGACCTGCTGGCCCTGCCCTCGCACGCCATGCTGGCCACGCGAACCCTCGCGCGGGCCGACCTAGCCGCAGCGTACGCCGACCCGGATGCGCTGCCGCTGGAGGATTTCGTCGACGCGTTCTTCCACCCGCAGACACAGGCCACGCTGCAGCAACTGGTCGCGCGACTCAAAGAGAAGAAATGAATGTGCTGTAGGAGCGCACCCTGTGCGCGATGCTCTGATGCCGATCGGAACCAAGAGCATTGCGCACGACCGAAGGAAGTCCCTTGTGGAAAGGTCGCGCTCCTGCCTGTCAGCCTTCCGCCACCGGCCGCGACGGGTCGCTGACCCAGCCGCTCCAAGAGGGTGCGTACAGCCGCGAGCCGGTGAGGCCAGCGTGTTCCATCGCCAGCAGGTTGTAGCAGGCGGTGACACCGGAGCCGCACATGTGCACGACCTGCGCGGGCGGCGTGTCGCCCAGTACCGCGGCGAATTCCTCGCGCAGCTGCGCCGGGGTCTTGAAGTGGCCGTCGGCAAGCAGATTGTCCATGTAGGGCCGGTTGCGTGCACCCGGCACGTGGCCGGCGGCGCGGTCCAGCGGCTCGAGGTCGCCGCGGTAGCGCGCGGCGGCGCGGGCGTCGATCAGCAGCGGCGCGGGCGCGGCATGCAGGGCGGCGTGATCGACGATCACCTGTCGCGCATCGTAGGTCAGCGTCACCTCGGTCGACGCGCGTGGCTGAACGGCCGTTTCCAGCGGTTGCCCGGCCGCCTGCCAAGCCGCAAAGCCGCCATCGAGCACGGCCGCTGCACGTACGCCGGCCAACCGCAACAGCCACCACAGGCGGGCGGCCGCCAGCGCGCCCGGCCCGGCGTCGTAGCACACCACCTGCAGCCCCGGCGTCCAGCCCCAGCGGCCGAGCACGGCGCCGAACGCCGCCGACGACGGCAGCGGATGCCGGCCCAGCCCCTCGGGCACACGCGACATGTCGGACAGGTCGCGTTCCAGATCGGCGAACACGGCGCCGGGAATGTGCCCGGCGAGGTACTGGCGTTCGCCCTGCGTGCGGTCGGCCAGGTCGACGCGGCAATCGACGACCAGCACCTCGTTTGCCGGCAACGCGGCCAGCGCGGCGACGTCGATCAGGGTGGTCTTCAGTGTCATGTCCGTCCCATCCTCTCGAGCAGGTTGTACAGCATCGCGGCGGTGGCGCCCCAGATGCGGTGGCCACCGTGGACGAATTCCACCATCGGCCGCGAGTGGCCGCGGAAATCCATCGTATAGCGACGCAGGTTCGCCGGCTCCAGCAGGAACGCCAGCGGCACCTCGAACACCTCGGCCACCTCGTCCGGCGCCGGATACAGCCGGGCTTCGGCGGCGATCCGCGCCACCACCGGCGTGATGCAGTAGCCGCTGATCGTCTCGAAGCGGTCGAGATAGCCCAGCGGCGTCACCAGCGCGCGATCGAGACCGATCTCTTCCTCGCTCTCGCGCAACGCGGTGGCCAGCGCGTCGCCGTCGCAGGGGTCGCTGCGCCCGCCGGGAAACGCCACCTGGCCGGCGTGCGCCTGCAGGTGGTCGGTACGCACGGTGAGCACCAGCCGCGGCTGCACGCCTTCGCGAAAACCCACCAGCACCGCAGCCGGCAGGCGCAGGCTGCTGCCGAGCAGCTCGGTCATGTCGGCGTGGTTCCACCCCGGCCCGGTCGGCGGCGCCGACAAGGGCCGCAGGGCGGCCACCAGTTCGTCGATCATGGCGACGGTCGCAGCGGCAGCACGTCGCGCATCAGGCGCAGCCGTTCGGCGTCGCTCATGCCCCGCCAGCGCCCGATTTCCTCGCCGGTGCGGCGACAGCCGACGCAGTAACCGTGCGCATCCAGGCGACAGATGCCGATGCAGGGCGTCAAGGGAGAGATGGCGGCAGAATCGGCGGCGTTCGACATGCCCCGCCATGCTACCACCGAGGCAGCTACGGCTGGCCGGAATCAGGCTTGATCGCGAGCAGTTCGATCTCGAACACCAATGCCTCGTTCGGGCCGATCCGCGGCAGCGCGCCGGTTTCGCCGTACGCCAGTTGCGGCGGGATCACCACCTTCCAGCGATCGCCCACGTGCATGCGCGGGATCACGTCCTGCCAGCCGCGGATCACCTTGTCGACGGTGAAGCTGACCGGCGCGCCGTGCGCCCAGGTGCTGTCGAATTCGGTACCGTCCACCAGCATGCCGCGGTAGTTCACGGTGACCGTGCTGGTTACCGTGGGGCTGACCGTGCCGCTGCCCGCGCTGAGCACCGCGTACTGGATGCCCGACGGCAGCTGCACGACGCCGGGGCGCTGCCTGTTCTGCGCCATGTACTGCACGCTCTTGCGCGCGTTGGCGGCGGCGACCCGCTTGAACTCGCCCAGCGCATCGGCATGCATCTGCTGGTCGAGCCGCTGCAGCTGCTGGTGCATGTCTTGCAGCGACACGCTGGGACGGCGCTTGGCGTAGGCATCCTGGATCGCCTGCACCAGCACCGGGATCTCCACGTCGGGCTTGCCGTCGGCGAACTGGCTGCCGATCTGGTAGCCGATCGCGTACGACAGCTTGGCCTTGTCCGGCTTGGTCGCCAGCGACGACGCGGCACTCTGCGCATGGGCCGCACCGCCCAGCAACAGCGCTGCGCCGAGCAACCCGCAATGCAGATGTGTGATGCCTTTCTCCACCGGGCCTTTCCCTATCGGACAGTCGATCCTGATGAATCATCCTAAGCGGTTCGCGCGATTCGTGCAGCGACGGCGCTCGTGGCTTGAGAAACCCTGCGGCGGCAAAGGTTCCCGCTGCTACCATCGCGGACCTGCACCCATCAGGAGCCGATCCATGGCCTATCGCAATCTGGAAATCAGCAACCGCGGCGCCGTCCGCACCATCGTGGTCAACCGACCAGACAAGCTCAACGCGCTGAACCGCGACACGCTCAACGAGCTGAGCCTGGTGTTCGCGCAAGCCGCGCAGGACGACGCGGTGCGCGTGGTGGTGCTGACCGGCGCCGGCGAGAAGGCGTTTGTCGCCGGTGCCGACATCGCCGAGATGAGCGGTTATACGCCGGTGCAGGCGCGAGGCTTCTCGCGCGCCGGGCAGCGCCTGATGGCGTCGATCGAGCGGCTCGGCAAGCCGGTGATCGCGCGCATCCAGGGCTTCGCACTGGGTGGCGGCATGGAGCTGGCGATGGCCTGCCACCTGCGCGTGGCCAGCGAGAAGGCGAAGCTCGGCCAGCCGGAGATCAACCTCGGCCTGATCCCCGGCTTCGGCGGCACCCAGCGCCTGCTGCGCCTGGCCGGCCGCGGCGCCGCGCTGGAGCTGTGCCTGACCGGCGCGCCGATCGGTGCGCAGCGTGCGTACGAGCTGGGCATCGTCAATCGCGTGGTGGCGCCCGAGGCGCTGGACGAAACCGTGAACACGCTGGCCGACCAGCTCGCCGCCGCCGCGCCGCTGGCTGCCGCCGGCATCCTCGATGCTGTGCTGCAAGGTGGCGAGAACGCCATCGACCAGGGCCTGGAATTCGAGACACAGGGTTTCGCGCTGGTGTTCTCCACCGCGGACATGCGTGAAGGCACCGGCGCGTTCCTGGAAAAGCGCAAGGCGGTGTTCAAAGGCGCCTGACCGCTTCCGGCAATCGGGGAACGGCGCCCGCCGCCGACGGTCAATGCGCGCCGGCGTACTTCTTCTCGCCGGCGGTCACGCGCAGGTCCAGCCGGTTTTCCGGCGGCGCCAGCGGACAGGTGGCGAACGACGTGAACGCGCACGGCGGGTTGTAGGCCTTGTTGAAATCCAGCACGACCTTGCCGTCCTGCGGCGGGTCGATGTACAGGAAGCGCGCGGCACCATAGGTTTCCTTGCCGCTGGTGCGATCGGCGAACACGATGAAGTACTGCGCGGCACCCGCTTCCTCGATCACCGGCAGGATCTCGAAATGCTTGCCGTCGCGGCTGAACTCGAGCTTGCCCGGCACCGGGTACCTGTCGATGGTGCCGATGACCGTGCCCATCTCCAGTGTTTCGCCGGGCGGCGCCGGCACCCAGGTCGCCTCGATCCGCCACGACGGGTCGATCGCAAACGCGTCGACGCCAGCGAAGTGCTTGCGCGACGGTGCTTCCGTATCTTTCACCCGCAGCCCCTTGCGGCCGTCGCGGTCGATTACGTAGAAGCTCGCGCTGCCGAATGCCACCCGCGTCGGGGCGGCGTCGCCGGCAACGTGCGCGTCGTCCACCAGCGGCGCTTCGGCAACGGCCTTGCCGTCGATCGTGGCCCCGCTGTGCTGGTCCAGCGCGATGCGCATGCTGCCATCGCGCTCCAGCGTGACCACGCCCAGATGCGCGGGTCCGACGCCCAGCACGATGTCGTTGCCGGCGGCGCTGCCGACGCGGTTCGCGCCCTGCTTCAGCCATTCCAGCCCGACCAGGCTCAGCCAGCCGTCCGGCGCGGTCAGCCGCGCGACGCGACCGGCCTGCCACTGCTCGATGCTGTGCTTGTAACTGTCGATGTCGGTGGCTTGCACGGTGGTGACTCCCAGGATGGCGGCGGCAACAAACAGACTGGTACGTATCATCAACATCTCCCCCCAGAAACTTTTTGACGCGTCAACGGCCGCGCATGAACAATTTGTCGAGTTCGGCCAGGCCCAGCTGGACCCAGGTCGGACGTCCATGATTGCATTGTCCGGAGCGTTCGGTCGCCTCCATCTCGCGCAGCAGCGCGTTCATCTCCGGAAGCGTCAGGCGGCGTCCTGCACGCACCGAGCCATGGCAGGCCATGGTGGAGAGCAGTTCGTTCTCCAGTTCCTGCAGACGGCGCGAGCTGCCGTGCTGAGCCAGTTCGGATAGCACGTCGCGGCTGAGCTGGGCCACGTCGGCGCCTTCCAGCAGCGCGGGGATACGTCGCACCACGATCGTCGCCGGGCCGCTGCGCGACAACTCAAGGCCCCACTCGGCCAAGGCTTCGGCATGCTCCTCGGCGGCCGCCGCTTCCTTCGCGCTGACCGCGATCGACAGCGGCACCAGCAGCAGCTGCGAGCGCAAGTTGCTGCAGGCGCGGCCGGACTTCAGCTTCTCGTAGGTGATCCGCTCGTGCGCCGCGTGCATGTCGACCAGCACCAGGCCTTGCGCATTTTCGGCCAGCACATAGATGTTCTTCAGCTGCGCGATGGCATAGCCCAGCGGCGGCGATTCGGCGTCGTCGGCTGCCGGCATCGGCACGCCCGCCGCCGCGCGCGGCGACTCACCCAGCAGCGCGGCGTAGTCGGCCAGCGGCGCATCGCGCACGCCCAGCGCCAGCCGGCTCTGCCCGGCGCGGCCGAGCCATGCCGACGACGCGGCGACGACCGGCGTGGCGGGCGGCGCCGAGGCACTGGTGGCAGCCAGGCGCAGATGGCCGTCCTCCGCCTGCGCGGACGACGCCACCTGCCCCGCGCGCGTCTGCGCCAGCACCTCGTGCAGGGTGCGAAACAGAAAATCGTGCACCAGCCGCTGCTCGCGGAAGCGCACCTCGTGCTTGGCCGGGTGCACGTTCACGTCGACCCCCGCCGGATCGAGTTCCAGGTACAGCACGAAGGCGGCGTAGCGGCCGTGGAACAGCACGTCGGCGTAGGCCTGGCGCACCGCGTGGGCGACGATGCGGTCGCGCACCAGCCGGCCGTTGACGTAGAAATACTGCGCATCGGCCTGCGCCCGCGACGCGGTGGGCAGGCCGACCCAGCCGGACAGGTGCAGGCCCGCCGCGGCGTGGTCGATGCGCAGGCTCTGCGCGGGGAAATCCTCGCCCAGCACCTCGGCCACCCGCTGCAACTGCGCCTGCTCATCGCGCGCCGCCTTCCAGATGCGCACCGGCTTGCCGTTGTGGCTGAGCCGGAATTCCACCGTGCTTCGCGCCAGCGCCAGCGATTTCAGCAGGTCGTCGATGTGCGCGAACTCGGTGCGCTCGGCGCGCATGAACTTCTTGCGCGCCGGCACGTTGTAGAACAGGTCGCGCACCTCGACGCTGGTGCCCTGCGGATGCTGCGCCGGGCGCGCCGTCTGCAGCCTGCCGCCGTCCACCTCGATGCGGAACGCGGCGTCCTGGCCGCGTGCACGCGAGGTCAATGCAAAGCGCGCCACCGACGACACCGAAGCCAATGCCTCGCCGCGGAAGCCCATGCTGGCGACGTGTTCCAGGTCGTCGAAGCTGCCGATCTTGCTGGTCGCATGCGAGGCGACCGCCAGCGGCAGTTCGTCGGCATGGATGCCGTCGCCGTCGTCGCGCACGCGGATCAGCCGCGCGCCGCCGGCCTCGATCTCCACCTCGACGCGCGCGGCGCCGGCGTCGAGGCTGTTCTCGACCAGCTCCTTGACCACCGAGGACGGGCGCTCGATCACCTCGCCGGCGGCGATCTGGTTGATGAGCTCGGGGGGAAGCGGGCGGATGACGGTCATCCGCGAACTTTAGCAGCGAACGTCCGCCAGGCCGCCGACGGCGCCGGGATCAGCCGGCGGGAATGGTCAGCGTGGTGCCGGCGCGGACCGTGTTGCTGTTGATCTGGTTCGCGTTTTTCAGCGCGCCTACGCTCACGCCATACTGCTTGGCGATGCTGCTCAGGCTCTCGCCGCGCCCGACCTTGTGCACGTCGTGCGCAGCCGCCTGCGCGCGAGGCGCAGACCGATCGGCCGACGCCACCGCCTCGCCGTCGCCGGACCCGGCAGCGGACGCCAGCTGCACGCCATTGCGGCGCGCCGCCTCGGCCGCGAACCAGGTGCCGGGCGGCGGCGTGGATTCGAAATAATTCCGCACGCCGCCCATCACCGCTTCGGCCAGCCGCTTCTGGTGTGTCGGGTCGCGCAGCTTGCGCTCCTCGGCCGGATTGCTGATGAACGCGGTCTCGACCAGGATCGACGGCACGTCGGGCGAGCGCAGCACCACGAAGTTCGCGCGCTCGACATAGCCGCGGTGGGGCGGCCCGAGCTGGGACAACGCCTTCAGCACGTTGCCGGCGACCACGTCGCTGGCCTGCATCGCCCAGCCCTGCTGCATGTCCAGCAGCACCTTGGCCAGGCTGTCATCCTTGTCATCCAGCGTGGTGCCGCCGATCAGGTCGGCGCGGTTCTCGCGGTCGGCCAGCCAGCGCGCCGCCTCGCTGGTTTTGCCGCGCGGCGACAGCACCCACACCGACGAGCCCCTGGCGTCGTCGCGGGTGAAGGCATCGGCATGGATCGACACGAACAGGTCCGCATTGTGCTCGCGGGCGATCCGGTAACGCTGCGCCAGCGGGATGAAGAAGTCGCTGCTGCGGGTCAGTACCGCCTTCATGCCGGGCTGGCGATTGATCTGCGCCGCCAGTTCGCGCGCCACCGCCAGGGTGACGTTCTTCTCCAGCGTGCCGCCGGGGCCGTGCGAACCGGGGTCCTTGCCGCCGTGGCCGGCGTCGATCGCCACCACCACCTGGCGCTGGCCGTTGAGCAGGGCCGCCGCATGCTCGGCCGCGACCCGGCGGCTGTGCGTGGGGTTGCTGTACTGCGATGGCGCGGGCGCCGCGATGACCTTCGCCGGAGCGGCCTTGGGCGTGGCCGCGGGCGCGCTGGCCACACCAGTATCGGTACCCTCGCGGGCGGGATACAGGTCCAGCACCAGGCGGTAGTTCGAACCGCTGGCCGGCTTCAGCTCGAAGGTTTTCAGCCGGCTGGCCGGAGCAACCCTGGCGGTCAGCTGCAGGTTGTCGCCGATACGGGTATGGCTCATGCCTCGGTACAGACCCTGCGCGGCCGGATCGGAAAACCCGTGAGCTACCCGGCTTTCGCTCAGGTCGACCACGACCTGGCCGTCCTTCTGGCTGATCGTGTAATGCAGCGGGCCGGTGGCATCCAGCACCACGCGGGTGTATTCGGGGCCGGCCCAGACCCGCGCAGCCTTCAGATCCGCCGCCTGGGCCGCGCACAGCGGCGCGGCCGCCAGGATCGCGGCGGCGACGAATCCACCCAGCTTGTTCAGGTTGGCCCGCATGGGCCGCATTGAAACGCAGCCAGGCGCCGAATGCAAGATAGTTTTCCCTTGAATATCCATGACCTGCAGACCTTTCATCAGGTCGTATCAAGTTATGGACCGCAAACCGCGCCCGCCGGACAGCTGCTCGCCACAATCGCCAAGCCAGCAATTCTCAAAGGAAATCAGTACTTGGCCAGCCGCGCCAGCCACCGTTTGCCGCGTGCGGTCAGCGCACGCAGCGACGCGTGGCGACCTTGGCCGGCGTAGCCCAGGCGCACTTCGAGGTCCGCCGCCGGCAGGGCGCCGGCGCCACGTTCGGGCCACTCCACCAGCACCAGCGCGCTCGGCTCGGCCAACGCATCGAGGCCCAGCCACTCCAGCTCGCCGGGGCCGGCGATCCGGTACAGGTCCAGGTGCCAGGCCGGGCGGTCCCGCGTCGCATAACCCTCGATCAGGCTGTAGGTGGGGCTCTTGACCCGCTCGCCTACCCCCAGCGCGGTCAGCAGCGCGCGCGCGAAGCTGGTCTTGCCGGCGCCCAGTGGGCCGTGCAGGTACACCACCATGCCCTCCTCCAGCACGCCGGCCAGACGCGCAGCCAGCGATGCCGTGGCCGCCTCGTCCGGCAACGCGCAGGCCAGGTCGGTATCGGTTGGCTCAATCATGCTCACGCTCATAGCCCGTCATGCCGTTGCCGAGTGCCCGCAGATGAGCCAGCAGGTCGCTGGCCAGCAAGCCGCGCTCGCCCTGCTGCGCGGCGCGATCGCCGGCCCGCGCATGCAGGCCCGTGCCAAGGCAGGCGGCCTGCCATGCGCTGCAACCCTGCGCCAGCAGGCCCGCCACGATGCCGGTGAGCAGGTCGCCCATGCCGCCCGAGGCCATGCCCGGGTTGCCCCACGGACAGACGTCCAGACGTCCATCCGAATCGGCGATCAGGCTGCCGGCGCCCTTCAGCACGACGACCGCATCGTGACGCCGCGCCAGTTCGCGCGCGGCGGCGAAACGGTCCCGCTCCACGCTGGCGGCGGCCACCCCGAGCAGTCGCGCCGCCTCGCCGGGATGCGGCGTCAGCACCGTCGGTGCGCCGAAGCGGCGCGGCTCGCGCGCAAGCAGGTTCAGCCCATCGGCATCGAGCACCAGCGGTTTGCCCGCATCCAGCGCGGTGAGCCACAGCGCATGGCCCCAGGCGGCCTGCCCCAGGCCCGGCCCCAGCGCCAGCACGCTGGCCCGTTCGAGCAGCGGCAGCAGCGCCTGTGGCCCGTCGACGCCGTGCGCCATCAGCTCCGGCCGTGCGGCGTTCAGTGCCGACACATGTCCGGCCCGGGTCGCCACGCTGACCAGGCCGGCGCCGGCACGCAGCGCCGACTCGCCGGCCAGGCGCACCGCGCCGGCCATGCCGTGCTCGCCGCCGATCACCAGCACGTGGCCGTAGTTGCCCTTGTTCGCGTAGCGGGCACGCGGCGGCAAGGCCTCGGCGACCAGCAGCTGCGCATCGGGCAGCGCATCGACGTACACGCTATCCGGCACGCCCAGGGTGGCCAGCTCGAGCGCACCGGCCTGGTCGGCCGCACGCCCGGTATGCAGCCCGCGCTTGCCGGCGATGAAGGTCACCGTGACGTCCGCGCGAATCGCCGCGCCGGGACAGTTGCCGGTATCCGCATCGAGCCCGCTGGGCACGTCCAGCGCCAGCACCGGGTGGCCGCTGTCGTTGATCGCCTCGATCAGCCGCGCCGCTGCCAGTTCCGGCGCGCGATTGAGGCCGATGCCGTACAGCGCATCGACGTGCAGCTCGGCGTCGGGCAACTCGCTGTGCACATCCCACAACCGCACTCGCCCGCCAGCCGACTCCCACGCCGCACGCGCCGCCGCAGCGTCGCCGTGCGAAGCGGCCGTCAACGTCACCAGCTCGACCCGCAACCCGGCCTCGCGCGCCAGCACGCCGAGCAGGAAACCGTCGCCGCCGTTGTTGCCGGGGCCGCAGTGGATGCAGATGTGCTGCAGTTGCGGCCAATGCCGGCGCAGGCTGTTCAGCGCGGTGCTGGCCGCACGGCGCATCAGCCCGTGGCCGGAAATGCCCAGCGCCGCCAGCGCCGCGCGCTCCATCACGCGCAACTGTTCGACGGTATGCAGATTGCGGCTGTACGGGTGGGCGGGCATGCGCGGATTATAGGCATGCACCGCCTCTACAATAGGCGGATGCCCGACCCTGCTTCATCCGCCTCACCCGACTACGCCACGCTCGCCCGCGACATCAAGCGCTGGGCGATCGAGCTGGGCTTTGCCGATGCCGCCATCAGTGACATCGACCTCGGCGAAGACGAACAGCATCTGCAGCGCTGGCTCGACGGCGGCCATCACGGCGAGATGGAATACATGGCCCGCCACGGCACCAGACGCACCCGCCCGGCCGAGCTGGAACCAGGCACGCAGCGCGTGATCTCGGTACGCATGGACTACATCCCACCCGGTACCGCGAACGCCTGGGACGTGCTGGACGATGCCGAGGCCGGCTACGTGTCGCGCTACGCGCTGGGGCGCGACTACCACAAGCTGATGCGCGGCCGCCTGCAGAAGCTGGCCGAGCGCATCCACGGCGTGGTCGGCGACTTCGGCTATCGCGCCTACGTCGATTCCGCGCCGGTGCTGGAGAAGGCGCTGGCGCGCAACGCGGGGCTGGGCTGGATCGGCAAGCACACCGTGCTGATCAACCGCCATGCCGGCTCGTACTTCTTCCTCGGCGAGCTGTACACCGACCTGCCGCTGCCGCTGGACGAACCGGCCAGCGCGCACTGCGGCACGTGCACGCGCTGCATCGAGGTGTGCCCGACCCAGGCGATCACCGGGCCATACCAGCTCGACGCCAAACGCTGCATCTCGTACCTCACGATCGAGCTGAAGGGCAGCATTCCCGAAGAGCTGCGCACGCCGATGGGCAACCGCATCTTCGGTTGCGACGACTGCCAGCTGGTCTGCCCGTGGAACAAGTTCGCGCAGGTCGCCACCGAGCCGGACTTCGCGCCGCGGCACAGCCTGGACGGCGCGAAGCTGGTCGAGTTGTTCGCGTGGAGCGAGGGCGAATTCCTCAAGCGCACCGAAGGCATGGCGATCCGCCGCACCGGCTACGAAGGCTGGCTGCGCAACATCGCGGTGGCGCTGGGCAACGCGCCGAAGTCGGCTGCGGCGATCGAGGCGCTCGAAGCCCGCGCCGATCACTCGTCGGCGATCGTGCGCGAGCACGTGGCGTGGGCGCTGGCGAAGCAGCGCGGCTGAACGATCAGGCGGCGGCCATCTGCTTCGGGATCGATCGATTGGTGTGGCTGATGCGGTTGCCTTCGCCGGCGGCGATGTACACGCAGGTCGGCTGGAACGTCTCCAGCTCCGCCTCGCTCAACTGGGCAAAGGCGGCGATGATCATGATGTCGCCAACCTGGGCGCTGCGCGCAGCGCTGCCGTTGACCGAGATGATGCCCGAGCCTTCCTCGGCGCGCAGCGCGTAGGTGACGAAGCGCTGGCCGCTGTTGACGTTCCAGGCGTGGATCTGCTCGTACTCGCGGATGCCCGCGGCATCCAGCAGCAGACCGTCGATCGCGATCGAGCCTTCGTAGTCCAGCTCGGCGTGGGTCACCGTGGCGCGGTGGATCTTGGCCTTGAACATGTTCAGGTGCATGACGTTCTTTCCCGCAGGGACAGCCTGCAAAGTCGGCGATTATCGAACCGATGGCGCTGCGCCGCAACATCGGCGCCGCGGACCCGATATGCGGCCGACTCAGTCGAAGCGCAAGTTATCGATCAGCCGGGTGTTGCCTAGGCGGGCCGCGACCAGCGCCAGCAGCCCTTCGCGCTCGCCCTCCGCCGGTTCGGCCAGATCCTCGGCACGGCGGATCACCACGTAGTCGGGAACGAAGCCGGCACGCTCGAGGCGTGCGGCGGCGGTCTGCTCGATCGCCTGCCACGGATGGCCCTGCGCCAGCAGCTCGCGCATCTTCTGCAGGGTGTCGTGGAGCAGCGGCGCACGTGCGCGCTCCTGGGGGGCCAGGTACTGGTTGCGCGAGCTCAGCGCCAGCCCGTCGTCGGTGCGCAGGATCGGCGCGGCCACCACCTTCACCGGCAGCCCCAGGTCGCGCACCATCCGCTCGACCACCTTCAGCTGCTGGAAATCCTTCTGCCCGAACACCGCCACGTCCGGCTGCACCAGGTTGAACAGCTTGCACACCACGGTGGCCATGCCGTCGAAGTGCCCGGGGCGGTACGCGCCCTCCAGCGTGTCGGTGATCTGCGGCACGCGCACGCTGACGCTGTGTGCGGGGCCGAACGGATACATCGTGGCCACGTCCGGCGCAAACAGCAGGTCGCAGCCCTGCTCGGCCAACGAAGCCTGATCCTGCACCAGGGTGCGCGGGTAGCGGTCGTAATCCTCGTTCGGGCCGAACTGGGTGGGGTTGACGAACACGCTGGCCACCACCCGCTCGGCGCGCGCGCGCGCCAGCTTGATCAGCGACTGGTGGCCCGCATGCAGGTTGCCCATGGTCGGCACGAAGCCCACCGTCTGACCCTGCGCGCGCCAGCCACGGATCGCGGCACGCAGTGCCGGGACGTCTTGTACGGTCTGCATGGGGCAGGCTCGCTCAGGTCAGTTGAAGCAATGCTCGGGGGCCGGGAAGGCGCCGCTGCGCACGTCCTCGGCGTAGGCGGCGATCGCCGCGCCGACCGAACCGCGCCCGGCCAGGAAATCCTTGCTGAACTTCGGCCGCTTGCCTGGGGTGATGCCGAGCAGGTCGTGGATCACCAGCACCTGGCCGTCGCAGTGCGGGCCGGCGCCGATGCCGATCACCGGGATCTTCAGCGCCGCGGTCACCCGCTGGCCCAGCTCGACCGGCACGCCTTCCATCACCAGCAGGTCGGCCCCGGCCGCCTGCACCGCCAGCGCCTCGGCCAGCACGCGGTCGGCGGCCGCCTGTTCGCGGCCCTGGATCCTGAAACCGCCGAACTTGTGCACCGACTGCGGGGTAAGCCCGAGATGCGCGCAAACCGGGATCGCGCGCGCGGTGAGCGCCGCAATCGCTTCCAGCACGTGCGGCGCGGCACCTTCGATCTTCACCATCGCAGCGCCGGCCTCGCCGACCAGTCGTGCGCCGGCTTCCAGCGCATGCGCCAGGTCGCGGTCGGCCATGAACGGCAGGTCGGCCACCAGCATCGTCGCCGACAGCCCGCGCGCCACCGCGGCGGTGTGGTAGACCATGTGCTCCAGCGTCACCGGCAGCGTGCTGGCATGTCCCTGGATCACCATGCCGAGCGAATCGCCGACCAGGGCGATGTCGATGCCGGCGGCCTCCAGCTGCCAGGCGAAACTGGCGTCGTAGGCGGTGAGCATCACGATGCGCCGTCCTTGCGCCTTCATCGCAAGCAGGCCCGGCACGGTCACCGGCTTGCGGTCGGGGACACTGGCGTTCTGCACGTACACGGCAATTCCTGGAGTGGGGGCGTCGATTATCCGGCGTGCCACCGTGCCGGCTCAAGCCACGCGTTCACAACCGGTCGGATCGAGGCGGGCAAGCAGTTCCGCCACCGTGGCCTGGCCCGACGGCTGCAGCGTGGGCGCAATATCGCGCAAGGGCAACAGCACGAACACCCGTTCAGCCATGCGCGGATGCGGCAGGGTCAGCCGCGGGTCGTCGAGCCGCACGCCGTCGACGTGCAGCAGGTCCAGATCCAGCGTGCGCGGCCCGTTGCGCCCGGCGCGCACGCGGCCGGCGCGCTGCTCGATCGCCAGCAGGGCCTCCAGCAGATCGTGCGGCGACAGCGCGGTATCCAGTTCCACCGCGGCGTTGACGAAGGGCGGCTGCTCCAGCACGCCCCACGGCGGCGTACGGTACAGCTGCGAACGCTGCAGCAGGCGGGTGCCGGGCAGCTTCGCCAGCGCGTCCATGGCGTCGAGCAACTGTTGCCGCGGGTTGCCGAGGTTGCTGCCCAGCGCGACGTAGGCCAGGGTCACACGGAACCCGACCTGTCGGCCGACCGGCGCCGCCGGCGTCGCGGGCGCGGCGGCCGGCCGACCACCGGTGCCACCACGAGATCGCCGCCGCCGGCTGGCAGCGCGGCGGCCAGCACGTCCGGCGGCAGTTGCTGTGCATGCGCCCACCACTGGCCCAGCTCGCGCATCGCCGGCGACTCATCGCCGCGCAGCAGCAGGAAATCGAACGCGGCGCGAAAGCGCGGGTGCGCCAGCAGGCGGAACACCCGCTTGCGCTGGACCTGCTCGAAGCGCGGCTGCAGCGACCAGATCTCCTCCATGGTGAAGGTGAACCGGCGCGGGATCGCCACCCGCTGGCACTGTTCGCCGACCACCTGCGCCGCGGCGCGCGACCAGGCCTCATTGCCTTCGACGCCGCGGTCGATCAGCTGGTGCGCCACGTCGCGCACCTCGCCCCACAGCAGCACCGCGAACAGGAACGCCGGGGTCACCGACTTGCCCTCGGCGATCCGCGCGTCGGTGTTCGCCAGGCCGTGCTCGACCAGCGCACGCAGCGCCTCGTCGCCGCGCCGCAGCGCGCGCGCGGTGGCCGGGAACAGGAATTTCAGCAGGCCGCACTGCTCCAGCACGCGGAAGCTCTTCAGCCCGTGCCCGGTCAGGAACATCTTCAGCGACTCGTCGAACAGCCGCGCCGGTGCGGCGTCAGCCAGCAGCGGCCCCAGCGTCTCGAACGGTGCCGCCGCCGCGGCGTCGATGCGCATGCCGAGCTTGGCCGCCAGCCGCGCCGCGCGCAGCATGCGCACCGGGTCCTCGTGGTAGCGGGTGTCGGGGTCTCCGATCAGGCGCAGCACGCGATCTTCGAGATCCTGCATGCCGCCGACGTAATCACGCACCGAGAAGTCGCTGATGTCGTAGTACATCGCGTTGACGCGGAAGTCGCGGCGCAGCGCGTCCTCCTCGATCGTGCCCCAGATGTTGTCGCGCACGATGCGACCGTCGACGATGTGGCGGTCGCCCTCGCCGCCTTCCTCGCCGGTGCCGCGGAAGGTGGCCACCTCGATGATCTCCGGGCCAAACACCACGTGCGCCAGCCGGAAGCGGCGGCCGATCAGGCGGCAGTTGCGGAACAGCTTCTTCACCTCGTCCGGCGTGGCGTCGGTGGCCACGTCGAAGTCCTTCGGCCGCAGCCCCAGCAGCAGGTCGCGCACCGCGCCGCCGACCAGGTAGGCGGCAAAGCCGGCCTCGTTGAGGCGGTACAGCACGCGCAACGCCGCCTTGCTGATGTTCTTGCGCGAGATGATGTGCTGGTCGCGCGGAATGATCCGCAGCGTCGGCGTGGCGTCGATCCTCGATTCGAGATTCAAGCGGTCGGAATCCTTGCGGGGCGAAACTGCCCTTGGGTGGCAATATATCGCGGCGTGCAACACCGCGAACCGTCCCGCTGAGGGCGCGGGACATCTGCGCCGGCGGGCCTGTCCCGGACCGGGCAAGCCGATGGCTGCCAAGCATTGCCGGGCGAAACAATTCCGCTATACTAGCGCGCTTCGGAAGTCAGCGCTCCCTTCGTCTAGTGGCCAAGGACACCGCCCTCTCAAGGCGGGAACACGAGTTCGAACCTCGTAGGGAGCGCCAGTTGTTTGCGCGATCATCCATGATCGCCTTTATCGGGAAGGATGATCTCTACGACCCGAGACATCAGGTCATCGGTCGGATCAAAAGCGGCCATCCTTGGCCGCACTCTTCATCGCCTGTGCGATCATCCATGATCGCCGTGGTCGGTGAGGTGGCTACCAGCCGACACCTCTCCTGCGTCTGGCGCGGATCAGAAGCGGCCATCCATGGCCGCAGTCCTCATGAGAGAGAAGAGCAGGCCAATTCATGACTTTTGTTGTCATCGACAACTGCATCAAGTGCAAGTACACCGACTGCGTCGAGGTCTGCCCGGTCGATGCCTTCCATGAAGGCCCCAATTTCCTGGCAATCGACCCCGACGAGTGCATCGACTGCACGCTGTGCGAACCGGAATGCCCGATCAATGCGATCTATCCGGAAGACGACGTGCCGGTCGGCCAGGAGGAATTCGTGGCGCTGAATGCCGAGCTGGCCAAGAGCTGGCCGGTGATCACCGAACGCAAGGATGCCCTGCCCGACGCCAAGGACTGGGAAGGCAGGCCGGACAAGCTCAAGCTGCTGCAGCGCTGAAACCCGTCCGTCCATCCCAAAAAGAACGCCGCCCGGGGGCGGCGTTCTTTTTGGGGCTTGTGCCCTGGCGATCAGCCGCCCAGGCGCGATTTCAACGCGTCGATCACCTTGCCCACGGCCGTGGCGTTGCCTTCGGCACGTACTTCGCTCGACGCCGTGCCGCCGTCGTTGATGCTGATCTGCACCTGGTGCGAGTTGGCACCCGGCGCGGCCGCGGAATCGCCCTTGTCGCGCCCGAACAGGCGACCGAAGAAGCCCTTCTTCTTCGGCTGTACCATGGAGTCGGAAACATTCAGCGTGTAACTGTGCGTGGCATCGTCGTGACCGGCCAGCTCGCCCAGGCTGCCGCTCTCCAGCACCTGGCCGACCCGACGGTAGGCATTGTCGACGCTGTCGGCCAGCACGAAGCCGTCGCTGATCTGGCCACCGGCCGAACTGACCCGCGCAGTGGCGCCGTTGGCGGTCGGCAGGTTCGCGCCCGGCGACGGGATCACCAGCGCTTCGCTGGTCGACGGCCGGTCGAGGCTCGGCGGGATCTCCAGTGGAGCTTCCTGCACGGCCTTGTCCCACGCCTTGTGCGAGCGGAACACGCCGCAACCGGAAAGCAGCAGGCCAGCGAGGGCGACGGCCGGCAGGGCCATGAGGAGCGAGGTTTTCTTCATATAAGCGGATTCCGTGAGTAAGTCGGGCAACCGTCAACCGGCCACAGTCGCCAAGGATGCCAGAGTGGACAGCGCTTGGTGCAATCGGGCGCGATCCGGACCGTCGTTCAATTCCACCAGCGGCAACCTCGGCTGCGCCAGGCCCAGTCCCAGCACAGGCAGGCCGGCCTTGACCGCAATCGGGTTGGGCGCGCAATTGAGCGCCTGCAGCAGCGGCTCCAGCGCGCCATGGCAGCGCGCCGTCGCTACCCGGTCGCCGGCGACGGCGGCATCGCACAAGGCGCGGAACGCCTGCGGCACCAGGTTGGCCACCACCGAGATGGTGCCGGCCGCACCGGCCAGCATCGCCTCGCCGGCACTGTCGTCGTCGCCGGACAGGTAGACGAAATCCTCGCGCACAAGTTCCGCCAGCGCCAGGATCCGCTCGCGATCGCCGCGCGCCTCCTTGACGCCGACGATCGCCGGGTGCTCGCGCAGCACGGCGACGGTCGCCGGCAGCAGGTCGCAGCCGGTGCGGGTCGGCACGTTGTACAGCAGCACCGGCAGGCCGCCGTGCTCGGCCACTTCCAGGAAATGCCGGCGCAGGCCTTCCTGGGTCGGTCGCACGTAATAGGGCGTCACCACCAGCGCCGCGTCAGCACCAAGCGCCTGCGCGCGGCGGGTCAGCGCCACCGTCTTGGCGGTGCCGGCCTCCCCGGTGCCGGCGATCACCGGCACCCGCCCGGCCACGCGCTGGAGCGCGAACGCCAGCAGGCGGTCGAACTCGTCGGGCTCCAGCATGTGCGACTCGCCAGTGGAACCGGCCACCACCAGCGCCTCGGTGCCGCCGGCAAGCTGGTAATCAATCAGCCGGCCGAACGCATCCAGGTCGAGTGCACCATCGGCCGCGAACGGAGTGGCCAGTGCGCAGATGCTTCCGCGAATGTTCAAGACACGATTCCGCTACAAGGCAAGCTGGCCATGTTACTTGCCGCCTCGCGAGGCGGGCAAGTAAGCTCGACCGGAGTAGTCTCATGGCCCCGCACCGCGCGGGCTGACGTCCACAGGCAGACTTCCTTGAAACCTTCACCCGGCCCCTCCCCCGCCGCCACGCGCTCGGGCAACGACAACCAGTTGCTGATCCACGCGCTCACCGCGACCAACAGGTCGCCGCTGCTGGCGCTGGCCCGGCGCATTGCGGATGCCGGCTGCAACCTGTCCGAGTCGCGCGTGTCCACCATCGGCACGGAAGTCTCGCTGATGCTGCTGGCCACCGGTGCGTGGGACGCGCTGGCCAAGCTGGAAACTGCGCTGGCCAAGCTGAGCCGCGACGAGAGCATGCACCTGGTGCATTACCGCACCGGCCCGCGCCAGAACAGCTCGCACCTGCTGCCCTACCTGGTGGAGGTGGTGGCCGCGGACCGCCCCGGCATCGTGGCGCGCATCGTGGATTTCTTCAGCCAGCACGGTATCAGCGTGGAACAGCTGAACTCCACTCGCTACCAGGCCATGCAGACCGGGGCGGAGATGTTCCAGGCCCAGTTCACCATCGGCATCCCGGCGGAGATCCACATCGCCGCGCTGCGCGACGACTTCCTGGAACTGTGCGACGGCCTGAACCTGGACGCGATCATGGATCCGGTGAAGTTCTAGGAGCGGCGACGGCAAAAACATGCCATCGGGGTTCCTAGGATGCCTCCTGCGCGACAGGGCTGACAAGGCTGTCTCCGTCACGGTCATCGCGCTAGTCTCTGCCACGCACACAGGCGAAACCCCCGTCGGGTTTCCGGAGAGACCATGCCAGACATCGGAAAGAAGGCTCCTGCCCTCAGCGGCTCCACCGGCGACGACAGCGTCCTGAAGCTCGCCGATCTCAAAGGCCAGTGGGTGGTGCTGTACTTCTACCCCAAGGACTCCACCCCGGGCTGCACCAGTGAGGCGAAGGATTTCCGCGACCTCTATCCCGCCTTCCGCAAGCGCCATGCGCAGATCGTCGGCGTCTCGCGCGATTCGCCGAAGTCGCACGCCAACTTCGCCGCAAAGCAGGAACTGCCGTTCCCGCTGGTATCCGACGCCGACGAAACCTGGTGCCGCGCATTCGACGTGATCCACGAGAAGGTGCTGTACGGCAAGCGCCACCTGGGCATCGTGCGCAGCACCTTCCTGATCGACCCCGACGGCAAGCTGGCGCGCGAGTGGCGCGGCGTGAAGGTGCCGGGCCACGCCCAGGTCGTGCTCGACGCCATCCCCGCCCGTTGACCGCGTCACCCTCCATGACGGCTGCCCGCAAGCTCCCTCCACCCACCAGCGAGGACACTTCCGCATGACCGGAAGCAAGCGCATCTACGCTCTCGACACCAACGTCCTGCTGCATGACCCGACCTCGCTGTTCCGCTTCGAGGAACACGACGTCTTCATCCCGATGACCGTGCTGGAGGAACTGGACGAAAAGAAAAAAGGCGCCTCGGAAGTCTCGCGCAACGGCCGCCAGGCCAGCCGCTTCCTCAACGAGCTGATCGAGCGCGGCAAGCAGCACGACCTCGCCGACGGTCTGGAACTGAGCAACCCGCAGGGCGTCAAGCTCAAGCGCGGCACCTCGGTCGGCCGGCTGTACTTCCAGCACCGCACCAGCAGCAACGGCCACGCCAAGGCGGACAACCAGATCCTGGCGGCGGTGATCGAGCTGCGCGACCAGAGCCCGGGCCGCGACGTCATCCTGGTCACCAAGGACATCAACCTGCGGATCAAGGCCAGCATCAACGGGCTGGTCGCCGAGGATTACGAAAACGATCGCGCACTGGACGATTTCTCCCTGCTCTACACCGGCTCGACCGCGTTGCCGGAGGATTTCTGGGAGCTGCATCCGGAGGTGCGCTCGTGGACCGAGCGCGGCCGCACGTTCTACGAGGTGAAGCGGCGCGACGAGGAAACCTGGTACCCGAACGAATGCCTGTACCTGCCCGGCGAGAACGCTATCGAGCTGCGCGTGCTGCACCTGGACGAGGCCAGCGCCACGCTGGTGCTGCTGGACGACCACTCGCACGCCAACCACCACGTGTGGGGCATCGGCGCGCGCAACCGCGAGCAGAACTTCGCGCTCAACGCGCTGATGGATCCGGACATCGACTTCATCACCCTGCTCGGCAACGCCGGCACCGGCAAGACCCTGCTGGCGCTGGCTGCCGGACTGGCCCAGGTGATGGACCAGCAGCGCTACCGCGAGATCATCATGACCCGCGCCACCGTTTCGGTGGGCGAAGACATCGGCTTCCTGCCCGGTACCGAGGAAGAGAAGATGACACCGTGGATGGGCGCGCTCACCGACAACCTCGAAGTGCTGGCCAACCCCGAAGACGGCGGCAGCTGGGGCCGCCAGGCCACCAACGACCTGCTCGCCTCGCGCATCAAGATCCGCTCGCTCAATTTCATGCGCGGGCGCACCTTCCTCAGCCGCTACCTGATCATCGACGAGGCACAGAACCTCACCCCGAAGCAGATGAAGACGCTGATCACCCGCGCCGGCCCGGGCACCAAGATCGTCTGCCTCGGCAACGTCGAGCAGATCGACACGCCCTACCTCACCGAGACCACCTCCGGCCTCACCTACGCGGTGGACCGCTTCAAGAACTGGGAGCATTCGGCGCACGTCACCTTGCGTCGCGGCGAGCGTTCGCGGTTGGCGGATTTCGCGGCGGAGGCGCTGTAGGGCCGGGAATCGGGAATCGGGAATCGGGGAAAGCGTAAAGCCCCCAGTTCGTCATTCCCGCGAAAGCGGAATCCATGTGGCTGTTTCGCAAGACCAAAGTGGATTCCCGCTTTCGCGGGAATGACGTCGCTGTTTTTTCGTTGGCGCAGGCGATCTTCGCGCCGCAGGGATGAAAGGGATCGTGCGCGGTCGAAGCCCGGGCACCGCATCCGGGTAGAATGCAGCTCTCGATAGCCTTCCGCCGCGCGCCTCGCCATGGTCCTCACTCCCCGCCTGATCCTGCTGGTCCTGTTCGCTCTGTTCGTGCTGTGCGTGCTGCTGGTGCACCTGCGCGGCCGCGTGCGGCTGCGTTTCGACCGCCAACTGGTCGACCACTCGGCGGTGTTCGCGCCGTACAACCTGCTGATGTACGCGTTCTCGGCGGTGCCGGCCAAGCCGATTCTCGATCGCCGCGGCTTTCCCGAGCTGGACCTGCTGCAGGCGAACTGGCAGACCATCCGCGATGAGGCGTTGCAGCTGACCGAAGCCGGTCACATCCGCGGCACCACGAAGAACGACGACGCCAGCTTCAACAGCTTCATCAAGCAGGGCTGGAAGCGCTTCTACCTGAAGTGGTACGGCGAGCCGCTGGCCTCGGCCGAGGCGCTGTGTCCGAAGACGGTGGAGCTGCTCAATGCCATTCCCGGCATCAAGGCGGCGATGTTCGCCACGCTGGCGCCGAACAGCAAACTCAACCCGCATCGCGACCCGTTCGCCGGTTCGCTGCGCTACCACCTGGGCCTGATCACGCCGAACTCGCGCGACTGCCGCATCCTCGTCGACGGCGAGGAACACGCCTGGGGCGACGGCAAGGACGTGGTGTTCGACGAGACCTACGTGCACTGGGTGGAGAACAAGACCGACCAGACCCGGGTGATCCTGTTCGCCGACGTGGAGCGCCCGCTGCGCACGTCCTGGATGAGCGCGATCAACCACCGCGTGGGCGCGTTCATGGGCAAGATCACCGCCTCGCCCAACAGCGACGCCGGCACCGAGAAGACCGGCTTCGTCAACCGCCTGTACGCATGGAGCCAGCGCAAGGGCGCCATGCACCATTGGAAGGCGGCGTTCAAGCGGCGGCACCGGAAGCTGTACAAGGCCGGCAAGTACGCCGGCATCCTGCTGCTGATGTGGCTGGTTTTCCTGGCGCCCTGGCCGCTGTTTCGCTGAGCCTTCACGTTTCACGATGGCGGTGCGTCCTGGCCGCCCCCCCCCCGGAGCGCCCCATGGACCCGCAAACCGCCCCGTTCCAGCAACACCGCCAGCGCCCGTCCGGCCTGGCCTACCGCATGCTCGGCGCGCCCGGCGACGCCGGGGACGTGCTGCACGACGCCTGGCTGCGCTGGCATGCGCAGGATGTCCAGGCACTGGACGACCCGGAGGCGTGGCTGGTCACCGTGACCACGCGCATCGCGCCAGGCGGTGATCGTGATCAACAGCTGGAACCGCGTCGCCATCCCGTCGCGCGCGGAGCCGGGCAGCTATCAACCGGCGAAGCACCGACGCGCGGATAGCAGCGACTTTGGCTGAGCCTCAAAGAAAAAGCCGCGGCATGCCCGCGGCTTTTTCTTGTGCAGCGGCGGTGCGGCTCAGGCCGCCAGGCGCTTCACGATCGCGTCGGCGAAGCTGCTCGTGCTGCCCTTGCCGCCGATATCCGGCGTCACGCTGTCGCGATCGTTCGTCATGGTGTCGCGGATCGCCTGGCGCAGGCGGTCGCCCTTGGCCACCATGTCCAGGTGGTCGAGCATGTCGGCCGCCGCCAGCAGCAGCGCGCACGGGTTGGCGATGCCCTTGCCCGCGATATCCGGCGCCGAGCCGTGCACCGCCTCGAAGATCGCCGCGCCCTCGCCGATGTTGTCGCCCGGCGCCAGGCCGAGGCCGCCGACCAGGCCGGCGCACAGGTCCGAGAGGATGTCGCCGAACAGGTTGGTGGTGACGATCACGTCGAACTGGTACGGGTTCATCACCAGCTGCATGCAGGTGTTGTCCACGATCATCTCGTTGAACTCGATCTGCGGGTATTCCCTGGCGATCTCGCGCGCCACGTTGAGGAACAGGCCCGAGCTGGTCTTCAGGATGTTCGCCTTGTGCACCGCGGTGACCTTCTTGCGACCCTTCTTCACCGCCAGCTCGAACGCGTAGCGCACGATGCGGCTGCTGCCCTTGCGGGTGTTGCGCGCGACCGACTCGGCGACTTCGCCGTCCACGGACAAGGTCTGCCCCTCGGAGCGGTAGGCGCCCTCGGTGTTCTCACGCACGGTGATGATGTCGATGTTCTCGTAGCGCGACTTGGTGCCCGGGAAGCTCACCGCCGGGCGCACGTTCGCGTACAGATCGAAGTGCCGGCGCAGGGTCACGTTGACCGAGGTGAAGCCGCCGCCGATCGGCGTGGTCAGCGGGCCCTTCAGCGCCACCTTGTGCTCGGCGATCTTGTCCAGCGTGGCCTTGGGCAGCAGGTCGCCGTGCTTCTCCAGCGCGACCATGCCGGCGTCGGCCAAGTCATAGGAAAGGCCGCAGTCCAGCGCGTCGAGCACGCGCAGCGTGGCGGTCATGATCTCCGGGCCGATGCCGTCGCCGGGGATCACCGCGATGGTCTTGTTCATGGGGGGGGGGAACTCCTTGGGGACTGATCGCGTGCACGCACGGAACGGCGCACATCAAGACCGCCCATTATCGCCGATGAAACCCTTGACGGACAGCCGGCACCGCACACGAACCGTTGCAAATCCTCGCACGGAGCATCGCGTAAACTCGCATGCCAGGATCCGTAGGAGCCCGCTCGCGGGCGATGCTTTGAAGGCCGGATCCAAAAAGCAAAAGTTATCGCCTGCGAGCGGGCACCTACGCGTGGTCGGCGCACTCAGGGGCGGCAGACTCGCCGGCTTCCAGCCTGTCCAGAAAGTCCACCGCGCGGCGCAGGTGGGGGATCACGATCGAGCCGCCCACCACCAGGCCCACGCTGAACACCTCGAAGAACTCGTCGCGCTGCACGCCGGCGTCCTTGCACTGGGCCACGTGGTAGCTGATGCAGTCGTCGCAGCGCAACACCAGCGAGGCGACCAGCCCCAGCATCTCTTTGGTCTTCACGTCCAGCGCGCCGGCCTTGTAGGTCTGCGTATCCAGTGCGAAGAAGCGCCGCACGACCTGGTTGTCCTCGGCCAGGATGCGCTCGTTCATGCGCTGGCGGAACGCGGTGAACTCGGTGAGGCGGTCGCTCATGCGGCCTGCCCCAGCAGTTCGCCCAGCCGGCCGCTGCGGTCGGCGGCGACCAGGTCGTCGTAGCCACCCACGTGCTGATCGTTGATGAAGATCTGCGGCACCGTGCGGCGGCCGCCGCTGCGCGCCAGCATGGCATCGCGCTGTGCCTGATCGACGTCGACGCGCACCTCGGTCCACTCCAGCCCCTTGGACTTGAGCAGGTTCTTGGCCGCTACGCAGTACGGGCATACCGCGGTGGAATAAACCTCGATCTTCGACATCACGACACTCCGCTGAATGGGGAAAGGCCAACAGAACATGGGGCCGCGCCGCTGCCGGCTCAAGCGGCCGGGCCATGCTGAACCAATATGGCGAACCACGGTCTCAATGCTATTGTCACTCACCTGATGAGCATGGCACCACGACTACTTGCACCGCGCCTGCTGACGGCGCTGATCACTGCCGGGCTGGCCTGCGCCGCCAGCGCCCAGCAGGATGTGCGCCTGCCCGATCTTGGCAGTTCGGCAAACGCGCTGATCTCGCCGCAGGAAGCGCAGGACTACGGCGCTTCCATGCTGCGGCAGATGCGCGCGCTGGACATGGTGGTGGACGACCCGCTGCTGGACGACTACATCAACGACCTCGGCTACCGGCTGGTCGCCAGCAGCGAAAAGCCGAAGGAGCATTTCTCGTTCTTCATCGTCAAGGACCCGGAAATCAATGCGTTCGCCGCCCCCGGCGGCTACATCGCGGTGAATGCCGGGCTGATGACGATCACCCGCGACGAGAGCGAGCTGGCCGGCGTGGTCGCGCACGAAATCGGCCACATCACCCAGAACCACCTGCAGCGTGCATTCGAGGATTCGAAGAAGGACGCGCCGCTGATGGCTCTGGTGCTGCTCGGCGCGATCGCTGCCGGCGCCGGCAGCAAGAGCGGCGACGCACCGATGGCGGTGCTGGCCGGCGGTCAGGGCCTGATCGCGCAGAAGTCGATCAACTTCACCCGCAAGGACGAGATCGAGGCGGACCGCGTCGGCATCCAGACGCTGGCCAAGGCCGGTTTCGACCCGAACGCGATGGCCGACTTCTTCCAGCGCATGCAGGACGTCATGAGCGCCGGTGCCGGCGGCGAAGACGTGCCGGCCCTGCTGCAGACCCACCCGGTGTCCACGATGCGCATCAGCGATGCGAAGTCGCGCGCCGGCGCGCTGGCCGCAGCGCAGAAGCTGCGCCCCGCCGCCACCGTCATGGACAAGCTGCAGTGGGAGAAAAGCACCGCACCGATCGCCTTCGTGAAGGACCCCGCCTCGCTGTTCCAGCCCTCCGCGCCCGGCCACCTGGACAGTTACGCCCTGATGCGCGAGCGCGTGCGCGTGCTGGCCGGCGATGCGACCAAGCTAGCCAGCTACTACGGCGCCAACCTGCAGACCCGGCCGGACTTCGACATGCCGGCAAACCGCTACGGCTACGCGCTGGCACTCACCCGCAGCGGCCGCGGCGCGGTGGCGGTCGAGCAGTTGCAGCCGCTGCTGCAGGCCCACCCCGAGAACCTGATCCTCCGGCTGGCGCTGGCCGATGCCCGCCTGCAGGCCGGCCAGCGCGCCGCGGCGCTGGCGGCGTATGCCGGGCTCAACACCCAGTCCCCGCGCAATCGCGCCATCGCGCTCGCCTACGCCAAGGCGCTCACCACCGGCGGCGACCAGCAGCAGGCCCGCCTCGCCGCCGACCTGCTGCGCCCGCTGCTGGACAATGCCAGCGAGCCGGAGATCTACAGCACCTACGCCCGCGCCAGCGACAAGGCCGGCGACAGCGTGCGCGCCGGCGAGGCCTTCGCCGATGCCAGCTACTACTCCGGCCGGTCGTACGACGCGATGGAGCAACTCAAGCGGCTGCTCAAGCGCGACGACCTGGACTACTACGCACGCGTGCGCATCCAGGCGCGCATCGTCGAGCTGACCCCACTGGTGCTGGAACTGCACAAGCGCAAGATCAAGACCGCGGACAGTCCGGGCGACAGTTCCCCGCAATGAATGCGTGCCGCATGTCATCGACACGTAACATGGATCGGCTGCAATATGTCCGTCACAAGCCAAGGCGGACCACGGCGTGCACAAACGCATCCTGATCGTTGAAGACGAAACCTCGATCCGCGAAATGATCGCCTTCGCCTTGCGCAAGGCCGGCATGGACGCGATCCAGGCAGCCGATGCCCGCGCCGCCCAGCTGGCGCTGGCCGAGCAGGTGCCCGACCTGATCCTGCTCGACTGGATGCTGCCGGGCACGAGCGGGCTCGAAATGGCCCGGCGCCTGCGCAAGGAAGAGCTCAGCCGCGAGATCCCGATCATCATGCTCACCGCCCGCGGCGAGGAAATGGATCGCGTCAACGGCCTCGAAGCCGGTGTCGACGACTATGTGGTGAAACCTTTCTCCACCCGCGAACTGGTCGCCCGGATCAAGGCCGTGCTGCGGCGCAGCCAGGGTGACGACGGCTCCGGTGTGGTCGAGCTGGGCGGCCTGCGCATCGACGGCCCGGCGCACCGGGTGTTCGCCGGCGACGAGCCGGTGTCGATCGGCCCCACCGAGTACCGTCTGCTGTATTTTTTCATGACCCACCCCGAGCGCGTCTATTCGCGCACGCAGCTGCTCGACCACGTCTGGGGCGGCAGCGTGTACGTGGAGGAGCGCACCGTGGACGTGCACATCCGCCGCCTGCGCAAGACGCTGGAGCCGTGGAAGCTGGACGAGCTGGTGCAGACCGTGCGCGGTACCGGCTACCGCTT
Organism: Rhodanobacter thiooxydans; assembly: GCF_021545845.1. NCBI lineage: Bacteria > Pseudomonadati > Pseudomonadota > Gammaproteobacteria > Lysobacterales > Rhodanobacteraceae > Rhodanobacter > Rhodanobacter thiooxydans. The sequence continues at coordinate 2,995,635 of NZ_CP088923.1, forward strand.
CTCGACCAGCACCTGAGCCGGCGGCAAGCTTGCGGCGTGCATCGCTTTTGCCGATGCTGCATGCCTTTCACACGCCGGTGCGCCGCATGACCTCGCCCCTCTCCTCCCCCTGGAAACTGCCCGCGGCACTCGCCGCGGCGCTGGGTGCCGGTGCCGCGTTCGGCTGGCTCACCGGCGGGCATGCGGTGGCGGGCATCGCGCTGGTCGCCGTGGCCGAAGTCGTCTTGCTGCTGACCCGAATCCGTCATCAAACGCAGGCCATGATGACGGCACCGGCGAATGCCAGCCATCTCCAGTATGACCGTTTCATGACGCGCTCCCGCCGCATCGCCTCTTCCCTGCGCGATCTTCGCAATGCCGCCAGCCACTTGCCGGACGCGGTGGTGCTGCTCGACGGGCAGCAGCAGATCCGCTGGTTCAACCACGCCGCCGAGAACCTGCTCGGGCTGCGCCGTCCGCTCGATCGCGGCGCCTCGCTGCAGCAGCGGCTGGCCGGCTCGGAGCTGGCCGGCTGGCTGCGCGACGGCGCGCACGAGCCGCTCACCGACGCCACCGCGCCCGGCCGCGCGGACAGCCAGCTCAACGTCAGCCTGCTGCCGTTCGGCGAGCACGAACAGCTGCTGCTGGCACACGACATCAGCCACCAGAACCGGCTCGAACAGGTGCGCCGCGACTTCGTGGCGAACGTGTCACACGAGTTGCGCACGCCGCTGACGGTGATCCATGGCTACCTCGAACTGCTCGACCCGGAGGACGTGCCCGAGCTGGCGCCGGTGCTGGACGAAATGCGCACGCAGTCCAAACGCATGGGGCAGATCGTGGAGGATCTGCTGACCCTGTCGCGGCTGGAGACCCAGCACGAAGTGGTCGACGAGCGCGTGCCGATGGCGGCACTGCTGGCCACCGTGCGCAAGGAAGCCGAGGCGCTCAGCCAGGGTCGCCACCGCATCGTGCTGGAGTCCACCGCCGAAACGGACCTGCTCGGTTCGCCGAAGGACCTGCACAGCGCGCTGTCGAACCTGGCCAGCAATGCGGTGCGCTATACGCCGGCTGGCGGCAGCATCGCCATCCGCTGGCAGCGCGTGGCCGACGGCGCGGTGTACTCGGTCAGCGACACCGGCTTCGGCATCCCCGCCTCGCACCTGGCCCGGCTTACCGAACGCTTCTACCGGGTTTCCTCCAGCCGCTCGCGCGAAAGCGGCGGCACCGGTTTGGGCCTGTCGATCGTCAAGCACGTGCTGAACCTGCACCAAGCGCAGTTGAAGATCGAGAGCACGCCGGGCGCCGGTTCCACCTTCTCCTGCCACTTCGGCCCGGCACGGCTGCTGGCTCCCGGCAGCGGCAACGAAAGCTGAGAGCCGCGGCGGCGCGGCATGCAATGGCCCGGACCATGCGCCAGAATGCGGCATGGCCCACCCCTCGCCCACCCCGCCCGATGCCACCGACCTGAGCGCCCCCGGCCTGTACCTGAGCCGGGAGCTGGCCGCGCTGGAGTTCAATTTCCGCGTGCTGGCGATGGCCAGCGACAGCACCGTGCCGCTGCTGGAGCGATTGCGCTACCTGAGCATCGTGGCGAACAACCTCGACGAGTTCTTCGAGGTGCGGGTGGCGATGCTCAAGCACCACCATGCCTACGGCTCGGCCGCGCCGGGGCCCGACGGCATCTCCTCCGGCGAGCTGCTGGCGCGCATCCGCAGCCGCGTGCTGGACCTGGTCGCCGCACAATACGCCGCCTGGCAGGAGCAGATAAGCCCGCAGCTCGACGCCGAGCAGATCCACATCCTCACCCGCAAGAGCTGGAGCCCGCGCCAGCACCGCTGGCTGCGCGGTTACTTCGAACACGAGGTGTTGCCGGTGCTGTCGCCGCTGGGGTTGGACCCGGCGCATCCGTTCCCGCGCATCCTCAACAAGACGCTGAACATCGCGGTGGTGCTGCGCGGCCGCGACGCATTCGGCCACGAAGGCCACATGGCGCTGGTGCGCGCCCCGCGCTCGCTGCCGCGGATCATCCGCGTGCCCGCCGAAGTCAGCGGCCCCGGCGAACACTTCGTGTTTCTCGCCGAACTGCTGCAGGCCTTCGTCGACCTGATGTTCCCTGGCCTCAAGGTGGTCGGCTCGTACCAGTTCCGGGTCACCCGCAACAGCGAGCTGATCGTCGAGGAGGCCGAGGTGGAGAACCTTGCCCTGGCGCTCAGCGAGGAACTGGTCGGGCGCGGCTACGCGCGGCCGGTGCGCCTGGAAATCGCCAACGATTGCCCGAAGGCGATCACCGCGATGCTGACCCACAACTTCGAGCTGGACGACGCCGACGTGTACCGCTGCGACGGCCCGGTCAACATCATCCGCGCCGGCCTGATCTACGACTGGCTGGACCGGCCGGAGCTGAAGTTCCCGCGCTTCAACCCGCAGCTGCCGCCGGCACTCGAGAGCAGCCGCAACAAGTTCGACGTGATCGGCCAGCACGACGTACTGCTGCACCACCCGTACCAGAGCTTCAACGCGGTGATCGACCTGCTGCGCCAGGCCGCCGCCGACCCGCAGGTGCTGGCGATCAAGCAAACGCTGTACCGCGCCGGCGAGGACACTCCGCTGGTCGACCTGCTGGTGGAGGCCGCGCGCAACGGCAAGGACGTCACGGTGGTGATCGAGCTGCGCGCGCGCTTCGACGAGGAGGCCAACATCCGCCTCGCCACGCGGCTACAGGAAGCCGGCGTGCAGGTGGTCTACGGCGTGGTCGGCTACAAGACCCACGCCAAGATGATGCTGATCGTGCGGCGCGAGGGCGAGGCGCTGCGCCGCTACGTGCACCTGTCCACCGGCAACTACCACCAGGCCAACAGCCGCATGTACACCGACATCGGCCTGATGACGGCGAACCCCGAGATCGGCGAGGACCTGCACAAGGTGTTCCAGCAGCTGTCCGGGCTGGGCCCGATCATCGAGCTGAAGCGGCTGCTGCACTCACCGTTCACGCTATATCCCAGCGTGCTGGCGAAGATCGAGCGCGAGACCGCGCACGCGCAGGCCGGCCGCCCCGCGCGCATCGTGGCCAAGCTCAACGCGCTGAACGAGGCGCGCGTGATCGAGGCGCTGTACCGCGCTTCGCAGGCCGGCGTGGAGATCGACCTGATCGTGCGCGGCGCCTGCACCTTGCGCCCGGGCCTGCCCGGCGTCTCCGAGCGCATCCGCGTGCGCTCGATCGTGGGGCGCTTCCTCGAACACAGCCGGGTGTACTGGTTCGCCAACGATGGCGACGCCGAGATCTACTGCGCCAGCGCCGACTGGATGGAACGCAACCTGATGCGGCGGATCGAGGTGGCGTTCCCGATCCTCGACCCCGAACTGGCCGCGCGCGTGTTCGAGGAAACCCTGGCCAACGGGCTGGCCGACAATACCCAGGCCTGGCGGCTCGGCGCCGACGGCCGCTACACCCGCGCCGAACCCGGCGACAACCCGCCGTACAGCGCACAGCAGGGTCTGCTCGAGCGCTACAACACGTGAACCCTTGCGCATGAAGCAGCGTTTCGCCCATTCCATGCGTGCATGCGAGAATCCGAGCTTTACCGTCGCCGGAGCCCGGGCGTGAGTCCAGCCGAACAGACACCGATCCGCGACGGCGAACTGCTCGCCGCGGTGGACATGGGCTCGAACAGCTTCCACCTGGTGGTGGCGCGCATGGAACATGGCGAGCCGCGCGTGATCGACCGCCTGCGCGACACCGTACGCATGGCCGCCGGCCTGCGCGCCGACGGCACCCTGGATGCCGAACGGCGCGCCCGCGCGTTGGCCTGCCTGGCCCGTTTCGGCCAGCGCATCGCCGGCCTGCCGTCGATGCGGGTGCGTGCGGTGGCCACCAACACGGTGCGCCGGCTGGCCTCGCCGCAGACCTTCCTGACCGCCGCCGAGGCGGCGCTGGGCCATCCGATCGAGGTGGTCTCCGGGCGCGAGGAAGGACGCCTGATCTTCCTCGGCGCCGCCCACGACCTGCCCGCCTCGCGCGAGCCGCGTCTCGTCATCGACGTCGGCGGCGGCAGCACCGAGTTCATCATCGGCCGCGGGCTGGCGCCGCTGCACACCGAAAGCGTGCAGGCCGGCTGCATCGCCTCGACGCTGCGCTTCTTCCCCGGCGGCAAGCTCACCCGCAAGCGCTGGCAACGCGCGCGCAGCGAGATCGGCGTGCTGCTGCAGCAGTTCGCCGAGGACTACCGCGAATCGGGTTGGCAGGACGTCTATGGTTCCTCCGGCACCGCCAAGTCGATCGGCGCGGTGGTGCAGGCGATGAAGTTCTCCGACGACGGCATCACCCCGACCTCGCTCGCCGCGCTGGCCGATGCACTGGTCGCGCAGGGCCAGATCGGCACGCTCAAGCTGCCGGGCCTGGTCGAGGAGCGCGCGCCGGTGATCGCCGGCGGCGTGGTGATTTTCGAGGCGGCCTTCGCCGCGCTCGGCATCGAACGATTGCGCGTATGCGAAAGCTCGATGCGCGAAGGCCTGCTGTGGGACCTGCTCGGCCGTGCCGGCGGCAGTGACCCGCGCACCGCCAGTATCGACGCACTGGCCACCCGCTACGGCGTCGACCGCGCCCAGGCACGGCGGGTCGAGTCGACCGCGCTGATGCTGTTCGACCAGGTCGCGCGCGCCTGGAAGCTGGACGCCGACGCCCGCGAGTGGCTGTCGTGGGCGTCGCGCGTGCACGAGATCGGCCTGGCCATCGCGCACAGCCAGCACCACCACCACGGCGCGTACATCCTGCGCCACGCCGATCTGGCCGGCTTCTCGCGGCAGGAGCAGCAGCTGCTGGCGGCGGTAGTGGAGATGCACCGGCGCAAGCCGGACAAGGCGGCGGCCGCTGCGCTGCCGCAGCGCTACCGCCAGCTGGCCCGCTACACCACCGCGCTGCTGCGCCTGGCGGTGCTGTTCCGCCGCGCGCGCCGCGCCGAATCGCTGCCGCAGATGAAGCTCGCCGCCACCAGCAAGTCGCTGCGGCTGACCCTGCCGCTGGCCTGGTTCGAGCAGCACCCGCTCAGCGAAGCCGACCTGCAGCAGGAACAGGCGCCGATGGCCGATCTCGGCATCAAGCTGGACATCTCCAGCAGCTGATCGCGCCGACAAACCCGCTTCAGCTGCGGCCGCGTATCATGTCCGGACGCCCAGACCATTCCGATGCCCATGTCGAAATTCCTGCTCGCCACGCTGCTGCTGATCCTGTCGCCAACGCTGGCAGCGCAAGCCGCCAAACCGGCGCCGGCCGCCACCGCCGCCACGCCATCGCCGCAGGTCATGCTGCGCACCTCACAGGGTGACATCACGCTGGAGCTGTACCCGGACAAGGCGCCCAAGAGCGTGGCCAATTTCCTGCAGTACGTGCGCGACGGTTTCTACGATGGCACCGTGCTGCACCGTGCCATCCCCGGTTATCTGGTGCAGGGTGGTCTGTACACCCGCGACCTGCAGCCCAAGCGCACGCGCTCGGCGGTTGCCAACGAGGCGGACAACGGCCTGTCCAACCTGCGCGGCACGGTGGCCGTCGCCCGCGGCGCCGACCCGAACTCCGGCACCGCGCAATTCTTCTTCAACCTGGTCGACAACCGCCGGCTGGATTTCGTCGGCACCCAGAGCGGGCTGACCTGGGGCTATACCGTATTCGGCAAGGTCATCAAGGGCATGGACGTGGTCGACAAGATCGCTGCCCTGCCCACCCGCCCGCTCGGCCCGTTCGCCGGCGACGTGCCGAACCCGCTGGTGCTGATCAAGAGCGCCCAGGTGGTCGGTGAGGAAGCCCCGCCCGCCACGGCCACGGCGGCACCGGCCGCCGCAGCAAGCATCGCCCCTGCGCCCAAACCGCGCAGGAAAGCCGCCAAGCCCACCGGCAAGGGCTGACGACGCGATGGCCACCCTGTTCATCGCCGACCTGCATCTGGACCCCGGTCGCCCACAGATCACCGGACTGTTCGAGCGCTATCTCACCGGCGACGAAGTGCGCCACGCCGATGCGCTGTACATCCTCGGCGACCTGGTCGAGGCCTGGGTCGGCGACGACGACGACGCCGAGCTGCCGCTGCGCATCGCCGCCGCCACCCGCGCCGTGCGCGACGCTGGGGTGCCGGTGTACTTCATGGTCGGCAACCGCGATTTCCTGCTCGGCCCGGCGTTCGCCGAACGCGCCGGCCTGAGCCTGCTCGACGACGGCACCGCGCACGACATCCAGGGTCAGCGCACCCTGCTGATGCACGGCGACCTGCTTTGCACCGACGACCTCGCCTACCAGGCGGTACGCCGGCAGGTACGCACGCCCGAGTGGCAGGCACAGATCCTGGCGATGCCGCTGCAGGCGCGCCGCGCGTTCGCCGCCAAGGCGCGCGAGGACAGCAAGGCGTACACCGGCAGCACCATCGAAAGCATCATGGACGTCAACACGCAGGCCGTGGCCGAGGCTATGCGCAAGGCGGGCGTGACCCGACTGATCCACGGCCACACGCACCGGCCCGCCGTGCACGACTTCCGGCTCGACGGCGCACCGGCGCAACGGATCGTGCTGGGCGACTGGTACGAGCACGGCTCGGTGCTGCGGGTGGATGCGACCGGGGTCGAACTGCGCGGACTGGCGGTGACATGAATCGCCTCGCGCCGGCATGCAGCCGCCGCCGAGCCAGCGGGGCAAGGTGAGTCGATGTCCGGCCTCCTCGGCGATACGGCGGCTCGCGACTACTCGCGCAAATTGCGCTTGTTCAACGCCTTCGCCGAAGCCGAGCTTCGCCTGGCCATCGCCAGCCTGGACCCGCAGCCCGGTGCACGCGTACTCGACGCGGGTTGCGGCACCGGCGAGGCGCTGCGTTGGTTCGCCGACGCAGTAGGCCCTGCCGGTACCGTGGTCGGCATCGACCTGGCGGCAGCGCACGCGACCGCCGCCCGCGCATGCGCTCCCGCCCAGGCCCTGGTGCTGCAGGCGGACCTGCTGCATGCACCGCTATGCGCCGGCAGCTTCGACCGGGTCTGGTGCATGAACACGGTCAACCACCTGCGCGATCCGCTGGCCGGCGCCGAGCGGCTGGCTGCCCTGCTGCGCCCCGCCGGACGCATCGCGCTGTGCCAGAGCTCGCTGCTGCCGGACATGTACTTCGCCTGGGACGCGCGGCTCGAGCGCCTGGTCAACGAAGCGGTGCGCCAGTACTACCGCGACCGTTACGGCGTCAGCGAACGCGAGCTGGCGGCAGTCCGCGCCCTGGTCGGCGTGCTGCGCCGAGCGCCATTGCGCAAGGTCCGCGCGCAGACGTTCGTGATCGAGCGCGTATCCCCGCTCGGCGCAGCCGACGAGGCCTATCTGGCCGAAGCCATCTTCCGCGACAGCTGGGGAACGCGGTTGCAGCCGTACCTGTCCAGCGCCGACTACGATGAACTCGCGCGCCTGTGCGACCCACAGCACCCGCAGTTCGCCCTGCGTCGAACGGACTTCCATTTCCTGCAGACTTTCACGGTGGTGAGCGGGGAGCTGTGAGGTTGAGCGGCAAGCAGGCAGGATGAATCGCCTGCACTGCATCCTTTCGCCGGGCGCGCAAAAAACACCCCTCAATGAAGGACGGACCAGCGTGATGCCTGCAAGGGATTGTTCGGCCCGTTCATGGGCCTCACTTCTCCGCGCTGCGCGCTCCAGGGCCAGCCTGCGGCTGTCCAAAATTGTTCCAGACAACTTTGTCGAACGAAGAGTTTCGTCCACCACCTCTCTCCGCCAGATACGCAAAACGCCCCTTGCGGGCTCGACTTTGATTGACGACACGGCGGCACGGCGTGCGGGATTGTGAATCCCATCCATGGGATTCACCCTTCCGCGCTGCGCGCTCCAGGGCCAGCCTGCGGCTGTCCAAAATTGTTCCAGACAATTTTGTCGAACGAAGAGTTTCGTCCACCACCTCTCTCCGCCAGATACGCAAAACGCCCCTTGCGGGCTCGACTTTGATTGACGACACGGCGGCACGGCGTGCGGGATTGTGAATCCCATCCATGGGATTCACCCTTCCGCGCTGCGCGCTCCAGGGCCAGCCTGCAGCTGTCCAATTTTGTTCCAGACAAAATTGTCGAACCCGTCAGGGCTCGTCCACCACCTCTCTCCGCCAGATACGCAAAACGCCCCTTGCGGGGCGCTTTGCGTATCTGGCGGAGAGAGAGGGATTCGAACCCTCGATAAGGCTTTTGACCCTATACTCCCTTAGCAGGGGAGCCCCTTCGGCCACTCGGGCATCTCTCCGGGGTTTTCTTCGCATTGCTGCGGAGCCGGCAAGGATACCGACGGACGCGGTCGAGGTAAAGCCTCAGTTTCGCGGGATCAATGCTCGGTGGACTCATCAGGCGCACCGCCAGCGTCGTGTTCGCCCTTGATCCGCTGGTAGATCTCTTCGCGGTGAACCGCCACGGTTTTCGGTGCATTGATGCCGATGCGCACCTGGTTGCCTTTCACACCAAGAACGGTAACGGTCACCTCGTCGCCGATCATCAGGGTTTCACCGACCCTGCGGGTCAGAATCAACATGATTGCTACTCCATAGTGCTGTTGGTCACAGGCCTGCGGATCGATGGTGCCTCACCCCTGAGCGCCCACCTTCCACAGTTCGACGATTGATCCGCCGAAGGCCCTACCGCCTTCCCGGCTCACAGCCAAAACACTCCTGAGCGTCCTGACTGGCGACACCACCGTTACCGATCGCGCCGACACCTGGTCGATAGTAACTGAGCCGGATTCTTCTGTGCAATGCGTCTGGATCGTGACAAGTGGCGCGTTCAGCCAGCATCGGGCGCGGGCTACTGGGCTGATATCCAGTCAGGCAACGACGACAGGATGGCTGGCAGGTTCGGCGCGTCCGTGCCGCCTCCCTGCGCCATGTCCGGCCGGCCCCCGCCCTTGCCGTCGATCTGCCCGGCGACGTGGGCGACCACGCTGCCGGCCTTCACCCGAGCAAGCGCCTTGCCGTGCACGCCGGCAATCAGCGAAACGCGGCCCTCGGCCGCGCCGGCCAACAGCACCACGCAGTCGCCGAGCTGCTGCTTGAGCTGGTCCACGCTGTCACGCAGCGACTTCGCGTCGAGGCCTTCCAGCCGGGCCGCGACGACCTTGATGCCGTCGACATCCTTCGCCGAACCGGCCAGGTCGGCTGTGGCGGAACCGGCGGCCTTGCTGCGCAGCGACTCGAGCTCGCGCTCGAGCTTCCTCTGGCGCTCGAACAGCTGGCGCAGCTTCTCCACCGCGTCGTCGCCGTTGCTGGAGAGCAGCTGCGAGAACTCGGTCAGGCGGCGCTCCTCGTCGGCCACCCAGGCCAGCGCGCCGGTACCGGTGACCGCTTCGATGCGGCGCACACCGGAGGCGACGCCAGCCTCGCTGACGATCTTGAACAGGCCGATGTCGCCTGTACGCCCCACGTGCGTGCCGCCGCACAGCTCGGTGGAGAAGTCGCCCATCTTCAGCACGCGCACCTCGTCGCCGTACTTCTCGCCGAACAGCGCCATCGCGCCGAAGGCGATGGCATCGTCGTAGGCCATGTGCCGCACTTCGGCAGCGGCATTGCGACGCACCTCGGCGTTCACCAGCGCCTCGACCCGGACCAGCTCGTCGTGGCTCATCGGTTTGCGGTGCGAGAAATCGAAGCGCAGCCGCTCCGGTGCCACCAGCGAGCCCTTCTGCGCGACGTGGGTGCCTAGCACCTGACGCAACGCAGCGTGCAGCAGATGGGTGGCCGAATGGTTCAGCACGATGGCCTGGCGACGCGCGGCGTCGACCTGCGCATCCACCCTGTCGCCGGCCTTCAGCGGCTGTGCGCCGTGCCAGGTGCCGGCGTGGCCGAAGAACACGCCACCCATCTTCAGCGTGTCGTCGACCTCGAAGCGGCCGGCCGGATTGGACAGCATGCCGGTATCGCCGACCTGCCCGCCCGACTCCGCGTAGAACGGCGTGCGATCAAGAATCACGAAACCCTGCTCGCCCTTGCCCAACTGCTCGACCTGCTTGCCGCCGCGCACGATGCCGAGCACCTTGCTGCCGCTGCCGTGCAGTGCCTCGTAGCCGAGGAAGACCGTGGGCTTGAGCTGACTGGCCAGCTCGGCCGGCATCTGGCCCTTGGCCTCAAACTTGCCGGCGGCGCGGGCGCGCTCGCGCTGTTCGTTCATGGCCTGCTCGAAGCCGGCCATGTCCACTTCCAGTCCGCGCTCGCGCGCGATGTCGGCGGTGAGGTCCACCGGGAAGCCATAGGTGTCGTAGAGACGGAACGCATCGGCGCCGGGGATGATCCTGCCCGACTTCGCCGCGACCTCGTCGAACAGGCGCATGCCGTGCTCCAGCGTTTCGCCGAAACGATGCTCCTCGGTGCGCAACGCGTCCTCGACGAAGGCCTGCTTCGCTGGCAGCTCGGGGTAGGCCTGGCCCATCTCCTCGACCAGCGGCTGCACCATCTTCCAGAAGAAGTCGCCGCGTACGCCGAGCATCCAGCCGTGCCGCAGCGCGCGGCGGATGATCCGGCGCAGCACGTAGCCGCGGCCCTCGTTGGACGGCAGCACGCCGTCGACGATCAGGAAGGCGCAGGCGCGAATGTGGTCGGCGATCACACGCAGCGACTTGTTGGCCAGGTCCTTTGTGCCGGTGAGCTCGCCTGCGACGCGGATCAGGTGCGCGAACAGGTCGATCTCGTAGTTCGAATGCACGTGCTGCAGCACGGCGGCCAGGCGCTCCAGGCCCATGCCGGTATCCACGCATGGCGCGGGCAGCGGCGACAGCGTGCCGTCCGGCGCGCGATCGAACTGCATGAACACCAGGTTCCAGATCTCGATGTAGCGGTCGCCGTCCTCGTCCGGCGAGCCGGGCGGCCCGCCGGCCACACCGGGACCGTGGTCGTAGAAGATCTCGGTGCAGGGGCCGCAGGGACCGGTGTCGGCCATCTGCCAGAAATTGTCGGACGCATAGGGCGCGCCCTTGTTGTCGCCGATGCGCACGATGCGCTCGGCCGGTACGCCGACCTGCTTGTGCCAGATGTCGAAGGCTTCGTCGTCGGTGTGGTAGACGGTGACCCACAGCTTCTCGGCGGGCAGCTTGAACACGCCGGTGAGCAGCTCCCATGCCCAGGTGATCGCCTCGCGCTTGAAGTAGTCGCCGAACGACCAGTTGCCCAGCATCTCGAAGAAGGTGTGGTGGCGCGCGGTGTAGCCCACGGCGTCCAGGTCGTTGTGCTTGCCGCCGGCGCGCAGGCAGCGCTGCACGTCGGCCGCGCGCACGTAAGGCAGCTTCTCGCTGCCGAGAAACACATTCTTGAACGGCACCATGCCCGAGTTGGTGAACAGCAGCGTCGGATCGCTGGCCGGCACCAGCGAGCTGGACGGCACGATGGTGTGGCCCTTGGAGCGGAAGTAATCGAGGAAGGCGGAACGGATGTCGGAGGTTTTCATGCGGATCAAGGTGGCGGGCGACAAGGGCCACACCGCGGCCAGACCGACCGACCCATCAGCCCGTCATCCACGGATGACGGGTTTCAGGAAATATCGTCGGCTTCGTCCACTTCGGCGTGGGTAACATTCCGTACTGTGGCGGCGCCAAAGCCGCGGCGCAAGAGGAATTGCGCCCGGCGTGAGCGTTCGGCCGGGTCCGCCGTGCCCGCGCTGCCGTAGCGGCGGCGCAACTGGACAGCGGCCGAGACGTCCCAATCGACCTCCGCGGCATCCAGCAATTCACGGATGCGCGCGTCGGCCAGGCCATGGCTTTTCAGCTCCACGCGCAAGCGCAACGGGCCGTAGCCCTGGGCGATCCGGTTGCGCAGCAGCGCCTCGGCGAAACGGCCGTCGTCCTGGTAGTGCTGCTCGCCGAGCCGGTCCAGCGCGGCGGTGGCCTCGCCGCCCTCGTAGCCGCCCTGGCGCAGCTTGGTCTTCAGTTCCTTGCGCGAATGCTCGCGCCGCGCCAGCAGGCCCAGCGCCTTGTCGTAGGCGCTGCGCTTCGGCTTGGCCGACGGATCTTCGCCGGAGTGGCCCTTGCCGGGCGGGCGTTTCATGGCCATGCAAACGGACATGGCCCGGGCAAGCCGGGCCATGTCTTGGGCAGGGAACCGTCAACCGGCACGGCTCACGCTTCCTCGAGTGCCTCTGCCGCGGCGGCAGCCGGCTTGCCGACCGGCACCAGCAGGCGCTCGCGCAGCTGCTTGTCGATCTCGTTGGCGATCGCCGGGTTGTCGCGCAGGAACTGGCGCACGTTCTCCTTGCCCTGGCCGATGCGGTCGCCGTTGTAGCTGTACCAGGCACCGGACTTGTCGATCAGGTTCTGCGCCACGCCCAGCTCGATGATCTCGCCCTCGCGCGAGGTGCCCTCGCCGTACAGGATCTCGAACTCGCACTGGCGGAACGGCGGCGCCACCTTGTTCTTGACCACCTTGACGCGGGTTTCCGAGCCGATGATCTCCTCGCCCTTCTTCACCGCGCCGATGCGGCGGATGTCCAGCCGCACCGAGGCGTAGAACTTCAGCGCGTTGCCGCCGGTGGTGGTCTCGGGGCTGCCGAACATCACGCCGATCTTCATGCGGATCTGGTTGATGAAGATCACCAGGCAGCCGGACTTCTTGATGTTGGCGGTGAGCTTGCGCAGCGCCTGGCTCATCAGGCGGGCGTGCAGGCCAACGTGGGAGTCGCCCATCTCGCCCTCGATTTCCGCCTTCGGGGTCAGCGCGGCGACCGAGTCGACCACCACCATGTCCACCGCGCCGGAGCGCACCAGCATGTCGGCGATTTCCAGCGCCTGTTCGCCGGTGTCCGGCTGCGACACCAGCAGGTCGTCGACCTTGACGCCCAGCTTCTCCGCGTAGCTCGGGTCGAGCGCGTGCTCGGCGTCGATGAAGGCGGCGGTGCCGCCGGCACGCTGGCAGTTGGCGATCGCCTGCAGGGTCATGGTGGTCTTGCCGGACGACTCCGGCCCGTAGATCTCGACCACGCGGCCGCGCGGCAGGCCACCGACACCGAGCGCGATGTCCAGCCCCAGCGAACCGGTGGAGACCGTCTCGACCGGTTCGTTGACGCGGTCACCCATGCGCATCACGGCGCCTTTGCCGAACTGCTTTTCGATCTGGCCGAGGGCGGAGGTGAGCGCCTTGCGCTTGTTGTCATCCATCGTCTTGTGTTCCGGTTGGACTGTGATTGAGGTGCATGATGCCCGGATCGGATCTCACGGGCTGCGATCGGGTCGGATCGCCAGCGACGGTGCCAGTATCCCACACCGGTCAAGCCGGTCTGGCGGCCGATCGCGCATCACTCCGTCAGCGTTTTGCGCAAGCCGATGAGCGCTGCCGCCACGGTCTGCCGCCGCACCGCCTCGCGGTCGCCGGGAAAATGGAACAGCTGCGCATGGCCGTAGCCGCCGCGGCGCTTCCAGCTGATCCACACCGTGCCGACCGGCTTGTCCGACGTGCCACCGGAAGGTCCGGCGATACCAGTCACCGCCACTGCCACGCCGGCGCCGAAGCGCGCCAGTGCGCCGGATACCATCTCCAGCGCGGTTTCCTCGCTGACCGCCCCGCTGTGCTCCAGCGTGCGCGGATTGACCCCGAGCAGCGCCTCCTTCGCCTCGTAGCTGTAGGTCACCACGCCGGCGTCGAACCAGGCCGAGCTGCCCGGCAGGTCGGTGAGCGTCTTGGCGATCCAGCCGCCGGTGCACGACTCGGCCGTCACCAGCATCAGCCGGCAGCGCTGTACTTCGGTGGCCACCTCGCCGGCCAGCGCCTGCAGCTCGGCATCGGTAGGAACGGATGAGGACTCCATGCGAGACTCCCGGACTTGGACGAAACTTTGCGCCAGGCGCAGGGGCACCGTTCTACCCGTTCCGCGCGACCACGCCAAGACTTGCATTGCATGAGCCAAGACGATCTCACCAGGCACACCCCGTTCATGCGCCAGTACATGCGTGTGGTTAGCGAACCCGAGAGGGGCGCGGGTTTCGAGACATCCGCCATCTCATGAAATCCCATTTGGACGCATCTTGGACCCCAAAAAGAGGGCTATCGGGGTGCAAACCCCGTTGCCCACTTGGACACCGGCGTTTTGTGTCATCACGTTTAACCGTCCAAACGACGGTGGCTGCGTGCCCACTGGGCAGCGCCGAAGCCATGTCACGACGTGGATAACGCGTGCAGCCGCGACCAGGCCAGCTTCTTCAACGAGCCTGAGCGCTGGGAACGGCCCGACCGAAGGGCATTCCGGATGAAATCACCGCGACGGCCGCAATGAGAATGGAGCGAGGTGGAGGGAATCGACGACGCTCAAGGGATGCGCACGGGATGGACCGCGTACGTGGCAGGACTGGTTCGTCACGTTCCCTGGGGTAGACATCGTCTTCATCGCCCGGCGGCCGCAAGGCGGCCAATGACTGCCGGGCGCTGGAGCGACTAGCGCGCGATTACTTTTCCCAGATGACTTTTTGGTCCATCGCGAGCCATGCGCCGGCGTTGTCCAGATAGCGATCCTCGATCGCCTGGCGCTTGATCTTCAGCGTCGGCGTAAGCAGGCCGTTCTCGGTGGTCCAGCTGTCCTTGACGACCACCGCGTAACCGAGCTGTTCGTGGTGTTCCACGTTCGCGTTGACTTGCTCCAGCAGCGCAGCGAGCTCGGCGTCCAGCGTATTGCGCAGACCGGGATCGGCATCCACGACCTGCTGCACTTCCGGCGCGAGGCGCAGCAGCGCGAACGGCTGCGGCTGCCCGGGGCCGGTAACGCAGGCGCTTTCCAGTTTTGGATGGTTGCCGAGCTCGTTCTCGATCAGCGCCGGCGCGACATATTTGCCGCGAGCCGTCTTGAACAGATCCTTGACCCGACCGGTAATGCGCAAGCGTCCATCCGCATCGATCTCACCGCGATCGCCCGTGCAGAAAAAGCCGTCGGGCAACATGACCTGTGCCGTCAGTTCCGGCCGCTTGTAGTAACCCATCATCTGGCCCGGACTTCTGACCAGCACTTCGCCGGTGGGCGCGATGCGCGCCTGCACGCCGCGCAGGCAGGTGCCGACGTAGCCGATCCGCACATCTCCCGGGCGGCAGCTGTGTGAAACAGCGAGGTTCTCGCTCATGCCGTAACCCTCGAGTAGCGTCAGGCCGAGCCGGCGGTACCAGGCGATGATGTCGGCGGCCAGTGGTGCCGAGCCGGTGATGGCAACGCGCACCTGATCGAGGCCCAGACCACGGAGAATCTTTCGCTTGACCAGCCGCGAGACCAGCGGCAACGCAAACAACCGCCGCTGTTTCGACGGCGACAGTTTGGCATTGACGCCCTGCTGGAACTTGGTCCAGAGCCGCGGCACCGAAAAGAAGATCGTCGGTCGCGCGCGCCGGATGTCGTGCACGAAGCTGTCCATGTTGTTGCAGAAGTACATGTGCAGTCCGACGTACAGCGAGCTGGACTCCACAATGGCGCGCTCGGCGGCATGCGCCAGCGGCAGATACGACAGCAGCCGGTCCTCGCGGGTGATCACGATCATCTCGGTGAAAGCGGGCCCCGGCGCCATCATGCTGCGATAGTTGTGCATCACCCCTTTCGGTTGCCCGGTACTGCCTGAGGTGTAAATGATGGAGCACAGTTCCTCGGGCATTGCGTCATGCACTGGCTGCAGCGGTGCATGCCGGGCGACAAGGTCGTCCCACTGCGGGATGTCGGCGCGCGGAGTCATCGGCAGGCCGAGCAACGGCAGGTCCGGCGGAAGCATTTTTTCAATCTGTGGCCAGTTGTCGCTGCTGCCGTCGAGTTTGCCGACGAACAGCAGCCGCGCTTCGCTGTGGTCAAGGATGTAGCGCGCCGTCTCGGCACCGAGCGTGGGATACATCGGCACGCTGACGTGGCCGGCCATCATGATGGCGAGGTCGGCGATAATCCAGTGCGCGCTGTTCTTGCCCAGGATCGCAATGCTGCTGCCCGCTGGAAGCCGCAGCGAGCGCAGATACGCCGCCATGCATCGCGCCTGCAGGCCAACCTCGGCCCAGCTGTAATCGACCACGCTGCCATCGGGGAAAGGCTGGGTCAGATAGATGGCGTCCGGCCGTTCGCGTTCCCACACCTGGAATTGATGCAGCAACGTCGGTGCGTTGGCCTCAACCATCACGACTCCACCTTCGCGCGGGGCAACGTTCACTGATGGGTCGAGTTGTGCACGATGCACATCGGCATGCGCACTATACGGTCACTGCAATTTGCTGGCGTCGAAATAACGGCCCAGCTGTGCCGCCAAGGCCATGTCGCCTTGCAGCTTCAGCTTGCCGGTCATCATCGCTGCCATGCCGTCAAGCTTGCCGGTCAACAGGCTGACCAGGTCGCCGTCGGACATCTTCAACGAGAGGTCGGCGTTTTCGGCGCTCCCTTCCATCACTTCGCACGCGCCGTTGCGGATCACCACGTAGGCCGGCTGGCTGATGTTGAACTGGATGGTGCGATCGACACCGGCGGTGCTCTGCAGATTGATCGCGAGGGGCAGCTTGTGCAGCAATTCGAGTGCGCTCATGGCATCGGTCTCTCTGATGGAATGGAAAGAAGCAGACGGGAATGGCACTGACTTACTGTAAGCGCATAGCCTCAATTTCCGTCATTCCTGCGAAAGCCGGAATCCAGTGACTTCAGGGCTGCCAGAGGCGCTGGATCCCCGCTTTCGCGGGGATGACGAGCATAAGTCAGTGCCATTCGAATCAGACGGCGGCCCAGGCTTGCGCCCGGAAGCCGTCGGCAAACAGGGGATGGGCCTGGGCTTCGGCCATGGTCAGCACCGGCGTGACGCAGGCATCGGCGGTTTCGAAACGTTCCGCCCAGTACGCCAGCGGCTGCGTGATCACCAGCATGGCGACTTCCTCGCGCAACGCATGGTTCTGCTTGGTGCCGGGCATCTGTCCACGCTGCCAATGTCGCTCGACCCAGTCGGGTCGCCCGAACACCGCGCATGCCGCTTTCCAGAATTTGAATTCGAGCGCCGCCACCGCCAGCTGGCGGCCGTCGACGGTGGCGTAGAGGTTGTAACAAGGCAATCCGCCGTTGAGCAGATCCTCCCCCGCGCCGGGCGCGCGACCCAGCATGGGGGCGAACAAGGACGAGGTGGCCCTGGGCAGTATCAGGTGCGCGTGAACGCCGTGGGTCATGCTGATATCGATGTGCCGACCATGACCGCGACGTTGCGCATCGAACACTGCCGCGAGAATCGCGATGCAGGCCATCGAGCCGCCACCGGCCATGTCGCCCCACTGCACGTTGGACAAGGCCAGCTCCCCGGTCGGTGCGCGCATCTGGTCAAGCGCGCCCGACATGGCCATGAAGTTCAGGTCGTGCCCGGCGCACTGCGACCAGTTGCCGTGCTGGCCGTAGCCGGTGATCGACACCATCACCAGCTGCGGATTGATCGTCTTGAGCCGGTCGAAGTCCAGGCCCATCGACGACAGGAGGCCCGGACGGAAGCTGTCGACCATGACCTCGGCCTCCGCCAGCCACTCGCGCAACTGGTCGAGATCGGTCGGTTGGCGGAAATCAAGGCGGCGGCTTTCCTTGTCGTGGTTCAGCGCCTCGAACAACGGCCCGAGTGGACGGGTCGGGTCGCCTTCCGGCGGTTCGACCTTGATGACCGTGGCGCCGAGATCGGCCAGCATCCGCGTGCAGAACGGCCCCGGCAGGTTGCGCGACAAATCGACCACGCGCAGCCCCGCGAGGAGACCGGACATTGGGTCGCGATCGGCGCTCACGCCGCGCCCTCGAAGCGCCCGCCAACGGCGGCCTGCTTCACCACGATGTCGGCGGGTGCGAAGCGCGCGCCGTAGCGTTCGGCCAGTTCACGCGAACGTGCCACGAATCCTGCCGCTCCCATCGCGCTGATGAACTGCAGTGCACCACCGTGGAACGGCGCGAAGCCCCAGCCGAAGATCGAGCCGATGTTGGCGTCGGCCACCGAACGCACCACGTTCTCCTCGAAGCAGCGCGCGGCTTCGTTGGCCTGCACAAACATCAGGCGGTCGATCAGTTCCTGCTGCGTGGGCTGTTCGGCTGCGGTCGGATACAGCCTGGTCAGCTCCGGCCACAGGTGCTTGTCCCGACCGTCGTAGTCGTACAGGCCCTTGCCGGTTTTCCTGCCCAGGCGCTGGTGCGTGCCACCGATCATGCGCAGCACCGGCTCGCCCGGATGCTCGGGCAACGGTTTGCCTTCGGCGGCCAGATCCTTGCGGGTCTGGTCGGCGACATGCAACGACAGGCCCAGCGAGACTTCATCCTGCAGCGCCAGCGGCGGCATCGGCATGCCGGCCTTGATGCCGGCCGCCTCGATCGAGCGCGGATGCACGCCTTCGCCCAGCATCGCCAAGCCTTCCATCACGTAGGTGGCAAACACGCGCGAGGTGTAGAAGCCGCGGCTGTCGTTGACCACGATCGGGGTCTTGCCGATCTGCAGCACGTAGTCGAAACCGCGTGCCAGTGTTTCGTTCGAGGTTTGCTCGCCGACGATGATCTCG
The DNA here is from genome assembly GCF_021545845.1 of Rhodanobacter thiooxydans. Classification (NCBI taxonomy): domain Bacteria; kingdom Pseudomonadati; phylum Pseudomonadota; class Gammaproteobacteria; order Lysobacterales; family Rhodanobacteraceae; genus Rhodanobacter; species Rhodanobacter thiooxydans. Next base: position 3,014,105 of record NZ_CP088923.1, read on the forward strand.
ACCAGCGGCATCTTGTCCACCGGCGAGAAGAAATGCAGGCCGATGAAGTTTTTCGGGCGCACACTGGCCTTGGCCAGGCCGGTGATCGGCAGGGTGGAGGTATTGGATGCGAACACCGCATCGGCAGCGATTACCGCCTCGGCTTTCTGCGTGCAGGCCGCCTTGATGGCGCGATCCTCGAACACCGCCTCGATCACCAGATCACAGCCTTGCAGGTCTTCGTAACGGGTGGTCGGCGTGATCTTTGCCAACAACGCATCGCGCTTGTCCGGCGTGCTGCGGCCGCGCAAAATGGCCTTGTTGAGCAGACCTTGCGAATACGACTTGCCCTTCTCGGCGTTCTCGATCGTGGTGTCGAGCAGGATCACCTCGATGCCGGCCTTGGCCGAAACGTAGGCGATGCCCGCCCCCATCATGCCCGCACCGAGGATGCCGATTTTACGCACCCTGCACGGCGCCACGCCGGCCGGGCGCGACTGGCCCTTCTTGATCGCGTTGAGCTGGTGCCACAGCGTGCCGATCATATTCCTCGATTCCTGCGATACCACGCAGGCAGCAAAGTAGCGCGACTCCACCTGGCAGGCCGCATCGAAATCCAGCAGGCAACCTTCGAACAGGCACGACATGATGTGGCCGATCGCGGGGTAGTTGCCGTGCGCCTTGGCGTTGGCTATGGACGGTGCAATCGCCAGCAACTGCACCACGCCCGGGTGCTTGCTGTCGCCGCCCGGAATGCGGAAGCCCTGCTTGTCCCACGGCTGCGCGGCACGCGGATTGGCCACGCACCACGCACGCGATTTCTGCAGCAGTTCCTCGCGGCTGGTGGCAAGGTCGTTGACCAGACCCAGGCCCCTGGCCTCGGCGGCGCGCAGTTCGGTGCCCTGAGTAAGCAGTTCAAAACTCTTCTGGATGCCGATCATGCGCGGCAACCGCTGGGTGCCCCCGCCGCCGGGCAGCAGGCCCAGCTTGACCTCGGGCAGGCCGAGCTTGAGCGCGGCCTCGTCCAGCGCGAAACGCGCATGGCAGGCCAGCGCCACTTCAAGGCCGCCGCCCAAGGCGGTGCCGTTGAGCGCAGCGACTACCGGCTTGCCGCACTTTTCGATCCGGCGCAGCAGCGCCTTCAAGTCTTCGCAGAGGCTGAAGGCTTCCTCGGCTGTGCTGATCGCGGTGAGCTGATCGATGTCGGCACCGACGATGAAGGTCGACTTGCCGGAAGTGAGCACGAGGCCCTTGATGGCCTCCTCTTTCTCCAGCCGCTCGACGATGGCGGCGAACGGTGCGACCAGCTCGGGGTTGAGCACGTTCATCGCGCGGCCGGGCTGGTCAAAGGTGACCAGGCCGATGCCGTCGGCGTCGATCTCGAGGGTGACAGGGTTGTTAGCGGTCATGGCGTGGGCCTCCTCAGATGCGTTCGATGATGGTGGCGATGCCCATGCCGGCACCGATGCACAAGCTGGCCAGCGCGATGCTCTGGTCGCGGCGTTCAAGTTCATCCAGCGCCGTGCCGAGAATCGCCGCGCCGGTCGCACCCAGCGGATGGCCCAACGCGATCGCGCCGCCATTGACATTGACCCGGTCCAGCGACACACCCAGATCGCGCGCGGTTTTCATCGGCACGGTGGCGAACGCCTCGTTGATTTCCCACAGATCGATGTCGGCCGGCGTCATGCCGAGTTTGCCCAGCGCCTTGCGACAGGCCGCGGTCGGACCCGTCAGCATGATGGTGGGTTCTGAACCGACCACCGCGGCCATGCGCACACGGGCGCGCGGTTTCAGGCCGGCGTGAATGCCGGCTTCCTTGCTGCCCAGCAACAGCAGCGCCGCGCCGTCGACGATGCCCGACGAATTGCCGGCATGGTGAACATGGTGAATTTTCTCGACCGTGGTGTATTTCGCCATCGCGGTGGCGTCGAAACCCATCTGGCCCATCTGTTCGAACGAGGGATTGAGCTTGGCTAGCGATTCGACCGAACTGCCCGGACGGATCGTCTCGTCCCGGTCCAGCAGCAGCATGCCGTTGAGATCCTTCACCGCGACGATGGATTTATCGAAACGCCCTTCGCCCTGCGCGAGCGCGGCGCGACGATGCGATTCGGCGGCGAAGGCATCCAGGTCCTGACGACTGAAACCTTCGAGCGTGGCGATCAGGTCGGCGCTGATGCCCTGCGGCACGAAGCCCAGCGCGCTGTTGACGCGCGGATCCATGAACCACGCGCCGCCGTCGCTGCCCATTGCCCAGCGGCTCATCGATTCGACGCCACCGGCGACCACCATGTCTTCCATGCCGGCGGCGATCTTGGCGGCGGCCATGTTGGTCGCCTCCAGGCCCGAGCCGCAGTAACGCGACAGCGTCACCCCGGCCACACTCTGCGCCCAGCCTGCGTCGAGCACAGCGGTGCGCGCGATATCCGCGCCCTGTTCACCGACCGGCGTGACGCAACCCAGCACCACGTCGTCGACCCGCGCGGTGTCGAGCTGGTTGCGCCGCTGCAGTTCCTGCAACAGCGTGCGCAGCAGCCACACCGGCGTGGCCTGATGCAGGCTGCCGTCTTTCTTGCCTTTGCCGCGTGGGGTGCGCACGGCGTCGTAGATATAGGCCTCGGTCATGTGAAATCCTTAGCTGGGAGTCGATGGGTGATGCGGAAAGGCGCGCGCATCAAAGGAAACGCGATGCCAGTTCCTTCATGATTTCGTTGGTGCCGCCGTAGATGCGCTGTACCCTCGAGTCGGCCCACAGGCGTGCGATCGGGTATTCCTTCATGTAGCCGTAGCCGCCAAACAACTGCAGGCACTCGTCGACCAGCTTGCACTGGTTGTCGGTGACCCAGTACTTGGTCAGTGCTGCGCGATCGATGCCCAGCTCGCCCTTGAGATGGGCCACCATCGCCGCGTCGACCAGTGCGCGCGACGCCAGCAACAGCGCCTGGCATTCGGCCAGCTTGAAGCGGGTGTTCTGGAACGCGAAGATCGGCTTGCCGAACGCCGTGCGCTCCTTGGTATAGGCCACGGTGACCTGCATCGCGAGCTCCATCGCGGCGATGCCGCCGACGGACACGATCAGCCGTTCCTGCGGCAGCTCCTGCATCATCTGGAAGAAGCCCTGGCCTTCCTCGCCGCCCAGCAGGTTGTCCGCCGGCACCATCACGTCATCGAAGAACAGCTCGGAGGTGTCCTGCGACTCCATGCCGATTTTTTCGAGGTTGCGCCCGCGTCGAAATCCCTGCGCATCGTCGGTTTCAACCACCAGCAGCGAAATACCCTGCGCGCCCTGCTCCTTGTCGGTCTTGCAGGCGACCACGACGAGGTTGGCCAGCTGGCCGTTGCTGATGAAGGTCTTGCTGCCGCTGAGGCGATAGTGATCACCTTCGCGAACCGCCAGCGTGCGCAGGCCCTGCAAATCCGAACCGGTGCCCGGCTCGGTCATGGCGATGGCGGCGATCAGCTCGCCGGTGGCCATCCGCGGCAACCAGCGCTGCTTCTGTGCCTCGGTGCCGCAGTGCAGGATGTATTGCGCGACGATGCCCGAATGCACCGAGCCGCCGAAGCCGCCGATCCCGGCCTCGCCCTGGGCATACAGCAGCGCGGCCTCATGGCCAAAGTCGCCGCCCGCGCCGCCGTACTGCTCCGGCACCGAGGCGCACAGGAAACCGTTCGCGCCCGCCTGCTCCCACGCCTCACGGTCCATCATGCCGGCTTCGCGCCAGGCCGCATCCTTCGGCACCCACTGCTCCTTGAAGAAGCGGATGGCGGACTCCTGCAGCATCCGGTGCTCGTCCGTCATCCAGGCGGCGGGGAAGTTCTGTATGGCCAAGAGGTGTCTCCTCGATACGGGTCGGGCGGGATCGGCGGGCGGCTCTTCTGAAAATATTGGTAACTGTAATTACCAATTCGACAACGATCACCAGCCTGGCTGGCTGAAGAAGTCAACAGCGCGCCAACGTGGTCGATCGTTGTGCTCTCATAGTGTGTAGCCGATCGATGGAAGGCAAGCGTTCGCGTCGAATAATGGCTATATCCAGGTTATTTGGTAACATGCATTTCCATAACGGAAATCCTGCTACCCCACGAGACGCGCATGACGACCACTCCAGCCAGTCCGGATTCCGCCTCCACCATCATCGACCGCCGTGACATTCTCCGCGGCATGCGCGCCGACACGCTCAACCGCATCGAGAAGGCGGTGCTGGAGCTGTTTTCCACGCGCGATTTCCATGAAGTCGGCCTGCAGGAAGTGGCCCGCTCGGCGAATGTGTCGCTGCAGACCATCTACAAATACTTCGGCAGCAAGGAGGTGCTGGTCTACGCGATGCTCGACGTCATGCTGGTGCGCCTGGCCGATCGCATGATCGACCACCTGCAAGGCATCGACGACTCGCGCGAACGCCTGCGCAAGACCTGCTGGGTATTCATGGATTACATGGACAAGCACCCGGCGGTGATGATGTTGCTGGTCACCGCCATCCCGGCCTCCCGCCACCGCAACATCCGCATCTACGAAAGCCCGGAGTTGATGGGCGCGTTTCTCGGCGTGCTGAAGGATGGCCAGGTACGCGGCGTGCTCAACAACCGCGTCTCCAGCAAGGTGCTGCTGGACGTGTTCATGGGCATCCTCGGCCGGGTCGGGCTGATGCACATCGTGCGTGCCGACAAGCAACCCATTACCGATCAGTTCGACGAGCTGTTCCACATCCTGTGGCGGGCGATGTCGGCGGATTGAGGTCGATGCCGGGCGTCAACGTGGCGGCTACCCTGCCGCTGGATCAAACTCCGTGCTCGCATGTCGAGAAGCCTCAAAGCGGGCAACGGGCATCTTGCGCGTATTGCCAACGCAACTGACCAAGCGTTGCCAGCACAGTCGGCCAGCGCTGACACTCGACTTGACCGTTATCGGTTCGACGGATGCGTGGCTCACCCGAGAATCCCATTCGGATCTCCACTTGCGCCCAACATTTCCGTGGTTCAATGAGCAGCCCGTCTGGGGCTCCTGTTTTTCTTGAAGCAGAGCTTGGACACCAGACCATTTCTGGAGTCGAGACTTGGGCACCATTTGGACACCACGTTGTGTTCCTCAAAACCATAGGCGAGCAAAACGCCGAAGACAACCGGATCTGCACAAAAAAGCAGCGTAAGCAAAATATTGAAATGATTGAGAAAGTTAAAAACAAGGACCACGCCGCGTGGATCGCCTCCCATTCTCCCGGCATGCGCCAGTACCTGTCGGCCAAGGCGGAGCACCCGGACGTGCTGCTGTTCTTCCGCATGGGCGATTTCTACGAGCTGTTCTACGACGACGCGCGCAAGGCGGCGCGGCTGCTCGACATCACCCTGACCCAGCGCGGGCAGTCCGGCGGCGCGCCGATCCCGATGGCTGGCGTGCCGTACCACGCGGCGGAAAACTACCTGGCGCGGCTGGTGCGCCTGGGCGAGTCGGTGGCAATCTGCGAGCAGATGGGCGATCCGGCACTGGCCAAGGGCATCGTCGAGCGCAAGGTAGTGCGCGTGGTCACGCCCGGCACGGTGACCGACGCCGCGCTGCTGGAGGAACGCCGCGACAACCTGCTGCTGGCGATCGCCGCAGGCACGCGCGGCGACTACGGGCTGGCTTGGGTCGATCTGTCCAGTGGTCGTTTCCTGCTCAGCGAAGTGCCGAACGCCGAGGCGCTGGCCGCCGAGCTGGCGCGGCTGCAGCCGGCCGAGACCCTGGTCGGCGAAGACGTGGCCTGGCCGAAACTGGTCAGTACGCTGCCCGGCCTGCGCAAGCGGCCGCCGTGGCACTTCGACCGCGACGCCGCCACGCGCGAACTGAACCGCTTCTTCGGCACCCGCGACCTCGGCGGCTTCGGCGTGGACAAGCTGCCGCTGGCGGTCGCCGCTGCCGGCTGCCTGCTCGGCTACGTGGAGGAAACCCAGAAAAGCGCGCTGCCACATCTCACCGGCATGGCGGTGGAAAGCGCCAGCGAAACGATCGCGCTGGACGCCGCCACTCGCCGCAACCTGGAACTGGACACGCATCCCAGCGGTCGCACCGAACACACCCTGCTGGGCGTGCTCGACGAGACGGTGACGCCGATGGGCGCGCGGCTGTTGCGCCGCTGGCTGACTCGCCCGCTGCGTTCGCGCGACGTGCTGCGCCGGCGCCACCAGGCAATCGGCATGCTGATCGACAGTCGTCGGCACGAACCCTTGCGCGAACAGCTCCGCGGCATCGGCGACCTCGAGCGCATCCTCGCCCGCGTCGCGCTGCGTTCGGCGCGGCCGCGCGACCTCTCGACGCTGCGCGACGGCCTCATCATCGCCAGTGCGCTCTTCCATGAGCGCGAAGATCAAAAAGCGGCCATCCATGGCCGCACTCTTCAGGAAAGCCCGCTTCTTGCAACCCTGCTCGACCGCATCGGCAACCATGCGGACACGGCCGCCCTGCTCGCCCGCGCCATCGTCGAGCAACCGCCAGCACTGCAGCGCGACGGCGGCGTGATCGCCGACGGCTACGACGCGGAACTCGACGAACTGCGCCGGCTGTCCACCCACGCCGACCAGTACCTGATCGAGCTGGAGGAACGCGAGAAGGCCGCCAGCGGCATCCCTACGCTCAAGGTCGGCTACAACCGCGTGCACGGCTACTACATCGAGATCACCCGGGCGCAGTCGGACAAGGCGCCGACTCACTACACGCGCCGGCAGACCACCAAGAACGCCGAACGCTACATCACCGAGGAACTGAAGGCGTTCGAGGACAAGGTGCTGTCAGCAAAGGAACGCTCGCTGATGCGCGAACGCGCGCTGTACGAGGCGCTGCTCGACACGCTCACCGAACGACTCGAACCGCTGAAAGCCGCCGCCGCCGCGATGGCCGAGCTGGACGTGCTGGGCACGCTGGCCGAGCGCGCCGAGGCGCTGGACTGGAGTGCGCCGGAACTCACCGACGAGCCCGGCATCCGCATCGAGCGCGGCCGCCATCCGGTGGTGGAGAAGGTGCGCGACGAGCCGTTCGAGCCGAACGACCTGATCCTCGACGACCATCGCCGCATGCTGGTGATCACCGGCCCGAACATGGGCGGCAAGAGCACCTACATGCGCCAGAACGCGCTGATCGTGCTGCTCGCCCACATCGGCAGCTACGTGCCGGCGAGCAGCGCGACGATCGGCCCGATCGACCGCATCTTCACCCGCATCGGCGCCGGCGACGACCTCTCGCGCGGCCAGTCCACCTTCATGGTGGAGATGAGCGAGACGGCGAACATCCTGCACAACGCCAGCGCCGACAGCCTGGTGCTGATGGACGAGGTCGGTCGCGGCACCAGCACCTATGACGGCCTCGCGCTGGCGCGCGCCGCCGCCGTGCACCTGGCGCGCCACAGCCGCGCCTACACGCTGTTCGCCACCCACTATTTCGAGCTGACCGAACTGGCCGGCGAATTCGCGTCGATCGCCAACGTGCATCTGGACGCTGTGGAGTTCCACGACCAGAAGCGAGGCGAGCAACTGGTGTTCATGCACGCGGTGAAGGAAGGCCCGGCCAACCGCAGCTTCGGCCTGCAGGTGGCCGCGCTGGCCGGTCTGCCGAAGTCGGTGATCGCCGATGCGAAGCGCACCCTGGCCGAACTCGAGCGCGGCATGCACCAGCACGCCAGCGCACCCGCGCCGGCCGGCGAACCTTCGCCGCAACTGGGCCTGTTCGCCCCGGCGCAGCCTTCCGCCGCCGAGCGCCTGCTGGAAGCGATCGACCCGGATGCGCTGACCCCGCGCGAAGCGCTGGAACTGCTGTACCGCCTGAAACGACCGGGCTGACCAGGCCGGCGGGCGATGCCGCCGGCCGCCACCACTTTGCGCTCACGCCTCGTCGGCGATGCTGTCCTGTCAGGCACGGCAGCGGCCGCCATCGATAGTCTTGGGCTATCACCTGCATCGGAACATTCGAATTCCATTGATCGTCATGCCTGCGTAGATTGGCCGAACACCCAAGTCCCCCACAGGAGTCCGCCATGAGCCAGAACCGCAAGACGCTGACCACCGACGCCGGCGCCCCGGTGTCCGACAACCAGAACAGCCTCACCGCCGGCCCGCGCGGCCCGCTGCTGGTGCAGGATGTGGCGCTGTTCGAGAAGCACGCGCACTTCAACCGCGAGCGCATCCCCGAACGCGTGGTGCATGCCAAGGCCTCGGCCGCGTTCGGCACACTCACCATCACCCGCGACATCACGAAATACACCCGCGCCAGGGTGTTCAAGCCCGGTACGCAGACGCCGATGCTGGCACGCTTCTCCACCGTGGCCGGCGAACGCGGCGCAGCCGACGCCGAGCGCGACGTGCGCGGCTTCGCGCTGAAGTTCTACACGGAGGAAGGCAACTGGGACCTGGTCGGCAACAACACGCCGGTGTTCTTCATCCGCGACCCGTACAAGTTCCCCGACTTCATCCACACGCAGAAGCGCGACCCGCGCACGAACATGCGCAACGCCACCGCGATGTGGGACTACTGGTCGCTGTCGCCCGAATCGCTGCACCAGGTCACCACGCTGATGAGCGACCGCGGCATTCCCGCCACGCTGCGCCACATGCACGGCTTCGGCAGCCACACCTACGGCTTCTGGAACGAGGCCGGCGAGCGCCACTGGGTGAAGTTCCACTTCAAGACGCAGCAGGGCATCAGGAACCTCAGCAACGCGGAAGCGGCGAAGCTGATCGGCGAGGATCGCGAATCGCACCAGCGCGACCTGTACGAGTCGATCGAGCGCAAGGATTTCCCGAAGTGGACGCTATACGTGCAGCTGATGCCCGAGGCCGACGCGGAGAAAACTTCGTACAACCCGTTCGACCTGACCAAGGTCTGGCCGCACAAGGACTACCCGCTGATCGAGGTCGGCGTGATGGAGTTGAACCGCAACCCCGGCAATTACTTCGCCCAGGTCGAGCAGTCCAGCTTCTCGCCCGCGAACGTGGTGCCCGGCATCGGCTTCTCGCCGGACAAGGTGCTGCAGTTCCGTCTGTTCTCCTACGCCGACGCGGCACGCTACCGGCTCGGCGCGAACCACGACCAGCTGCCGGTGAACCAGCCGCGTTGCCCGGTGCACAACTACGCGCGCGACGGGTCGATGCGCTACGGCGACAACGGCGGCGGCAGCGTGAACTACGAGCCGAACTCGTTCGGCGGCCCGGTCGAGGACCCCTCGGTGAAGGAGCCGCCGCTGAAGATCTCCGGCGACGCCGACCGCTACGACCACCGCGCCGGCAACGACGACTACACCCAGCCCGGCGACCTGTTCCGTCTGATGAGTGACGATCAGAAGCAGCAGCTGTTCGACAACATCGTCGCGGCGATGCAAGGCGTGCCTGAGGAAATCATCCGCCGCCAGCTCGGCCATTTCGCCAAGGCCGACCCGGCCTACGCGGCGGGCGTGGCGAAGGCGCTGGGCCTGGCGATCTGAGTCGGCGCGCTCAGCCGATGCCGGGAACCACCCGCAGCGGGGCCGTGCCGACGAGGCGCGGCGCGGCCTCCGCGTCAGGCATCGCGATGTCGGGAATGTCGGCCAGTTCATCGGCCGACAGTTCCTCCGCCAGTGCCGGCAGCGCCGCGGTGGCAGCCGGCGCCGTGGGCAAGCGGCCGTCCAGACGTCCGGACCGCACCAGCTGGCCGATGCGCAGGTAGACCTCGTCGCGGTCGAACGGCTTCTGCATGAAATCGTCGGCGCCGAAGCGCTGCAGGTAGAACTGCTCGGTCGCCTGCGGGTTGCCGCTGATCATCACGATCGGGATGTCGCGGGTCAGCGGGTCGTGGCGCAGCGTGCGCAGCACCGCGAAGCCGTTGGTGCCGGGCATCACCACGTCGAGGAAGATCAGCGCCGGTCGTTCGCGGCGGGCCAGCTCGATGGCCTCCACGCCGCCGGTGGCCTTGAGCACGGCGTAGCCGTCCTGGTGCAGCATCTTGCCGAGCACCGCGCAGATCGTGGGCGAGTCGTCCACCACCAGCATGCGCGCACCCAGCGCGGCCTGCGGCTCGACACGGTGCCCGCCGGCGGTCTGGCTGCCCAGCAGGCGCTTGAAGAAGCCGAGCCCGTTCATCAGTGCATGTCCGTCCATGCGAGCCCTCCGCCCGTACCGGTTGGCGGCGCCAACCCTTTGGATTGACATGGATATTCCCGCAGATCCGGCCGGCGTTCTGCGATCCACTGCTCAGCGGTTATCTCTAAGCCGTCGCAGTTCGCGCCGCGCCTGCTTGTCCGGGCGCTTCGGCGGACCGTTGGGGCCGACCAGGCGGTGCTGCTCGCGCGCCAGCTCGCGCGCCGCGCAGCTGGCCGCGGTCTCGACGTACAGCGCCTGCGCCACGGCCGCGGGACCGCGCCGATCGGACAGCGCCACGACTTCGACTTCCAGCCGTTCCTCGCCACGGCCGATCTTCAGCCGGTCGCCGACGCGCAAACTCTTCGCCGGCTTGCAGCCAGCGCCATTGACGTCGATACGGCCGCCATCGATCGCCTGCTTGGCGAGGCTGCGCGTCTTGAAGAAGCGCGCGGCCCACAGCCATACGTCGGCGCGCAGGTCGGTCATCGGTAGGTCGGGCGGCTTGCTCATTGCGCGGATCATCGCGCGATCGCGGGCGGCTCAGGCCTGCCCATCGGGCGGCAGCATGTCGTGCGGGTCCGGCATCGCGATATCCGGAATGGCGGCATGCTCGGCCGCGCTCGGCTCGGGCTCGGTCGGGAGCCCCTCCGCCTCCGCCCTCGCGCGCACCACCAGACGCCCGCTGCGGGTGAGGCTGTCGATGCGCGCGAACACCTCGCTGCGGCCGAACGGCTTTTTCATGAAATCGTCGGCGCCGAAACGCTGCACGTAGAACTGCTCGGTCGCCTGCAGGTTGCCGCTGATCATCACGATCGGAATGTCGCGGGTCAGCAAGTCATGGCGCAACGCGCGCAACACCGCGAAACCGCTCATACCCGGCATCACGATGTCGAGGAAGATCAGGTCGGGGCGTTCCGCGCGGGCGAGCTCCAGCGCGCTTTCGCCGTCCGCCGCCTTCAACACCATGTGGCGGTTCTGCGCCAGCATCTTGCCGAGCACCGCGCGGATGGTCGGCGAGTCGTCCACCACCAGGATGCAGGCTTCCTCCGGCTCGCCGCTGCGCGGCGCCGCGCGACGCTCGCCGTGATCGCCGAACATGCGCTTGATCAGATCGAAACCTGCCATGGCACGAGCTCCCCCAGCCCATGAGACTGCGCGCTAGTCTCGGGGCAGCGCAGACCGGACGCAAGGGAGCCCTACCCGCCCAGCAGCCAGTTGCCCAGCGGGACGGTAAGCAGCGACAGCACGATGCCGGCGCCCAGCACGGTATTGGCCAGCGCCGGCTCCAGGCCGTACTCGTCGGCCAGAATGGTGGCCGACACCATCGGCGCCATCGCCGCCTGCAGCACGCCGACGGTCAGCACCAGCCCGCCGACGCCGGCGGCGGTGCCCACCGCCCAGCACAGCAGCGGCGCCAGCAGCAGTTTCCAGCCCAGCCCCCAGCTGGCCGCGCCGAGCTGGCGCTGACCCGGATGAAACTTGAACTGCAAGCCTACCGAGAACAGCGCCAGCGGCGTCAGCGTGGCGCCGATCGGCGCGAACACGCCGTTCAACAGTTCAGGCCAGCCACCGCTCAGGCCGGCGATGATACCCACCACCAGCGCGATGAACGCCGGAAAGGTGACGATGCGGCGGACGATCAGGCGCAGCTGCAGGCTGCGCCCCGAATAGACCGAAGCCACCACGATGCCAGCCGACGCCAGCACCGGAAATGCGCCGATCTGGTCGGCCACCACCGCCAGCGCCAGGCCCGCCTTGCCGTGCAGGGCCTCGATCATCGGGTAGCCCATGTACGCCGTGTTACCCAGCCCGCAGACCAGGATCAACGCGCCCGTGCGCTGCCGCGACCAGCCCAGCCGCGGGCCGAGCAGGCCGAACAGCAGCCACGCGCCGCCGAAGGTGAGCCACATGGCCGCCACCAGGAACCACAGCTGTGGGTCGAACTTCAGCTTCGGGATCAGTTCCAGCACCAGCGCCGGCAACGCCACATTGAGCACCCACCAGTTGATGCCCGGCACGATCCCCGCCGGCGGCTGCGCGTAGCGCGCCACCAGGGCGCCGAGGATCAGGCAGGCGAACAGCAGCAACATCGCGCTCATCAGGTGGAACACCGCGGCGAAAGCTGGTCATTATAGGGATCGCGCGTACGGCGCCGATGGCGGCCGGAGCGGTGGGCCGACGCTTTCGGGGATAATCCACGGCCTGCCCGCCCGCGGAGACTTCACCACCCCCATGAACGACCCGCTCCATCTCGCCCACGGGCTGGCCGGCGACCACACGCCGCCGGACTGGCCACCGCTGACCGCCGGCGAAGTCGCGACGCTGCTGCGCGGCTATCCTGCGCTCGGCGCGCCGATCCGCATCGACTGGCACAGCCCGCGCCCGCTGTCGGCGGCGTGCCTGGCCCGGACGCCGCACGCCACCGTGTTCGTCAAGCGCCACCACCGCCGCGTGCGTTCGGTCGCCACGCTCGCCGAGGAACACCGCTTCATCGCGCATCTGCGCGACCGCGGCATGCCGATACCGGCCGTGCTGCGCGATGCGCAGGAACAGACCGCGGTGGCGATCGGCGAGTGGGTCTACGAAGTGCACGAACGCGCCGCCGGCATCGACCTGTACCGCGAGGCGATCTCGTGGGAACCGCTGCCGAACCTGAACCACGCCCGCAGCGCCGGCCACATGCTGGCCGCACTGCACGACGCCGCCGCGGACTACCGCGCGCCGCAGCGCGGCACCCACATCCTGGTTGCGCGCAGCGAGCTGCTCGCCGCGCCCGATCCGCTCGCCGCGCTGCGTGCGCAGCTGCCGCAACGGCCCGGCCTGGCCGCTTATCTGCGCGATCGCGACTGGCCGTGCGAGCTCACCGAACTGCTCGGCCCGTGGCATGCCGCCCTGCAACCGCGGCTGGCGCAGCAGCCACGGCTGTGGACGCACGGCGACTGGCACGTCTCCAACCTGTGCTGGAGCGACGGCGGCAGCGACGCGCGGATCAGCACCGTGCTCGACTTCGGCCTCGCCGCCGCCAACGTCGCGCTGTTCGATCTGGCCACCGCGATCGAACGCAACGCGATCGCCTGGCTCGCGCTCGACGCCGACGCTGACGTCGGCTATCCCGACATCGCCTGTGCGCTGATCGAGGGCTACCGCCGGCAACGTCCGCTGGAGGCGGCCGACCTGCACCTGCTGGCCGACCTGCTGCCACTGGTGCATGTGGATTTCGCGCTGTCCGAGGTGGAGTACTTCCACGCCATCACGCACTCGCGCGCGAACGCCGACGTGGCTTACGACACCTTCCTGCGCGGCCACGCGGCGTGGTTCCGTACGCCGGCCGGGCAGTCCCTGCTGCAGGCCATCCGCGCCGCCGGCTGACCACGCGGCGCCGATTCGTGGTTCAATAGACGTTCTTGAAGCGGGGGTGCCCGGCAAAAGCCGGGCTGAGAGAGTCCCTTGGAACCTGACCCGGTTAGTACCGGCGTAGGGAGCTTGCAGATCCGGCGCGTCCTCGCGACAGCCGGGTCGCCGTCGCTTCGTCCGTACCCACCGACGACGACGACCATGCCACTTTCCCGCACTCCCCTGCTGCTCGCCCTGCTCGCGGCCATCGCGCCCGCCCACGCCGACGACAGCGCCGACAAACCGCAAACGACGCAGCTGGCGCCCGTGCACGTGGAAGCCGACCGCGCCAAGGGCTACCACGCCGACAGCTCGCAGATCGACACCTTCGGCAGCTTCGGCAGCGCGCCGCTGCACGACACGCCGGCCGCGATCAGCGTGATCACCCGCGACCAGATCGACGACCGCCAGCCGCGCACGCTGAGCGAGCTGGCCCGCTCCGACGCGGCGCTCGGCGACAACTACGCACCGGTCGGCTACTACCAGGACATCGCCATCCGCGGCTTCACGCTGGACCTGGCCACCGGCTACCGGCTGAACGACATGACCATCACCGGCGAGCAGCTGACGCCGCTGGAGGACAAGCAGCGGGTGGAAATCCTCAAGGGGCTGGGCGGGCTCGAAGCCGGCGTGGTCGCGCCGGGCGGCCTGGTCAACTACGTCAGCAAGCGCCCCGCCGACGTGCGCAGCGCCACCGTCGGCACCGACTCGCACGGTTCGCGCTACGTCGCGGTGGATGTCGGCGGCTGGCTGTCGCCCGCCTTCGGCGTGCGGGTGAACGCCGCTCACGAGGACATGCATTCGTGGGTCGAACACGCCGACGGCCGGCGCAACTTCCTCTCGCTGGCGGCGGACTGGAAGATCAGCCAGGACACCACGCTGCAGCTGGACACCGACTACCAGACCAGCGGCCAGCGTTCGGTCTCCGGCTACCAGCTGCTGGGCGGCACGACCCTGCCACCCCACCCCAGCCGTACCCGCATGCTCGGCTTCGAGCCGTGGCAGCAGCCGGTGGGCATCGCGGCCAGCAACACCACCGCGCGCCTCGACCACCGCTTCGGCGACACCTGGAGCATGCAGCTCTCGGCCGGCCATAGCCGCAGCCGGATCAACGACAACGTCGCCTTCGCCTACGGCTGCTTCTATTCGCCGGCCTGCGCCAGCGGCGTCACGCCGGGCTATTTCTTTGCGCCGAACGGCGACTACGACGTCTACGATTTCCGCAGCCCCGGCGACACCCGCGTCAACGACGAGCTGCGCGCCGTGCTCAAGGGCAGCTTCGACACCGGCGCCATCGGGCATGAGATCAGCCTCGGTGCCAGCGCGTTCCGCCGCACCCTCGACCAGCGGCCGTACGTCTACGACTATGTGGGCACGGCCAACATCGACGACGCCAACCCGCCCTACTTCGCCCCCTCGCCGAACCAACCCGGCCCGTCCGCGCGCACGCTGACCAGCTGGCAGCACTCGCTGTTCGCGCTCGACCGCCTGCACCTGGGCGAGCACTGGCAACTGCTCGGCGGCGGTCGCTTCGTGCGCCTGCACGAGCGCGACTACGACAGCAGCGGGCTGCTCCAGCGCGACACCCGGCTGAGCAAGTTCCTGCCGCAGACGGCGCTGATGTGGCAGCCCATCGCGCCACTGACCACTTACCTCAGCTACAGCAAGGGCCTGTCGCTGGGCGCCCAGGCGCCATACTGGACCTCCAATGGCGGCACCACGCTGGCGCCGGTGCTGTCGCGCCAGCTCGAGGCCGGCGTGAAGTACGACTGGAGCGACGCGCTCAGCTTCAATGCCGCGCTGTACCGCACCCGTCAGGCCTACCAGTTCGCGCAACCGGACAGCACGCCCGAAGGCTTCACCTTCGTGCAGCGCGGCAGCGAGGTGCACAGCGGGCTGGAGCTCGGCGCTGCCGGCCGCATCAGCGACGACCTGCGCCTTACCGCCAGCATCAACCTGATTCGCGCCCGTGCGCAGGGCACCGGCACGCCCGGCTACGAAGGCCACCAGGTCATCAACGTGCCGCGCGTGCGTTCGGCCGTCTATCTGGATTACCGCCTGCCGTTCGCCCCGCAGCTGAGCGTGCTCGGCGGCTGGCGCTACGCCGGCAGCAATCCCGCCACGCCCGATGGCACGGTCAAGGTTCCGGCCTACCACGTGTTTGACGCCGGCCTGCGCTACGAGAGCCGGTGGCGCGACCACGCACTGATCTGGCGGCTGAACGTCGACAACGTGTTCGACCGCTTCTACTGGCGCGACACCGGCAGCACCGGCGGCGACCGCTACCTGTTCCCGGGTGCGCCGCGGCTGGCCCGGCTCTCGTTGACCGTGGCGTTCTGAGCGCCTGCGATGAGCTGGGTCGAACTCGTCGCCGCGCTGGTCAGCGCCTGGGCCGTCTGGCTCACCACCCGCCGTCGCCCGTGGTGCTGGCCGGTGGGACTGGTCTCGGTGCTGGTCTACGCGTGGGTGTTCGTCCACGCGAAGCTGTACTCCGATGCGCTGCTGCAGCTGGCCTTCGCGGTGCTGATCGGCTACGGCTGGTGGCGCTGGCTGCAGCACTTGGGCGGGGACGGCCGCGTGGAAGTGGCCGCCCTGCCGCCGCGGCAGGCCATCGCGCACCTGGCCATCGGCTGCCTCGGTGCGCTGGCGCTGGGCGCGTTCATGCACTACCGCACCGACGCCGCGCTGCCATGGCTGGATGCGGCGCTGACCGCCTTCAGTCTGGTCGCGCAGTGGTGGCAGGCGAAGCGGCACGTCGCCTCGTGGTGGCTGTGGATCGCGGTGGACGTGATCTACGTGGGCGAGTACGTCTACAAGCACCTGCTGATCACTTCGGTGCTATATGCCGGCTTCGTGCTGCTGGCGGTGCTCGGCCTGCACGCATGGCAGCGGGTGGCGGAGACCGCTGCGCCGCACGAGCTGGGCACACCTCCTTGATGGGTCGGCAGGGCTCCCAGGAACCGTCAGCCGGCCAGCCGAAACGATCAGAGCTTGCTGTGCTCGACCTGCCGCTCGCGTTGCATCAGGGTCCACTCGGCATGCTCGGTGAGCGCGGCGTCGCCGAGTGAAAGCAGGATCTGCCGCTGCAGCGCGGGATCGCTCGTGCGATCCAGCGCCGCGCGTGCACTGGTGAAGATGCGCTGCATGAAACGGTACTGCCGGATCAGCTCCTTGTCGGCCTTGCGGTAGGCATACGCCTCACGCACGGCAGCCATGATCGACAGCACCGCCATGACCAGCACCAGGATGGTCTTGGTGTCGTGCGACAGCCGGTGCACGAACACCGCCAGGAACACGCTGATCGCCACGCCGCCCCACAGGCTGAGCGAGCCGACCGCCTCGGTGACATGGTGCAGCCCGGTGCGCTCGGCGGTCTTGCGTTCGTAGTAATGCAGCTGTCCGGACTTGCCGGATTCGCCGACCCACTCCGCAATGACCTGCGCCAATGCCGCGGGTGGCGGCTGCGCCGGCCGGATCGCCGCCTGCAGGCCGGCGGCGCGCATGACGTTGCGGATCCAGCCCAGTTCGATGTTCTGCTTCTGCAGGAAGTTGTCGTGGGCGAACTCGTGGTCGGCGTTCGCCGCGATGTTCGCCCGCTGCCAGTACGACTGGATCCGCAAACCCTCCGCCAGCGCGCGGTAGTCCAGGTACTTGCGATGCCAGCCGCGGCGCCTGGCAAGCATCGCCACCGCACCGCCGCTGGCGAACAGCAACAGGAACAGGTAGATCAGGAAATCCTGCGCGGGCAGGTGGGCGTAGAAGGTGAAGGCGATACCCATCAGTGCCGCCAGCGTGTAGGTCAGGCGCATCGCCAGCAACACGCGCCGCTGAAAGTGCAGCGCCAGCCAGTCGGCAGCGCGAAACAGGCCGTCGACGTCTGCCGTGGCATCCACCGTGTCGGCCGGTCGCGTCGAAGTCGCGATCTCGTCGGCATACGTGTCGCACTCGCCGTTGAACTCGACCATGCGCGCGAACATCAGCTGAAAATCCGCCGGCAGGTTGCCGGCGGCTGCCACCGTATCGGCCGTGCGCCACAACGTCTGCAATGGCAGCAGCCCGGCGGCCGGCGCGCCATCGACCCCGTCGCGCGAACAGACGATGTGGTAGAGCAGGCTCTCGTCACCGCCGCCCAGCACGTGGGGTGTATCCCGGCGCCGGTCGATCAGGCCGGGCATAGTACCGCTCAGATGATAGTTGACGATCTGCGCGGTGCCGCCGAGCCGGCCCGATACCTTGCCGTCCCAGATCGCCAGCAGGATATGGCAGTGGCTGGCGATATAGACGCCGGCCTTGGCGTACTGGCGATCGCGCGCCACGCCCGGTGAGCCGATCGCCTGCCGCGGTTGTCCCATCAGCTGCGGCAGCAGCACGATCTCGGCCTGGTTGCACAGCAGGTGAAAGCTGGCACGCACGGCCGCACTGGAAAAGTCCTCGACGTACATGTCCGGTGGCAGCGGCAGCGGCGCCACCAGCCGCGCACCGACGGCGAGCGCCTCGTGCGCGACCAGCTGGTCGCCGCCCTCGGCCAGTGCGGACACCACCACCAGCGGCAACCCGGGGAAGTCGCGCCGCAGTCGCGCCAGGAAATCCCGCACACGCTGCCGGATCGGTTCGATCTCGTGCGCGGGAATATTGCGATGGCTGGTGACACCGACAACCAAGGGAGTCATGGCGGCTTCCGGATGATGCTGAGTATCACGGTGGACAATGCATGGCCTCGCGGCCCGGTGATGCGGAGCAAGCCATCGCCGTCCGCTTCCCCATGGAATCGGACTAGCCCCGATGTTTGACTCGCTGTTGGCGGCGGCGCGTCAGTTGTTCTTGATCAGCGGTGCGGTGGTGGTATCCGGCGACAATGGGCTCGTGGTCTGCTCGGGCGCCGGCCCGCTCTCGTGGCTCGCCCCACCTCTCTCTTCACTGTCCGGCAGCGGCGCACCCGGGTTGGGCTGATTTTCGGTAATGGACACGATGTTCTCCAGAACTGGTTGAAGATCGTTGTTGGCGGGGTGTGCCTGCCCCGCCGGGTTGCGGATCTGCACGCGACCCGCTGGCGGGTTGTCGGGAAAGGGCTGCCCTTCCTTTGTGCAGCGCGCCAACTTCGGCACACGTCCGTGGCTGGCTGCGCCGAAGCACGCACCTGGCGTGCCTGCTTCGCGACGGGCCTTCCATGGCCCGCACCGGCAGGATGTTTTCCAACACCCTGCTAGGTGTTCTTGATCGTGGGGCTCGTCGTGGTAGCGGTCATGGACGTCACACGCGACTGGTAGACTTGGTCGCCGATCTTGGCGCTCAACTGATAGACCCACTCTCCCGACGTGGCGGCGCTGTTGTTGAGATCGCTGATGCTGAGCTCCTTGCCGTTCTCGCCCAGCTCGGGGTCGCCGAAGATGCCCGCCGGCGGCAGCTTGCCAATCCAGGCAAAACCCGGCGGGGAGTCCTGTTGCGAGTTGAACTTTCCAGTGGCGGCGTTCCCGGTCAGCCGCCACGTGATGGTCTGCCGGTCGGGACTTCGGCTGACGTTCGCATTGCCGTGCTGGCCGATGTCGAGACACCACGGGATCATGCTCTTGTCGAGGGTGACATCAAAATTGTTCGGCATGATGGATTCCTTGGTGATGGGGGTTGAGCCGATACCACGCTTGCTGGTGCTGCCATTTCCCCTGTCCGTTGCGCCCGCCCTTACGGGCGAGCGTTCGTGTCGATTGCCGCCAGCAGTTTCTGCTGGAATGCCGTATTGGCTGGGTAGTCGATGTGCGCGCGCCGCAATACGTTCACCAGCGCCATGTCGCGGTAGCCGCTGTTCCATAATTGCTGGATCAACGGTTGCGCTTCGGCCTTTCTGCCGAGCGCAAGCAGCGCCTCGACCCGCAACGCCAGCAGCCGGGGATCGCTGCCGCCGCTTCTCACTGCCTGCATCACGCTCAAGGTGTCGTTGCGCAGTTGCTGCGCGGCAGCTGCATCGTCGGTGACCACGGCAAGCGACAGCTTCGCGCCCACCGTTGCCAGCAAGGTGGCGCGATCGTCCGGTTGCTGGGCGCGCAGCGGATCGAGCAGGCGCAGTGCGGCGCGGGCCTGCGCGCGCGCCAGCTCGGTTCGACCGGCGCCCCGCGATTGCGCGGCCTGCTCCAGTTGCGCCTCGGCAAATTCGCGCCGCCAGGCCGTGTTGCCCGGATCCTGCCGGGTCAGGCTGGCGAAGGTCGTCAATGCCCGCGCGGTGAGCGCGGCCGCCGCTGCCCCGTCGCCGCTCAGCCGCCGCAACCGGCTCAACTGGGTGGCGTACAACGCCGCGTGTTCCTGAAAGCCGGCATTACCCGAGTCGATTACCTGCAACTGCGTGGCGATGTCGACCGCCTGCTGCAATCCGGCGATGCCGGAGGTAACGTCGCCGGCCAGCGCCCGCGTGCGCCCCAGGATGGCGCGGACGATCAGCATGCTGTCGCGTTGGTCGGTGTCCTTCGGATCGCGCGCCGCCAGCGCAGACTCGATCGCATCATCGGCGCCATACTGCGCGATGGCCGTGGCCAGTTCGCCACGCATCAGCGCCAGCTTGCCCAGATTGTTGTGTGCCGCGCCAAGCGACGCCGACCACTCGGCATTGTCGGGTTGGGCCGCGACCAGCTTGCGCATCAGCGGCAGCATGCTCTGGTACGAGAGCATCGCCTCGTCCAGCTGGCCGCGCGCCTCCATCGTGTGGCCGAGGTTGTTGTCGATCGTCGCCAGCTGGAACTGCAGTTGCCGGTCATCCGGCACGAGCGAGCGAGCGCGCTGCAGGATGGCCTGCGCCGAGACGAAATTCC